>CAYXEG010000007.1:0-42579 GCA_964463875.1 uncultured Dehalococcoidales bacterium
AATCGCCTTAACCCCGGACTATTACAGTAATTACGGGGCAAACGTTAAATTTCGGAAAAAGGAGTAATTGAATGAATACCGTTAAACTAAATTCCGGATATATCTCCGGTACCGTAGTCGGAAAACCGGGTAAGGAAGTATTTGTCTACCGGGGTATCCCGTACGCGGCCCCGCCGGTCGGGAATCTTCGCTGGAAACCGCCGCAGCCGGTTCAGCCCTGGGAAGGAATCCGTGAATGCACGAAATACAGTATCCAGCCGGCCCAGTATCCGGACAGGAACATGCCCGAAGCAGAGCAGAAAGAACCATCGAGTGAAGACTGTCTCTACCTGAACGTCCACACTCCGGCAAAAGACGCCTCTGAAAAGCTGCCGGTCATGGTCTGGCTGCACGGCGGCGGGTTGCGGTACGGCAGTGGTAACTGGTATATCTATAACCACTCCGGTCTGCCTCAGCACGGGGTTGTTCTGGTGACCGTAAACAGCCGACTGGGAGAGTTCGGGTTGCTGGCTCATCCGTTGCTGACGAAGGAATCCCCCCATCATTCCTCCGGTAATTACATGTTCCTTGATATGATAGCTGCCCTGCAATGGGTGAAAAGGAACATCGCCGCCTTCGGAGGCGATCCCGGAAGTGTAACTATCTTCGGTGAATCCGGCGGCGGGGATAAGGTTGTCTGCATGCTTACCTCACCTCTGGCAAAAGGCCTCTTTCATAAAGCTATCTGTCAGAGCGGCGGCAGTCATGCTTTCGCGGTTCCGGTAAAAGAGATGGAAGAACACGGCGCCAAGCTCTTTGCCAGGCTCGGCGTCGATAAAGAAGCTGACCCGCTGGCTGCCGCCCGGGCGATTCCGTGGGAAAAGGTGATAGAAGTTTCCCAGGCGATGAACGAGGAAACCGGAGGTGAAGCGGTTTTCAATGGCCCCTGGAATATTGTTGTCGACGGGTGGTTCCTGCCGGATACTCCTTACTTTATCCTTGACCGGAACGAGCAGAATTCCGTACCGATGATTACCTGTGCCAACCTCGGTGAACTGACCGGTCCCGGACTTATCCACGCTCCGGATATCATCCCGGCATACATCAAAATAAACAACGCTGCGAGTAAAACGGGGAAAAAGGGATTCATCGGGATATTCGACCAGGTACCGGGTAATTTCCGCAAGGAAGGCGGTGTCTCTGCTCACGCAATGGAAATACCGTTTGTGTTTGGCGACGTCGATTACCCCGGTCAGTGGGTTACTCTCCGGTTCATGTATAAAGCCGCCGGAGCAAAGTCCGATATGCCGGTGATAACGGATAACGAACGGAACGTATCCGAAGCAATAATGCAAATGTGGACAACCTTTGCCCGGACAGGCAACCCGAGTGTCAAAGGCTTGATTGACTGGCCTGAATATAGCACGGATACGGATAAATACCTGTATATCGTTGAACCTTTACAAGTTAAATCCGGTTTTTCCCGGATTCTTGAGTAATATTTAGTATACTGGTATCGGGAATAAAAAAAAGGAGGTTGTCTATGTCTGCCTCACCGTATTCGAAGTATGTTGTTCAGCAATTGAAGGCACCATTTTCGCCGGAGGTTAATGCTGCTTACTCTAAGGTGGCCACGAGAATCTTGTGGATGGATGAAAATGTCGTCCCGGGAGCCTTCCAGATGAGCTGTTCATGGTACCTGAAACCCATTCCGAAAGGCCCGCCGCCCCACACGCATGAGGCAAGTGAAATCCTTGGTTTCTTCGGCAATGACCCGGACGACCCGTATAACCTGCATGGTGAGGTCGGGATAACGCTGGGCGACCAGGAGTTTATTATTGACAGGTCCGCCATGGTCTTCATTCCCGGCGGGCTGAAGCACTGTCCGCTCACCGTAAACCGTATCGAAAAACCTATCTTCCACTTCTCCGTCACCACCGGCGGCCAATGGGACGCAGCCTCGTTAAAGGAAACGCATAAACCGGAGTCGGACTATAGTAAATATATCGTCACCCAACTCAAAGCTCCGGCTTTCAAACCAGAGTTTGTCGAAGCTTATAAAAAATTCGCCACCCGGGTTTTATGGATGGATAAAGACGTTGTTCCGGGAGCTTTCCAGATGAACGTTTCCTGGTACTGTAAACCGGCGAACCATGCGCCGGTTGCTCATAAGCACAACGATGATGAAATCATCGGGTTTTTCGGCGGTGATGCCTCTGACCCGTATAACCTCAACGGAGAGGTGGAAATGTGGATGGGAGATGAGAAAAACATGTTAACCCGAAGCACGATGCTCTTCGCCCCGTCCGGTATGAGTCACTGCCCGCTGATTATCCATCGTGCCGACCGGCCGATTTTTCACTTTTCCGTCGTCACCGGCGGTACCTACCGGACGATGAACATAGAATGAAATACCAGCACAATGTGGCCAACTTCCGGGCAGATAGGAGTATCGTGGAGGAGAAAGGGACACATGTTCAAATTTGGCGTCAATTCGCTCATCTGGACGGAGGAATTCACTGAAAAGGATATACCCCTCCTGAACAAAGCTGAATCATTGGGTTTTTCGGTAATGGACATAAATATCGGACACCCCGAACGGTTTCCCGTCAAAGCAGTAAAAAAAGCTGTTCAGGAAGCCGGGATTGAAGTGGTAACCTCCATCGGCCTGCCTGCGGACAGCAACCCCATAGACCCTGACCCGGCAGTGAGAAAGCACGCTTTGCAAACATTGAAACTGATGGTCGATATCAATAACGAATTAGGCTCGAAAATATTGGGTGGCGTGCTTTATTCTTCGTGGGGATACCTCTCCGGCAGGTGCCGGACCGAACAGGAATGGGCATGGTCGGTAGAAGCAATGAAGGAAGCTGCCGGCTATGCCAGGGATACAAGTGACTTGATTCTGGCTATAGAGCCGGTCAATCGTTTCGAAACCCACTTCATTAACATCGCCGAAGACGCTGTGAAATACTGCAAAGAGATTGGTACCGGTAATGTTAAGGTACATCTCGATTCTTTCCATATGATTCGTGAAGAGCTGGATTTCGCAAAAGCAGTACATACCTGCGGCAGCGAATTCCTGGGGTACGTTCATGTCTGCGAGAACAACCGGGGAATCCCGGGTACCGGACAAGTACCATGGAAAGATTTTTTCACCGCAATCAGGGAAGTTGGCTATACGGGACCGCTTGTTATTGAATCGTTCGACCCCGGTTTTGAAGAGCTGAACCGCCTCTGTGCTATCTGGCGAAAATTTGCAGACACGGGTGAGGAACTGGCCGTTCAAGGTTTAAAGAATCTTAAAAATATCGAAGCTTCTCTTGTTTGACATCGATATGAAATTTGATTACTCATGAAAAAAAGTGTAATGAAATCTGTTAAAGGAGACCATGAGAGATGACGGAAAGAAAATATGAAAAGTATGTACTCCAGGAATTGAAAATGCCTGAAGGGATGATTCCCACGGAAGCATACAAACAGAGAGCCACAAAAGTGCTCTGGATGGACGGTGAAAATACCCCCGGGGCTTTTAACGTCAATGCTGTCTGGCTCTGGAAGCCCACGCCTGCCGGAATCAATCACGATAGCGCCCACAAACACGACTACGATGAGGTCATCGGCTTCTTCGGCAGCAATCCGGACAAACCGAACGATTTAAACGCCGAAGTGGAATTCTGGCTTGAGGATGAAAAATACATCCTGACAAAGAGTACTCTGCTGTTTATCCCGCAAGGGTTGACCCACTGCCCCCTGAGAGTACTGTCAGTCGAAAAACCGATATTCCACTTCACGACCGTGATGAGCGGCTCTTACAAGCAAAACCTGATTTCTGAAAAGTAACTGGTTGTTCTCAACGAGGGTGATGCAACAGTAATTAAATCCGGGAGGTAATTTGCATGACGATTGTCAACACTGTTCTTGGTCCGATGGATTCCACCGATCTGGGGTTCACCCTCATGCATGAACACATCGTTCACCAGGGGCCTCTTATCCAGAATTACCCTGAGCTGTTCGGCCCCCGGATTTTGGAGAGAATAATCGATGGGGTAAGCAAAGCAAAAGAAGGAGGCGTCGATACGATTATCGATGCTACACCGTTCGATACCGGACGGGACGTGAACATAATGGCCGAAGTATCTCGCCGTACCGGCGTCAATATCATTGCCTGCTCGGGATGGTGGATGAAACTTCCTGACTACCTGTACGAAAATTCTCCTGACCTCTTCGCTGACCTTTTTGTACGCGATATCGAAGTCGGTATCGCCGGCACCGGCATCAAAGCCGGGATTCTGAAATCAGCCGCCGATTACGGTGGCGTGACGCATGATGGAGAAATAATGCTGCGCTCCATCGCCAGGGCACAGCGCCGGACAGGCGTTCCCATCATGCTTCATTCCTTCGCTGCAGAACAGGTGGCCCGCCAGCAGTTAGCAATACTGCAGGACGAGGGTGTCGAAATGAAAAAGGTCGTTGTCGGCCACGCCAATGATACCCAGGATATGGAATACCTGAACTGGATACTGGAACAGGGCTGCTACCTCGGGATGGACCGGTTTCCGGGTTCGTACCTGAGTCCCCATGCCCGCACGGAAACGATGAAACGATTGATTGACGCCGGCTGGGCCGACCGCCTTCTCCCCTCGCATGATATCAGCATGATTGACCCCATAGCCTTTTCTCCTCCTGCAGTCCGGGATATCATGAATAACCGAAATCCCCACGGCTATCTTTACCTGAAAAAAGTAATCTTCCCGTGGCTGAAAGAAATGGGGGTTGATGATACCATCATCGATTCACTGTGCGTAAACGGACCGAAACGATTTTTTCAGGGAGTATAGACAGTACAGTATTTCTTACCCTGAAAATACCGGAAACCGTTTTAGTTTTGCTCCGGTATTGCCTGTAAAAAAAATTTTTAAGGGATTAAGATTTCTTCACTGTCTGTAAATGGCCACCAACATTAACGAAGAAAGCAACCGACAGTAGTTGTCCTTAGTATTTGACATAATGTGACACCTGTACATACTCTACAATAAAGAGAAGGATATTTTGTATACAAGGTTTAAAAAAGTCCGGAAATTACCGTTATTCAAGTCCGGTAACATGAGTGGTTTTAAACTGGAAATACTAGTAGTACGAGTAAAGTTTATTTAAGTTTTACGGTAGTCGGTTGAACTGGTAGCCAATGCCTGGTACGGTAAGTATATGGCAGGGACTGACCGGGTCCGTTTCTACCTTGTTCCGTAACCGCGATATGAATACGTGGAGGTATTCTTTTTCTTCGAGATACTCGGGACCCCAGACGTTACCAAGAAGATGCATATGAGTCAGGACTTTCCCTTCATTCTGCGCCAATTCCAGCAGGAGGTTGTACTCAGTCGGCGTCAATCGTATCTCTTTATTGGCTACCGTAACCCGTCTCTTGCTGATATCTATCTCCAGATTGCCCCCTGAAATCGAAGGCCGGGTTGTCTCGATAACGGTTTTATGAACGCGACGCATCACCGCCCTGATTCTGGCTAACAGCTCATTTTTTCCGAACGGCTTGGTGATGTAATCATCCGCCCCCAGGTCAAGACTCCTGACCTTATCGTCTTCGTTCGACCTGGCGCTGAGCATGATAACCGGAACGGACGACCATTCCCTGATTTTCTCCAGTATCTCGAAACCATCCATCGTCGGCATTGTTATATCGAGAATCACTAAATCGGGAAGCTCCATTTCTAACAGACGGAGAGCCTCTGTTCCATCTATTGCCGCTGTTACTTTAAACCCTTCGAATTCAAGGTTGGCTCTCAACAGCTTTATAATGCCCAGCTCGTCATCCACTATCAGGACGTGCGGCTTGCTCGATTTTCTCGGCCTGATATCTTTACTCAATCACATTTCCTTATTGCCGGGTACTGTTTCTGTCATTTTGCGCTCGGTACTATTAAGAACGGGAAAATAATCCTCTGTGTTGAAAAACCAGAGGCCAGTCAGACTGCAAAATTTCAGGAGAAACTGATAGATAGAACCCTTTGCTATTACGTTCATTAACTCTCATTGGTAATAACAGAATTAGTAGTATACAATGTGTTTGGCATTATTGATAAAACAGGAACCTGTTCATGCGGATGTTACAATCACCATGTATTGAATTGTCCGGGATTATTGCTTTCTTCTCAATGATATCTTAACATTAATAGCACATAATTTACGAATATGTATATAAACAAAATGAGGGTGTTAGAATTTTAATTAGGTCATTGATTGCTTTTCAACGCACACCTTTTTTTGTATAGAATAGATTTCTGAGAAGGCGTAGCCGGCGTAAAAGATGTCGAATTTTATTTATTTACCGTTGTTCGTCCTGCTGGGGCTGTTTACCGGCAGTTTCCTGAATGTCTGCATCGACAGGCTCCCCCGGAGGGAATCGATTGCCTTTCCCCCTTCACACTGCGACAACTGCGGGAAAAAGCTGGCGCCGGTTGACCTTGTTCCCGTTTTCAGTTACCTGCTCTTATCGGGAAAATGCCGGTACTGTAAAAGGTTGATACCCCTGCGGATTCCTCTCGTCGAACTGATAACCGCCACGATGTTCGGATTGTTCCTGTGGAGGTTTGGTCTTTCGATAGAACTTGCTTTCTTCCTTGTAACCGGTTGCCTGTTGATAATGATTTTTGTTATCGACCTCGAAAATCAGCTTGTCCTGAACGTAATTACCTTCCCTGCCATGATTATCATGCTGATATTTTCCCTGTTTCGCCCTGAAATGCCGGCGGTTGACAGTCTGGGGAGCGGTGTTATCATCGAAACGGTTACCTCCTTCACCGGAACGGCTTTTACCAGGCTGGTGATAGCGCTTGCAGGCGGAGCAGCCGGCCTGTTGATAATGTCCCTGCCGTATATCATTTACCCGAAAGGCATGGGATTGGGAGATATCAAGCTCGCAGCTCTCGTTGGAATCATGACCGGCTATCCTCTTGTCATCCTGGCGATAATCATGTCCTGGATACTTGGCGGAATTATCGCAATAATTCTGCTTGCCTTCAAAATCAAAGGGCGGAAAGACGCAATACCGGCTGCGGTATTCATGACTGTTGCCGCCCTGATAACACTCCTCTGGGGGCAGTCTATCTGGGCATGGTACCTTCCATAACTTTGCAAACAGTTAATAAATTGTAATGGATGTTTAGAATTTGTTTAGGTTTTTTATGCAGTTGTTTAGGCGTTATTTAAGCGCTGTCGCTATAATACCATCATACGAGTAAAAAACTGATAACACCATACGAATCCAACCAGGTCTTTGTCTGCTTAAAGCAGCATTTTCCTTGAAGAAGAAAGTAGTGAAAGGAGTGTTATCTGTCTGCTCATAATATAGCATATATGAAATAAAAACGACTCTGGAACTCGCCAGATTTACATATTAAATAAGTATTAAGGTTCATTTAGAAAGAAGGAGACAATACTCGAATGATAAGAAAAGGTGAAAAAGGTTTTACCCTGATTGAATTACTCATTGTCGTGGCGATTCTCGGTGTTCTGGCGGCGGTTGTCATTCCGAATGTCGGGCGGTTTATCGGCACTGGTGAAGACGAAGCGAAAAACACTGAATTTACCACGATTCAAAATGCTGTCCAAGCCTTAATGGTTGCTGAAGGGGTTGGTAGTTTTGACGTAGGGACATTTTTCGATAGTAGTGATAATGCTACCAATGACATGAGTGAATTCCCCGTTACGACTGCAAACTCAACCTTGGTTCTTTGGGGTTCGGATAACGGAAACCTTGTGGCGACTCAGCTTACCACATACGAATATTGGGTGGACGAAGACGGTACCGTATACCAGAGTACTGAAAAAGCTGAGTAATGATAGGGTATAAAAAACCACCGGTTTACTAGCCGGTGGTTTTTTTATACCAAGGTTACTATTCAATAACTTATGTTTTTCATGGTAAACACGGCTGGTTACCTGATGTATTCGGATACACCCGGACTATTGAATTGAATAGTATTTGCATGCCTGATACTGTAGTGATGATATAAATGAGCCAAACAGAAACCATCCTTGTTGTTGACGATGAGAAAACCATTCGTGATTTTCTCAGTATTCTTTTATCGGAAGAAGGATATCAGACAATAACCGCGTCAGACGGACAGGAAGCTCTCGAACTGGTATCCGCCTTTTCTGTGTCTTCTATCCTTTTGGATGCCAGAATGCCTGGTCTGGACGGATTTGAAGTGGCACATATTCTGAAAAACAATCTGGAAACCAATTCGATACCCATTATCATGGTGACGGCACTCAATGATATACCGGACAGGGTGAAAGCGCTCGAATCCGGCGTCGATGATTTTCTCAGCAAGCCCGTCGATAGAACAGAACTTATCGCCACCGTAAAGTCCCAGTTGAAAGTCAAATCGTATAACGATTATATGCGCAATTATCAGCGGGATTTGGAGTGCGCCGTAAAAAAAAGGACCGAAGAACTGAATCAGGCTCTCGCTTTATTGCAGAAATCGTCTCTCGATACCATTTATCGCCTCTCCCGCGCCGCAGAATATAAGGATGCTGAAACCGGCAAACATCTGGTACGGATTAGTCAGTACTGCGAAGTTATCGCCCGTGCCCTGGGTTTAGGAGACGATGCAGCGACCATGTTCTTATATACGGCACCAATGCACGATATCGGGAAAATAGGAATTCCGGAACATATTTTACATAAACCAGGCAGATTAAGTTCGGACGAGTGGGAAATCATGAAAACCCACACCACTATCGGCGCTCAAATACTGGCAGGTTCAACCGCCGAATCCCTGAAAAAAGCCGAAACAATCGCTCTTACCCATCATGAACGATGGGATGGCACCGGCTATCCCCGGGGGTTAAGCGGTCAGGAAATCCCGCTGGAAGGGAGAATAACCGCCGTTGCCGACGTATTCGATGTTCTGTGCTCCTGGCGACCGTATAAAGAACCGATTCCGGTAGAAAAGGCGATGATGGCCATAACGGAAGGAAAAGGAAGCCATTTCGACCCTGAAATCGTTGACGCTTTCTTTTCCATCAAAGATGAAATTCTGTGCATTATCCGGCACGTGCAACAGCAGGCAGTGGTATCCAATCATATCGGTTCCTGGAATTCGAAAGAAATGCAGAAAATACCAGGCAGGTAAAAATGATTGTCTTCGGTCGGAAAAAATGCAAGTGAAATCGTACGGGAATACTAATCAATGAGTACAGAATCCTCAGTCAGTATGCGTAGAGGCTTTATCCAGCCCGAAGCGCTGGAACTTATTTCAGAAGTGACTGCCCGTAAATATGAAGTCATTCCTCTTGAAATATTTGGTACGTCGTTGCGTATAGCAATGGCAAACCCGACCGATATCATTGCTCTGGAAGCCTTGAGTACCATTAGCGGGATGCACATAAAACCCGAAAAAGCCGGTTCCAAAGAAATCCAGGACGCAATCGATTTCAATTATCAGGCCTACGGCGAAATTGAAAAAGAATTATCCGGTATTGCTGTTTCCTCCGAATCAAATGATGTCCCGCTCTCAACCGATGAAGTAGCCGATGCCCCGGTTGCCAAGGCAATCATGCTCATTATTAACGAAGCAATAAAAGCTCGTGCATCCGATATACATCTGCAGCCTGAAGATAACTACCTGCGCGTTCGTTACCGGATAGACGGCACACTCCATGAACCGTTTTCGCTGCCGCTGGCGACTTCGGAGTCAATCATATCCCGTATTAAAATTTTGGCGAAGATGAATATCGCCGACCATCACCGGCCGCAGGACGGGCAGTTTACCGTCAGGTTGAAAGGCAGGCAGGAGGTCGATATTCGGGTCGCAACGATTCCGGTCGTCAACGGAGAAATGGCAGCTCTGCGTATTCTTGATAAAACAAAAGCCTTGATGACTCTGGATAAGTTAGGTTTTCTTTCTGAAAGCCTTAAAATTTACGAACAAATGTTGCAGGTTCCTTACGGGATGATTTTAGTTACCGGACCCACCGGTTCCGGGAAGACTACCTCTCTCTATGCATCGTTAAATACCCTGGACAAAAAAGGAAACAATATTATAACCATTGAAGACCCCGTTGAATACCAGTTCGAGAATATAAACCAGATTCAGATTAATCCTCGGGCCGGTTTAACCTTTGCCAGCGGATTACGCTCGATACTCCGTCTTGACCCCGATGTTATCCTCGTTGGTGAAATCCGTGATGCGGAAACAGCCAATATTGCCATCCAGTCCGCCCTTACCGGTCATCTCGTTCTTTCATCTATTCACGCCAATGACGCAGTTGGTGTTATTACGAGGCTGCTGGATTTAGACATCGAGCCGTTTTTAATAGCTTCTGCAGTTGTCGGGGTAGTAGCTCAGCGGATGGTGAGAAGAATTGACCCTGATTGCGCGCAACTGAAAGAAGCTTCGGTCGTCGAGCAGGAAGCTTACTTCGCCGCAACCGGTGAAAAAAGAAATGAATTTCTTTATGGGAACGGATGTAAATCGTGCTCCAATACCGGATATAAAGGACGTATAGGATTGTTTGAGATACTGCCGATTCGCGGGCAAATTCGAAGGTTGATACTGGAAAATGCGAACACTGAACAATTACGTGCCCAGGCGATAAAGGAAGGGATGATAACGCTTGCCGGAGACGGAATGCTGAAAGTGCAGGCAGGCATTACCACACCGATAGAGGTTCTTCATAATGCGTATACGGGAGATTAGGATTTCCGGGAGAACGTTTGAAATATGACCTATCGATATGTGGCATACGATTCAAAAGGAAAGGTAGTTAAAGGAAAACTTACCGCAACAAGCGAAGAAACTGCGACTGAGGTATTAGGGTATGCCAACTATAAAGTAATCAGTTTGAAACCATTTGTCCCTTTTATCAATTTTAAGGGATTCCTGGACAGTCCCGGAAAAACAAAACATTCGGAAATAATCCTCTTCTATCGCCAACTGGCGATACTTCTTGAATCCGGCACCGATATTGCCAGCGCAATCGAACTGTTACAGGAACAGGTAAATAATCGTACTTTTAAAAAAGCGCTTGGAGACATCGCCACGAACGTGCGTATCGGCAACCAGCTCTCAAAGGTACTGCAAAAGTATCCCAGGCTGTTTACCCCCACGTATACCCAGTTGCTGCGCATCGGAGAACAGGGAGGGGATCTCGATGTTTTACTTCGTCAGGTTGCAGACTATATGGAAAAAGAGGCAGCCTCAACGAAAAAGACTAAAGATGCCCTGAAAATGCCTGTTTTTACCTCCATCATTGCAATCATCGTGATTGGGTTACTCATAACGTTTATATTACCCTCTTTCAATGACCTTTACGGTTCACTGGGAGTAGAATTGCCCGCAATCGCTAAAATGTTTATCAATATTGGAGAATTTTCCCGGCATAACGGAGTTTATGTTTTAGCCGGATTCGGGGCTTTGCTTGCCGGCGCTTACTACTATTTCAGAACACCTGACGGCAAATATAAGTGGGACAAGCTGCTTCTCCGGCTGCCTTTGTTAGGCAGGGTCAGATTACTGAATGAACTGGCTCGTTTTTGCAGGAGCATGGCTTTGCTGTTACGTTCGGGAATGCCTCTGAGTGAAGTGATGGCTCTATCGATAAAAGGTACTGATAACCGGGTATTAGCTGAAGCATTCGTCGGTGTTGAGATTCAGATGCTGAAAGGCGAAGGAATATCGAAGCCAATGAGCCGGAATAAGCTCTTTCTGCCGATGATGACGCAAATGGTTAAAGTCGGTGAGCAGGCAGGAAACCTTGATGTTACCCTTCAGTCGGTAGCGTCCAGTTTCGAAGCTGAAGCGGAAGAAAAGATGCGCAATTTCTCCGGGCTGATTCAACCGGTCATGACGCTTGTTATCGGAGGAATGGTCGGGATTATCGCGTTGACCCTTGTTTCTGCGATGACCGCCATGTACGACAAAGGAATATAACGCGATGATAATAGTCGTGTTTGGATGTTTATCAATGAAAATGAAAGGGAATATCCGATTTCAAAACGGATTCACCCTTATTGAAATGCTGGTCGGCCTCGCAGTTCTCGGGACGATTGCTGTTGTTTTTCTTTCAGGGCTGGTAACAATCAATAAAGCTGCTTCGATACATGACAGGCAGGCTACTGCAATGAGTTTGGCGCAGAATCAGCTGGAATACGTTAAAACTTCTCCTTATATCTATGAAACCCGGGAGTATGACCCGGGCACGTTACCGGATGAAGGAAAATACGCTCACTACTCCGCCAGCATTTACGCCGAGCCGTTAAGCAGCCCGGACAATGGTATTCAAAAAATAACGGTAGTAATAGAGCATTCGGGAAACCAACTGGCTCAACTGGAGATGTATAAAACAGACAGATGAACAGGCAGGAGACCGGTTATGTATTGATGGAACTTATGGTAACCATAAGCATAATGGTACTGGCTTCTGTTGCAGCCGGTGGGGCGATATTTCAAATATTCACAACGATTGAGCGGAGTAATGCCCTGGTAACGGCCGGCAATCAGTTGAATCATGCCGGATACTGGATAAGCAGAGACGCTCAAATGGCTGAAACCATCGTTATCGATAATACGAATCCGGCGATTTTTCTGACTTTGGATTGGTTTGACGAAGATACACCCTGTACAGCGGTCTACTCGTTTGAAAACGAAGGGAATAATGTTGGCAGTCTGATTCGCGCCTTTACCATCGATGGCGGTACGACAGAACAAAAACTGGTAGCGGATTACCTATACTTTCACCCTGATGATGAAGATAATACCACGATTGCCGGGTACTTCTATCCCTTTTTTTCCGTCAATCTAACAATTCAGTACAAGAGTATTCAGGAAACCAGGGAATACCTGGTAAAACGACGGATTGAAAATGTTAACTAGTCAAAGAATTTCCGGTTTTATCAAACGGTTTCTATATGGTGAAAGAGGACAATTACTCCCGATTGTTCTCATCCTTTTAGCAATAGGAGGATTGCTGATAGGGGTAAATTTGAAGCATGTAAGCGCGAGCTTGAAGCATAACCAGGTAATCGATGAAAAAATATTGGGATTATATGCTGCTGATTCCGGAATTGAAAATACGTTGTGGTACTTCAAGCGAAATCTGATACCGCCGTCCAGCCTGACCGAAACCATCAATAATATGGAAGTAAGTATCGAGGTTCAGGAACAATTCATTGTTACCTATACTACTCATAATGATTATCTCGGAATAAACACTACTACCGAATGGATAGAATCAGTCGGAGCATATAAGTATACGATTTCAGTTATCTGGCAACCGGTCGAAGGTACACCGGAGATATTTTTATCCGAAGCAGGAACAATCCTTCCGCTTGGGTTTGAGTATCAGGAGGGATCGGTTTCCCTTTTCCCTGAAAATCTATCCGTGAACGCACCGGTGGTTTCTTCCGCCGCAACAGGCGCTCAGAAACTGACATGGAATTTTCCTTCGCCAAGGCCGAGTATCGGACAGGATAATCCGATAGCTACACATATATTTTATATTGATGAAATAGTCCCGGGTAGTATTGTTGATAACCATTATTCATGGGTTAAGGCACAAAGGGCGGATGTTGGTATGGTATCAGAATTAACTGGCTCCTCCTATAAGCTTATTGCCAGGGCGACACGGCCTGTAGATGAAAAAATAACTGCTGAAATCTCAGCTGGATTAACAATAAAGGATGGCGTACCGTATATCGCCTCGTGGATGTTACTGAAATGATAGTATCGGTTAACTGAATAGAGTATGAAAATTAGCAGAACAATCATATTGATTATCTCGATTGGGATTCTGATAATTGTCGGAGTCGGATTTGGTATGCTTTACGTTCGCGAATCGAAAAGTCGCAATGCACTCGATGAGCAATTGACTTCCGTTCAGGCAAGATTGAACGGAATCAATATTGAAAAGCAACTGGAAACAGAAAGGGAGTTAAAAAAGCAACAGGCAGAAATACTCTTGGCGATTGAACCTTTACAACAAACTTTCTCCCATTCCCTTTCGAGCGTCGAGGTCACCGATAGACTGTTTGAGATTGGTACCGCCAGCAATGTATCGATTATCAGTGTAACCTCTCCGGAACCGGGGGCGGAAATTATTGACGGGGTTACCTATTTGACCTTGACATCCGTCATATCGGTTAAGGGTACCTTGAATCGACTGATATCGTATGTGTCGGCTCTTAACAGCCATTTCATCACCGGTGTAACAAAGGATATTTCTATTGTTGTCCCTGATTCAGAGGCTGGAGAAATTCCCTCTGCCGAAATAACACTCATTCTGTATCGTAATCGGAGCATCGAATGATGGCCGGAAAAATTGTTAACTTATATATCGATGATACCAGTATTCGTCTCCTTGTTTACGAAGGCCGTAAAGTGACTAAATGGGGAAATGTGAAGCTGGAACCAGGACTCGTTCAGAATAATGTGGTTGTTGATGAGCAAAAAGTGGCAGATGCAATTCGTCAACTCCTCGGGAACCACGGGGTTAAAGCTAATAAAGCAAATGTTGGAATCAGCGGATTAGGCTGTTTGACCCGGCCGGCTATGTTTCCCCTGTTGCCAAAGGAAGTATTACGTGAAGCCATTGAACGGGAAGCGGCAAGAGTCCTGCCGGTCCCCCTTGAGCAACTCTATCTGTCATGGCAGGTCATTCCTTCATCTACAGAAAATACTGAAGCTTTTATCGTTGCTATTCCACGGAAAATTATCGATTCTCTTGTCAGAACGCTGCGACTGGCTAATTTGAAATTTCAGTTCTTGGGTCTAAAACCTTTGTTGCAGGCAGGCACATCCAAAGAAGAAACTTCTGTAATTGTCGATATTCAGGAGAATGAATATGACATAGTCGTTATCTCAGGCGGTAAACCTCAACCGGTACGAACAATGACTTTTCCCTTGGCTTCGGCAGCCTGGGAAGAAAAACTGTCATCTATCGCTGATGAACTGGAACGGACGATTTCTTTCTTCAATGCCAACAGTCAAAAAAACCCTTTGAATAACGATATCCCGTTGTTTGTTTCAGGTACTGTCAATGACGAAAATGGTGCCCTGGCATTTCTTTCTGAAAGACTGAAACGTCCGGTTGAGCGTTCAGTGCCATCGATAGATTGTCCTGAAGATATCGATACGTTTTACTATTCGATAAATCTGGCCATGGTATACAACAGGATTCGTGCTAAAAAGGAACCGGCGCCTCTCGTAATTTCCCTTAATATTCTACCGGAAGAATTCCACGTTAAAGCTGTTTCGATTTCCCATGTTCTTCCTGTCCCTGCCGGGGTGATTATCCTTGGAGGGCTCCTGTTTTTACTTTTTTTAACCCAAAATATTGCAGCTGAAAACAGGTCTGTTCAAGCAAAAATCGAGAGCACGAACCTATTACTCGTGCAAACGCAGGCGGAGAGTCTTCAAACCACCGCGAGAATTAAAGAATTACAGGAATATGCTGATGCGCATCAATTGTTAATCGATAACTATTCTGAAACACTTGGTTACATTGGAAACAAATCACTGAGTATTAACAGCTATTTAGATACGACAATGTCCGGTATGAAAAATTACGTTACTCTTCATCATATCGATTACTCCGACGGGAAATTGACTGTTCAGGGGAAATCAGCCAATGTGCTCCGGATTTCTATCTTTCTGAAAACCATCTTTGACCATCAAATATTCAGCGATATAGAGTCGTTGAGGATAGTTGAATCTGATGACAACAATATGATTTTTACCTTGACTCCTGAACTTGGTATTGAAACTAAAAGCATTCAGGGAATCACCTCTGTCTTATCTCTTGTACCGCCCGATGTCTTGATTACCGATTTAGACGCTCAGCGCGGTGAAGTAACGGTGTCCGGAAGGGCAAGCGGAGAAGAAGAGGTGCTTTCTTATTTTTACACTCTCGCCGAACTTGGACTGTATTCTGATATTCACATACTCAGCATTATATCGGATGAATCAGAGGGACTTACCTTTTCAGCTAAAATTATAGTCGGAGACTAGTATCATGGACTTACTGTCGGTAATCAGAATGGCGGTGGAACGCGGGGCTTCAGATTTGCATCTTGTAGTCGGTGACAAACCGCAAATCAGACTTGACGGAGCCATGTGTCCTCTCGAAGACATTCCTCCTTTAACTCAGGAATACCTTGAAGAATCGCTGATTCAGATTACCTCTGAACAGGAACAAAAAGAATTTGGGACTCACCATGAACTGGATTTTGGCTACTCGATTCCCGGACTTGGACGAGTCAGAGGAAACGCGGCGCGGCAACGAGGGACATTAAGTTTTGTTTTCAGAATGCTTCCTTCAGCAGTCCCGGATATCGATGAACTTGGGCTGCCGAAAGTGTGTAAAGAACTGGTTCTGAAAAGAAGAGGCTTCCTCGTGGTCAGCGGCCCTACCGGCAGCGGGAAATCGACGACACTCACGGCTATGATTAACTATTTGAATGCCAGGGAACATCGACGTATCGTGACTATTGAAGACCCTGTTGAGTATATATACACGAATATCAACAGCATAATAACGCAAAGGGAACTGGGAAGTGATACGACCTCTTTTTCAGAAGCGCTCAGACACGTGCTGAGACAGGACCCTGATATCATTCTTGTTGGCGAAATGAGAGATGCTGAAACCGCTCTGGCCGCTCTTACTATTGCAGAAACCGGACATCTGGTACTGACTACGGGACACGCGCCCAGCGCTCCGCAGGCCGTTGAAAGAATAATAGATTTGTTCCCTTCGGACGAACGCTCGACAGTACAGTCGAGACTTGCCTCGCTGCTGATAGGAATTCTTTGTCAGACACTTATTCCCAGGGCTGACGGAAAAGGCAGAATTGCTGCGGTTGAAGTTATGCTGGCAAATCCGGCCATACGAAACACTATCAGGGAAGGAAAGATACATCAGTTACCTAATGTCATGCTGACGCACGCACAATCAGGAATGATATCGCTCGATCGTCTGCTGATAGATTTCTATCGGAAAGGCTTAATCAGCCGTGACAGCGTGTTTTCTTATTGTAATGACCCCGAAGATATTTTAAAAACATTAGGAAAATCTGCGGATGTAAGCGCCTTTTAACGGATAGTGCTTGATAATCTGTCAATGTCAAAAAATACACCTCAAGAGAAACGCTGAGCATATCCTGCCTGCTATGATTAAAGAAGCAACAATTGAACAATTAAAAATGGATAATCGGGAACTTGCTATTCAAAAACGATGTATTGGTACACTGCTTCGTTCCCTCAATATTGACGTTATTTTAACCGGATTTATCAGCCAACTCAGAAGTTTTATGGAAATTGACTGGAGTGCGATAATTCACATAAATCAATCAGAAATGACGGTTATGGCGGTGTGTCCTGAAGAAAATACCCGGTGGAAAAAAGGGGACAAATTTACCAATTCAGGTGATGAGACAGGCAAACTTACTGGAATTCGGCAGATGGTAATCGATAAGGATTTATCGGCTTTTACGGCTCTCGACAAAAATAACCCGGCAGAATCAGGTGCCGGTTCGATGATGAGTATTCCGCTTATTGTGAATTCCCGCGTTATCGGCATACTGCTACTCGCCGCCCGTCAGGCGAACCCGTTTACTCAGTATCAAATAAACGTTCTCACCGAGATGGCTGATTATCTTGCGTATTCTGTTGAGAACTCTCTCCGGTACTCGACGGTCCGGGAAGAAGCCCTTATCGATGGACTGACCGGTTTGTATAACAGACGGCATCTGGACGATGTCCTGGCTAAGGAAATAACGAGACATAAACGATATGGAGGTGTGTTATCGTTTGTCATTCTTGATATTGATTCGATGAAACAAATCAACGACAGGTTCGGCCACCTTTACGGTGATGAAGTCATAAAAAAGACGGGTAAAGTTATCAATAAAGTTATTCGGGATTCAGATTACGCTTTCCGGTTTGGAGGAGATGAATTCGTCGTTCTGTTGCCTGGAACAAAACTGGAATTTGTAACCCGTATTGTTAATCGTATTAAGGCCCGATTGTCAAAAGTTAAGGTTGGTGATACAGGTACCATTACTGCCAGTTTCGGATTCAGCTGCTGGCCGGAAGACGGAAAGAAAGCAAACGATATCATAAAAAAAGCAGACATAATGCTCTATCAAAACAAACATGGTTATGTTCTTAGCCATCATTAAAAATGATGCTTCGCATAGCTTGATATTATTGAATAAAAGGAAATAGTTCCGGAAAGTACCGCCTGTTGACCTTAACTCTGTATAGTATTTGAATACTCTGCCTTCGGTATTAGTTAGTGATTCACCCCTTCAGCGATTTGTCCAGGTTTACCACTCAGTATGTATCAGACCGAAAATTATCCAAATTGTACATTGCCGAATATCCAGGTATAATCAAAGCGTGAACTCGATTAATCGGATAATTACTTGTTTGATAACCATTCGGCGACTCTTGGAACTCAATGTGAAAGGGCAAGCTGGTTCATATAGTAAATAACAGGTATCATTAACGGTAAAAAGGAGTATGAATTATGTCAGTAACTGATGTTGTTGAGCGATTTTTTCAAAATTATGAAGAGACGGTTGTGCATAATCGTTTTGAAAAAACTGTTGAGTATTTCGCCGATACCTTTATCCTGGCGGGCCCAAAGGGTGCAGAATCTATGAACCGGTCAGAGTTTTTGGAGCTGTCTCGTCAAGCCGTTCAATTCTATAAGAATGTCGGCCGGACCTCTGCAATAATTCTCTCCATGAACGAAACGCTTATCACGAACGAATACTCCCTCGTCAAGACTCATTGGGGCCTGACGTTTGAAAAAACAGGCAGTAAGGTGATTGAGTCCGATATTACCTTCCTGGTACAGAAAACCGGTTCGGAAATAAAGATACTCACTTTCATCGATCATCAGGATGACGAAGAGGTATACCGGCAGCTTGGCCTCTTGTCAGCCTGATATGTGATTTCATTGGGACACAAACTAATGAGAAGAAGCTGAAAAGGAGTATAAAGGATTATGAAAATCACCCATATCAACCCGGACGGACTGTATAAAAGTCCCGTATTCTCGCAGGCTGTTATGGCTGAGGGCGGGAAAACACTCTACATTGGCGGTCAGAACGGCATATTGCCGGACGGTACAATGGCCGGCGATTCTCTGGGTGCTCAAACTGAACAGGCGTTAAAGAATATTCTTGAGATACTTAAAACGGTTGGAGCTTCCCGGGAAAATGTCGTCAAGCTAACCATCTACGTTGTTAAAGGACAGGACATTCAGGAAGGTTTTGCCGCTTCACAAAAAATCTGGGGGAATATTCCAACAGCCATCAGCGTTATTTTCGTTGAAAAACTTGGTGTCCCGGGAGCATTGGTTGAGATTGAAGCGATAGCCGTGGTAGATGCCTGATTGATTTTACTAAATAAGATATTACTGTTTTAAGGGCTTGACTCTACCATTACGTCATAGTTTATAGTGTGATTATGACAGTCTATACAGTAAAGAAATTGGCCTCGCTGGCCGGAGTCAGTGTCCGAACGCTGCATTACTACGATAAACTGGGGCTTCTCAAGCCCCGGTACCGGCCGGAGAACGGTTACCGGTATTATGATGATGATTCCATTATCCGGCTTCAGCAAATCATGTTCTTTCGGGAACTTGAATTCAGCCTCGATGAAATCGCAAAAATAGTATCAAGTCCGGACTTTTATATTGTTGAAGCCCTGACAGCACAGCGCGAAGTGCTTGCCAGGAAATCGAATCGCCTGGGAGAACTTATTTCGACAGTCGATAAGACTATCAAACAGTTGAGAGGAGAAGATACGATGCGATTGACAACGGATTTGCCCCTGCCTGTATTCGTCCGCGGTAAAGTGCGTGATACCTACGACCTCGGCGAGTTCCTTCTGATTATTGCGACCGACCGTATTTCAGCTTTTGATGTAGTTCTGCCCTGCGGTATTCCGGAAAAAGGAAAGATATTGAATCAGCTATCGGCGTACTGGTTCGAACAAACAAAAGACATCACTCCAAATCATGCTGTTGAGGTAGTTAACGATGTAACCGTATTGGATACCTGCCTGCCGCTTGAAAAGCGGTTTGATTACCCTGACTACCTTGCCGGAAGAAGCATGATAGTAAAGAAGGTAGAGCGGTTGCCGGTCGAATGCGTGGTGCGGGGGTACCTGTCCGGCTCGGCATGGACGGAATATAAAGAGACAGGAAAACTGATATGGGCGGACAGTTTGCGGAAAGGGCTGCGTGAAAGCGAAGCGCTCCCCGTTCCTCTTTTCACGCCGACTACCAAGGCGGATACCGGTCATGACGAACCGATATCGTTCGAGGAAGTCGTCAAGTTGGTTGGTAAAGAAATCGCCGAACAGGTCCGTGATACAACGCTTGCCATCTATGAATTTGCCCACCGGCAGGCACTCGAAAAAGGAATTATCATCGCTGATACCAAACTTGAGTTCGGATTGGATAATGGCAACCTTATACTGATAGATGAGCTGCTGACGCCGGACTCGTCGCGGTTCTGGGATATGAAGACGTATAAAGTCGGGCAGTCCCAGCCGAGTTATGACAAACAACCTGTCCGCGAATGGTTAACAAAATCGGGATGGAATAGGGAACCCCCGGCTCCGATGCTGCCCGATGATGTTATTGACTCCACCGGGAAGATTTACCGGACTGCATATGAAAGGCTGACCGGTATGAAACTGCCATAGACAATCCGGTGATACGTTGTCCGAAGACACCACCAATAAAAAAGGGCGGCTGCTGAAAGCCGCCCTTTACGTTGTAAACGATGTATTTCCTTTGTATACTTATCTGATAGTGCATTCCATATTCGTACCGGAACGGCGTAACAGAAGGAATTCCCTTCGGGCGGTTTTTCAGCCCGGAACGAAAGACAGGTTATCATGATAAGAACGAATTGTTTCAGGATACATTATTCGACCCGGCAAGGGATGAAATGGTATGATATTCATCGGAGAATGATATGACAGGAAATCCATCAACCGGAAAGAAGCCCTTGAAGGTACTCATTATCGAGGATGACCGGGAAATCCTCGAACTGTTGTCCGTTTGTTTCGGAATTAACTGGCCTGATGTTACCATCGTTGAAACTGACCTCGGTAAGAAGGGAGTCGAACTTGTCGAATCGGAAAAGCCGGATATCGTCATTCTCGACCTTGGTTTGCCCGATATAAACGGCTTCGATGTCCTCAAGGAAATCCGCTCCTTTTCCGATGTCCCGCTCCTGATTCTGACGATCCAGGGCGAAGAAGAGGATGTCGTCAAAGGCCTCGAATGGGGGGCGGACGATTACATGGTCAAGCCCTTTCGCAATTATGAATTCCTTTCCCGCGTCAGGGCGATTACCCGCCGTACTCCGGAAGTCACCGGAACAGAAATGATTACGGTTAGTTCCCTCCGCTACAATCCGATAACCAGGCAGTTGTTCCAGGATGATGAAGGTATTCCTCTCACCCCTACCGAGAGCACCATTCTCTACCTGTTGATGAAAAACGCCGGACAGGTTGTCAATTATAACAGCCTCGCTGAAGCCATCTGGGGAAACAATTACCCGGACGCCGTCGACAGCCTCCGCGTCTATATCAGGAGACTCCGCGAGAAACTTGAATCTGACCCTGATAATCCCTCACTCATTCTCAATAAGACCCGCATCGGTTACATGATGGTAAAACCGGACCAGGCTTTGCGGTAAAAGCGGTATCGTTCGGCTCCGCTGTGAAGCTGATAAAGACGAACTGTCAATGACCGAATATTCTCCAACTTGCGGTCATTTCGTCTTTAACAGCGTTCCAATCTAACTCGGAGCCTGTTTCTTAATCAGCCATTAAGTTCCCTCTCCACTAACCCGAAATTATCCTGGCTTTTTTTTTATTGAAATTATAGATTGTTAGTGAATTCAATGTGGGGAAAGGAGTATAATAGCATTCTAATAGAATGATTAACCTTGGAGGGTTTTGCGGGTAGTGTGTCAGGGGTGGGAATGAGTATGGAGAGAAATCCAGGAAAACAACCAGCCGGGTTAATCAGTGCCGTCGAAGCTCTTGAATGTATCAGTGATGGTTTTTTTGTCATAGACAGGAGTTGGCGTTTAGTCTATGCCAACAGGCAGGCTTGTGTTATTGCAGGACGTGAGCCTGAACACCTTATCGGCAGGAATTTCTGGGAGGTATTCCCTCAAATCCCGGGTACCAACCTTGAATCTGAATATCGAAAAGCGATGGACGACAATACCCTTCGAGAGTTCGATTTTCATGATATACCTGAAGGATTATGGTTTCATATACGTATTTGCCCGTACAGCGATGGAATAACAGCCTGCTGGCAGGATGTTACCGTGCAAAAGCTGACTGAAGAAGATTTACTGCTGTCTTATCGCAACTTCATGGGCATCTTTAATAATAGTATTGTTGGCCTTGTATACTGCCAGACTGTGTTTGACGAAAACAATCGTGCCGTGGATTACCGGGTGCTCGACATTAATTCTGTCTATGAACGCTGGGTTGGTTTCAGGAGAGACCAGGTTATCGGAAAAAAAATTACAGAAATCTTCCCCGACCTTACCGGTGAGTTTCTCGACCGGCATAACCAGGTAGCCCTGACCGGTAAGGAAATGCATTATGAAGCAATTGATCCGCTTGCTGGTGAATGGTATGAGGTGAATGTGTTCAGCCCTCAGAAGGGTTTCTTTCTTGTCCTCTTTTCCAATATAACCAGATTTAAACAAACAGAAGAAGCCCTGGCCCGGTTAAATGATGAACTTGAATTAAACGTCAATGAACGTACCAAGGAGTTATTCCAGGCAAATGAGCAGCTTAAAGTGTACAGCCGGAGGATTACCCAGATACAGGAAGAAGAACGGAAACATATTGCTTACGAGTTGCATGAAAATATCGGACAGTATCTGGCTGTTCTTAAGATGGAATTGAATTCTCTTTTACATTCGGGCAACATCAAAGATGCTCGGACTCTGAACAAGCTGAACTATCTGGAGAAGGATACTGAAAAAGCAATTGATGATGTGCAGCGCTACTCTCATGAGTTGAGGTCGAGAGTACTGGAACATCTCAGATTACAGGACGCTTTAAGTCAGTTGGCTGAAGATATGAAGAAATCCGGCCGGATTCAGGTACAACTGGCCGTTACGGGATTCGAGCCGGAATTACCTGAGGACATTAAGTTGGGATTTTTTCGAATTGCTCAGGAGGCCATCGATAATTGCTGCAAGCATTCCAATGAATTACAGGCATACATAAATCTGGAGTTCACTGCGGACTTCATAAAAATGACGGTAATTGACAAAGGAGTTGGTTTTAATTCAACTCGCGCTTCTTCGTATCTTCCCGACACCTTCAATCTTGGTTTGATGAGCATGCGGGAAAGGGCGAAAATCATAGGTGCTCATCTTACGATAGATTCGCAACCGGGGAAGGGGACTTCCGTTATTGTAGAGTTGCCCCTGGCGCCGAAGGAAAAACCGAAAATATCATAAGCCTGTGACAATAGATTTGACGGGGGAAAAACTCATGAACCGGTTACTTTTTCAAAAGCGCGCAGAGTTCCGGCAATGGCTTGCCAACAACGCCCTTTCACAGGAGGGTGTCTGGCTGACTTTCAGTAAGAAGGGCAATCCGGAAACATTGACCGCCGGCGAAGCCCTCGAGGAAGCGTTATGCTTCGGTTGGATTGACGGCCAGATGCAGCGTATCGATGAAAACGCTTACCTTAAATATTTCAAACAGCGTAACGAAACGAGTAACTGGTCGGATAAAAACAGAAAACTCGCTGAGAAGCTGGAATCACAGGGGTTGATGACTGATTTCGGCCGGGCGAAAATCCGGATTGCCCAACAAAACGGTTTCTGGGATTCACCTAAACCCGAACCGCTGACCGATGAGCAACTACAGCAGTTCGAGGACATGCTGAAATCCTGTGGAATCGCCTCTGCAAACTTTCTTAAAATGCCGCGTTCCGCCCGCAGGGCGTATGCCTCTTCCTACTTCATCGGGGCAAAGACCGAAGATGGCAAACAAAAACGTTTTGCTGCCATCGTCGAACGATTGAACCTTAACCTGAATCCGATGGAGAGTCTGAAAAAGGCGAAAGAAAAGTAAGAGTAGCCTCGAAAAAACGAAAGCCGCCCCGAGAATCTCGGAGCGGCTTTGCATAATAAGTGTTTGTTTTATCTCCAGACATCGATGCTGAAAGCCGGGTCCGACCTCGGACCTCGTCCGCCTGTCCAGCATCCGAGTTCTTCACCGCCGCCGGTGACGATAACGCAGTTCTCGAACGGGTCAGAGACTGCCGGTATCATGTAATCATCCGAGAGTTCTTTCCACGGTTTCCCGGAGGTCGGTTCGATACCCTTCCAGGCGTTCGTCGTCACGTCCGGCCTCTGGTGGGTCCGGTACTCACGAACGGTCATGAAACTCTTCTTGTAGAGCCATTCGTAGATTTCGTCTTTGGTCTTGAAGCCGCAGGCTTTCAGGTCGCGGGCCATTTCCGGCAGGAGGTAGAACGTGTAACCGCCCTCCCAGTCTTTCCACAAGCTGTTGACGAAGTATTCGATGAAGTTATGGGGTCCGGGGATGCCTTTCACGCCGAGCCGCCGGCCGATACCGCCGTGGCCGCTCTTCTGGAACTCGCGGTAACCACCGGGCATGAAGGGCGTGCTCTGCCGGGTATTGACCTGTCCGACACCCATCGAGATGATACAGCTTTCATCCTTGCCGAAATCGTATTCCTCACGAATCGACGACCATCCTTCCGGAAGCGCGTCATCGTTTTCGGGGACGCAGTTCTGCAGGTCCTGTCCCCAGACACCGCAGTTGGTGACGTTCGGGATATTTCCGCCGAAGTTCCTGAACATGAGTTCGGCAGCTCGTCCCAGCGATCGGTTGGCAGGATTGCCGGCGCCGAAGACATTGGTATCGAAATTCATCTTGATTTCTTTGGCATAGGGGCCGCTGATAACGTAGGACACACCGCCGCGGCCGTCACCGCAGCCGCCGCCGGCTTCGGCCATCGCCAGTAGCGCCGGCATGTGCTCAGGCTGACAGCCGGCCATGACGCCGATGGTGGCAACCTTTTCGACGGTGGCGTACCGCCTCATCGGCATGAAGTGGACGATATCGCCTTTCTTGCCGGAACTGCCCATCTGGTTCACCCGGTCGCCAAGCCGATGGTCGGCATGGTAACGGATAATTTCGTCCGGTTTATGGCTGGTGCCTTTCAACATTTCAGCGACAAGTTCCTCGCTCGGAGGGATTATCGCCAGCCCGTCCCCGTATTTGCTGATAGGGGCATTGTTGTAGAGTTGAGAAATCGGCTCGGTCTGGGCGAAAAACTTTATTGCTTCCGCCATCGTTCCCTCGAAAACATACCTCGGATTCGAGGTGTCGAGCGGCTTCGGGTGCATTTCCTCTTCTGTCAGCGGTCTGACAAGCTGGTCCATCAGTTTGTCAATCCACGTCGGGACATCCTGGGGACCGGGAATATGGCGCGAACCCCAGACTCTCCTGAGACTGGCAATACCGTTCAGACGGCAGGCTTCTTGCCAGCACGTGTCCTGGTCTTCGAAGATGATGAAGACACTGGGGATACCAGCGGCTTCGATTTGCGAAAGGGCAGGCAACTGCTCCCAAATGGCGCCATGTCACCACACCACGCCGCGGATGAGTGCATCCGTGTTCGCGAATTCCTCCTCGGCCAGTGCCAGGCTTCCGGCCTTTGTGCCGTGAGCCGCAGCGTAACTGATATTCCACTTCACCTGGGGGTACCGTTCCGGAAGCATTTTCGCCAGCGGGATGAGTATTCCCTGTTCTCCCCCGGCGCCGATGCTCAGGGTGATTCTTGCGCCGTCAAGGGTCTTCAGGCGCGGGGCAAGAGACTTTAGTGTTACCGGTTCCTGAATACCAACCGGATTCAGGAATTTGTAGGTTTCTGCCATGTTACTCTCCTTTTCTAAAAATTATTGACTGGGATTACTATGGCTTGACTGCCACAATCGGCAGCTTTCTTATTATAGTCTAATCAGGGATTTTTTTCTCGGACTATAAGACATCAGGGCATCTTCCGGTGAGAAGCGTCGTTGTCACTTGCCCTGCACCGCCGTCTTGCTCATAATAGGTACTGGCAGAATAGCTTGAGAAAACTTCGGGAGGTATGTGCATGGCCGAATTGAGCGGTATCGGGCCGATTTCGATTGACAGGGTGAATTTGAAGAGAAATACCCTTGAGGGAGACGTAGCGGTAGTGACCGGCGGAGGGGGCAATATCGGGTTGGGCACCGCCCGGAGCCTGGCCTGGCTGGGAGCGCGGGTAGTGATTGCGGATATGAATGACGAGCTGGGGAAAGCCGCCGGGAAGCTGATTGATGATGAAAACAAACCGGGTACCGCTTTATTCGTGAAAACGGACGTTTCCGACGAATCATCCATGAAAAACCTGGCAGAAAAGGCATTCGCCGCCTTCGGGAAAGTGGATATCCTGGTCAACAGTGCTATGAACATGTCGCTCGGCGCCCCGGTCCTGAAATCGACTCCCGAACAACTGGACCGGCAGCTTGCCATTGCTGCCCGGGGAACGCTTCTTGGCATTCAGCAGTTCGTTCCGGACATGATTGAACGGCATCACGGTGTCGTCACCTACCTGACGACCGGTTTCCGTTTTCCCGTCGGGCAGAGCAACTACTGCGCGGCGAAAACGGCCGCTACCTCGCTCATGATGTCCCTGGCCGCCGAACTCGGACCGATTGAGAATACCGGCGTTTCTGTCTTCACCTTTCTTCCGGCAGGCGTCGGCACGCCCCGTACCGAGAATCAGCCTCCGCCCGGCCGGGCGGAACGAAAAATGCCGGGCATGCCTGGTTACGAGGGCGTGATTCCCGCCGAAGACGGCGGAGCGGCTCTTGCTTACTGCATTACCCGGGCTAGAGAGATTCATGCCTCCGGGGTAACGATATACCAGGCGTTTCACGAGATGAACTGGCAGTACCCGAAGCCTGAAACTGCACCGGATGCGGACTACATGCGGATAAAGGATTCGGTCATGTCGCTGGCTTTCGGTTACATGGGAGCCGGTTTTCCGGACCAGAAAGTCACCCTGCGTCCGATACACCGGAAATAGACGGGCACAAAAGAAGAAAAAAGTAAAGCCGCTGTTTACCGACAGCGGCTTTTTCATGCTTCGTCCGGATTACCGGCATTCCATGATTAATGCATGCTCTATCGAAAGGTCTATCTGCTGCCCCACATATTCGGACAAAGGCCTTCCATTCAATGTCGAACGTTCCATGTCGATATGCGACGTTGCCAGTGAAAAAGAACGGTCGAATGCCCTGAGTTCGATACTTCCGGTACCTATCGTTACCGACTCGACAAACCTCTTCGGTACCTGAACGACAGCCGTTTCTCCCTGAGATATGGTGGATGGCACATTAATCCCTGGTATGAAATTAAGGTTCAACTTTTCCGTTCCGGCGGCGATGTTCCATTCACCGCAACTCTGATTGGTAACGGTAATCTTTAAATCATCGGAGAGTATTACCGCCGCCGTTCCGGCGGCACCGGCGACGACGACCCCGAATACAATGAGCACAACCAGGATGACAGCTATTCCCCGTTCGCCTTTCGAAATGATATTCATTTTATCTTTCCTCCCGTTCATCGAACCCGGTTAACCATATTGTAACACTAATTGAAACCAATCGGGTACAGGACGAAAAACCGTGAATTATCGGGAAACAACAACAGAGAAAACAGTGACGGCGGATGTTACAGATGAAGAATTTTACTGAGGAACAGGCGGGAGCGCTCTTCTTTCGGGTTATTGAAGAATTCGTTTGGTTCTGCCTGCTCGATAATCTGTCCTTCGTCCATGAAGATAACCCGGTGGGCGGCTGCCCGGGCGAAGCCCATTTCATGAGAGACGACCAGCATGGTCATGCCTTCTTTGGCGAGTGAACCCATCACGTCAAGCACTTCTTTTATCATTTCCGGGTCAAGCGCGGAGGTCGGCTCGTCGAAGAGCATGATTTTCGGGTTCATCGCGAGGGCGCGGGCAATCGCCACCCTCTGCTGCTGTCCGCCGGATAACTGGGAAGGGTAAGCGGCGGCTTTATCGGTGATGCCGACCTTGTTGAGCAGTTCGCCGGCGATGGTTTCAGCTTCTTCCCGGCTTCGCTTCCGGACGATGCGCTGCGCCAGAACCAGGTTCTGCATGACGGTCAGGTGGGCAAAAAGGTTGAAGGACTGGAATACCATCCCGACTTCACGGCGGACGGCGTTGATGTTGCTCTTGCTGTCAAGCCTGATGCCGTCGACGGTAATATCGCCTTTTTCATATTCTTCGAGACGATTGATACACCTCAGCAGGGTTGATTTGCCGGAGCCGGACGGTCCGACGATAATCAGCACTTCGCCTTCGAAGACATCGAGGCTGACACCCCGTAAAGCCTGTACCCGGCCGAAATTTTTACGGACATCTTTTATTGTAATAATCGGTTCCGGCATTTCGTTACCTGTCATACTTCGAGCGTTTTTCAATGTAAGAGACTACCCGTGAGGCAATCAGGGTCAGAACCAGGTACAACAGGGCTACCATCAGCCACGTTTCAATCGGGTTGAAATGGGCGGACATGAATTCCCGCCCTCGCCGGGTCAGGTCAGCCACGGCGACAACACTGACCAGTGACGAATCCTTGAGCAGGGCGATGAATTCATTTCCCATCGGCGGCAGTATTACCTTAAATGCCTGGGGCAGAATGATGTATCGCATTGCCTGAATATGGCTCATGCCCAGGGAACGGGCCGCTTCCATCTGTCCTTTGGGAATACTCTGAATACCCGAGCGGACAATTTCGCTCATGTAGGCGCCGTAGCAGACAGTGATGGCGATGACGGCGGTGATAATGGGATTTGCCCGGTATTCGATGAACGGTTGGAAGTTCAGCCAGACACCCATTTTCTGAATGATGACCGGAGAAGCGAAATACCAGCCGATAAGCTGTACCAGCAGCGGAACCCCCCGCACTACCTCGACATAGAGCGATGCGATGCCGTAAATAAGGGGGTTTTTCGAAAGCCTCCCGAGCCCGCCGAAAAGCCCGGCAATGAGCATCAGAAAGTAGGAGATGACGGTTACAAGGATTGTTACCAGGATGCCGTCTTTGGCAAAGAGCACGATTTCTTTGAAAGGCACCGGCATCAGTATTACCAGCAGGATTATAACAGCCGCAACACCGACCACCAGCCACCACCATGAGTCGTGACGAATGTTTACTTCTCCGCCGGTAACGAAACCGAGTTCTTTATCCGGCCTGTCTTCCTTTAATTCATCCATCCGGTAAAATTCCGAGGGTGCCCGAAGGCACCCTCTTTACGTTATTCCTTTAGTTGACCAGCCATTTCTGGACAAGTTCTTCGATGACGCCCCGGGCTTTTACTTTCGCCAGCCCGTCATTAACTTTATTAACCAGGTCTGCGTTTCCTTTCGGGAAAGCAATCCCGTATTCTTCGGTTGTCAGTACTTCACCGGCGGTTGTCAGTGTGTCGTATTTTGCGAGGTATCCGGAAGCGACCGGAGTATCGCAGACGACCGCGTCGATTTGTTTCCCCATCAGAGCTACGAAAGCCATGCCGATTTCATCGTAACCGACGACATTCGTTCCTTCGATGGCCTGAGCTTCATCATCACCGGTAGTTCCGGTCTGGACACCGACCTTTTTGCCCGAGAGTGATTCAGGCCCGGTAATCGAAGTGCTTTCTTTCAGAGTGACGATGACCTGGCCGGCAACGTAGTACGGATCTGAAAAATCCATCTCTGCTTTCCGGTCTTCCTTGATGGTGATGGACGAAATCGCACAGTCATAGGTGCCCTGGGCAACTCCGGCCAGAAGCGGATCCCATTCTACATTGACGAATTCTATGTCAAGATTGGTTTCTTTGGCGATTTCTGTGAACAGGTCGATATCGAACCCGACTATTTTACCGGTTGTCGTATCGACATATTCGAAAGGCGGCCAGGTGGCATCTGTCGCTACGCGAAGTTTTCCCGAATCACTGCTGCACCCCGTGAAGAGTACACCAACGGCAACAATAGCGACCAGCAGGAACATAAACAGACGTTTCATTTTTCCTCCTCGATAATACGATACCCGGTATCTGTTACCACCGGGTATTTTTGACTCTCGTATCATAAAAAGTAACTTAAGAAGGATTTTACACTGCTGACGTCCATTTTTCAACCTTTATGATTGCTTAGTCTCATTTCCACCGGATTATTTGTCGCCCGACAGTTACCCGGTTGCGTGCTCCCGATTTTTTTTTGTTGAGTAATTTCTTCAGCACGTTTTCCATCCGGCTGACACTGTATGGCTTGTTGACGATGGCTTTGAAACCGTAATTATAGTAACTCGATTCGGCCGTATTGCTCGTAAAGCCGCTCGAGACAATCGCTTTTACCCCCGGATCGAGCTCCCGCAGTTTCTGGATAGTCTCCAGTCCTCCCATGCCTCCGGGAATCGTCAGGTCGAGAATGACCGCGTCGAATGGCCGGCCCTCTTCCATCGCTTTGGAGTAGGCTTTCAGGGCTTCTTTTCCATCAGCCGTCAAACAGGGGGTATAGCCTAACCGCGTAAGGATTCTTCCGACGACTTCTCGTAAGTATTTCTCATCGTCCATTACCAGGATTCTTCCTCCAATAACAGTCGGGATTTCATCGGTCTTTTTTTGTTTTACCTTTTCTGTGGATTTTTTCACAGCCGGCAGATAGACGGTAAAAGTGGTTCCTTTTCCCGGTTTCGATTCCACTGTTATATGACCGCGATGATTTTTTACGATTGAGTAAGAAGTCGCCAGGCCAAGCCCGTTTCCGGTCGCTTTTGTCGTGAAATACGGGTCAAACAACTTTTCCATGTATTGCGGTTCGATACCTTCTCCGCTGTCCTCGACGGTAAACATGACATAGTCCCCGGGGGACAGCGGCAGAGAAGAGGTTTCATCGATTACCACATTACCGGTATTAACGTTGATGACGCCACTGGTGGGCATGGCTTCACAGGCGTTTATCACCAAATTGGCGATTACCTGGTGCAACTGGCTTTCATCGGCTTCTACTACCCAGAGGTCGTCAGACAGCGAACACTGGCATTTATTTCCGGTCCCCCGTACGGCAAAGCTGGTGCTTTCTTCGATAAGGTTGCCTATGTTGATTGTTTTAACAACCGGCGTGCCTCCCCGGGAGAAGGTGAGTAACTGCTTCGTCAGCTCGCTGGCCCGTTCGGTTGCTATCTCCGCTTCCTGGAGAATCTTGAGTACTTCCTGATTTTCATGGACCTCCATTATCGCCAGTGAAATGTTGCCCATGATACCCATAAGAAGATTATTGAAATCATGAGCGATGCCTCCGGCAAGCAATCCGACCGATTCGAGCCGGGCCATTTTCCGGTTCTCTTCGTCGGTTTTTTTTCGTTCGGTGATGTCCTGGAGGGCGACAATATAGTGCTTACCGGCAACGGTGGAGTAGTGCGAAATCGAATCGAGCGAAGCCCAGAACGTCGAACCATCCCTGCGTACCAGTTGCAGTTCGAATCCTTTAACATACCCCTGCTCGTCGATTATTTTCAACCACCGTGTTCTTTCTTCAGGATGGAGATATTTACGGGACATCGGTATGTTTATGAATTCCTCTTTCGAACTGAAGCCATGCATGTTGACGAGTGTCTGGTTGACATCGATAACCCTTTCGTTTTCACTGCTTACTGCTATACCGATAGGGGCGTTGTCAAAAAGCGTCCGGTATTTTTCCTCGCTTTCCCTGAGGGCAAGAACGGCTTTTCTCGTTTCTGTGATATCAACCCAGTTGGAAAGTATATAGTCGGTCCTGCCATCTCTTTTCACCGGGGTGTTACTGATTCTTACCCAGATTTTTTCCCCGTTTTTCCTGATGAAACTCCTTTCACGGCCCCGGTAACCTTCCGTCATCGCCAGGTGGAAATTTTTAAGAATTTCTACCGTGGCGTCTCCTTCCCAGTAAGGATACGGCGGCTTTGTCCCGATTAACTCCTCAGCCGAATAGCCTGTCAGTTCCTCGAGCGCCGGATTAACGTACCGTACCGAGAAATCAGGATTGATGACGTTAATCGGATACGGTGAAGCTTCCAGTAAACTGGAGCTGAATGCTTCACTTTCACGAAGCGCCTGTTCGGCTTTTCGTATCTCGGTAATATCTATCCAGTTGGTGAGAATGTAGAGTATTCGACCGTCTTTTATCACCGGAGTGCTGGCGATTAAAACCAGGAATTCGCTGCCGTCTTTCCTGATGAACCGGCCTTCCTGGTCCCTGGTTCCCCGGGTCATATTGACATAAAATTCATCAACAGCCTGCTGTGTCATGTCATCCGGCCAGTACGGGTAGGGCGGTTTTTGACCGATGAGGTATTCCTCCGAATAACCGGTCAGTTCCTGGAAGGCCGGATTGACATAACGAATCGAATAATCCGGATTAAAGACGTTTATCGGATAGGGAGAAGCCTCCAGTATACTGGCATTGAATGCTTCGCTTTCCTGTAACGCCTGTTGCGAAATTTTCCATTCGGTAATATCCCGGCAAACCCCGATTGCTTCCGTGGGATTACCATTACTATCGTAAATGGGACGGACGCTGACCTCGACGGGAATAATCCTGCCGTCTTTATGGATAACCTCGAGCTGGTCTATCAGGTGGTCAACCTTACGTGCCAGCATGGTTTCAATCGATTGCCGGTGTTTCCGGTAGGACTCGGGTGTCAGGATATCAGGGACTCGAATATATGCCTTATCTTCCGGTTGATAGCCCAGAATCGACGTTACGGAAGGGCTGGCGTAAGTGAATTTCTCGTCGTATAAATTGAACCGGTAAATAGCGTCGACCGTATTTTCAGCCAGTATCTGGTACTGTGCCTGCGCTTTTTTCAATTCGGTAATATTACGAGCAATTCCGACCGCTCCGGTTACAGCGCCGTTTTCATCCTGTAACGGCGAGAATGTTGTCTGATACCAGTTGATGCCGGATTCGTCCTGAAGATACCATTCATATCTTCCGGATTCTCCGGAAAAGGCTTTCTCAACCGCTCTCTGGTGTACCGGATAATCGGTTCCTGATATCTCCCGGAGAGTTTTACCGATTACATACTCAGGAGGCATGCCGGTGTGCCGGCGTCCGTATACACCGGTGACACGCATTTCCGTGTCCACGGTGAAAACGGTCTCGCCCATGGAGTTGACCATAAGGCGAAAACGGCTGTCCGACATCTTTTGTTTCGAGATGTCGCGGATAATCAGTAACACCCTCAGTTGGTCGCCCTCGAACGGGAAAAGCCGTACGGAAATCTCTGCGGGAAATCGGGAACCATCTCCTCTTACCAGGGTGAGTTCAACTTTCTCTGCACCCAACTGAGTCCGGTAGGAATAATACTCTTTTAAACGAATATCGTCAGGGTCGACCAGACCGTCTCGCCCGATTTTACAAATTTCTTCTTCGGAACGGCCGAAAAGCCGGCAGGCGGCAGGATTTGCCGCCAGGGTGGTCCCGTCGGGAGTGGTGAACAACATCGCTTCCGGAGAGTTGTCAAAGAGAAAGCGGATAAAGGTATCTTCGTTCGATTTTTCGTTGTTACTGAAACCGGTTTGCTTCATCCTGACCTCCCCCTTCAACAAATCCCGCCCGTTCTATTACCACACTTTTAGGTTATAAATCGGTGACCTGCGAAAAACAGAGTTCTATTATGTTATTTACCTTTGTTACTAATATTTTACAAAGGATAAGCTGAAATAGCAATGTAAAGAACGGAATTTCGGTAAAATATAGTGAGTGACGGTAAAAGGTTTTCTTTGCTTTATTCGTCTGTTGAGATGCAGCCTACTCAATATCCTGGTTCCCTGCGTGGTATACTGTAAATGCCTTTTATCATCAATAAATATTGCGGAGGAAATGAATGGAAGAAATCATCGCTGAAGGCAAGACGGCGAAGCAGCTAAGAAAAGAAAAAGAGGACCGGATTCATAAAACTATCGCCCTGGAAATTCCGGACAGAGTGCCGATTATCTGCGGCATGGGGTATTTCCCGGGGAAGTATTGCCATATTCCTTCCTCGGCCGCCTATTACGACCACGATGCCTGGTACAACGCCTATAAAAAGACCGTTGTCGATTATCAGGCCGACCTGGTTTTCCCTCAGGCGCCCCAGCCCGGTAAAGCCATGGAAATACTGGAACTTAAAACCTCGAAATGGCCGGGGTACGGCGTCGATGAATGGAAAGGCCACCAGGCAATCGAAATCGATGCCATGTCGGCCGGCGAATGGGACGAATACCTCAGAGACCCGGGGACGTTTCTGTTGAGAAAATTCATGCCCCGTGTCAGCGATAAACTTGCCGGGCTTGGCAAGCTGCCTGATTTATTCGACCTTCGGGGTGGTGGCGGCGCCCAGATGCTGGGAATGGCCCTGGCCAACCCGGATGTCGAGAAGGCCTTCGATACCCTCAAGGCCTACGGCAAAGAAGCCATGAAATTCGGCGAGACCATGATGAAGTTCAACCGGATGCTCGAAGAAACCGGCAACCCTCTCTATTTCCAGGGAGCCGCCATGCCTCCCTTCGATATTGTCTCCAATCAGTTGCGGGGCATGCAGGGAACGATGGTCGATATGTACCGGAACGGAAATAAACTCCTCGAAGCCTGCGAACAGATAACGGAACGAGCTGTCGCCCAGCCGTTGCCTCCGCCGAGCGAGAACGGCTATATCAGGCTCTTCATGACCAACACCCGTGGTTCCGATAATTTCATTTCGAACCAGTTGTTCGAGAAATACTACTGGCCGACCGCGAAACGGGTCATCATGTCGAGAATCGAACTCGGTGGCACGATGTGTATCTTCTTCGAAGGCGACTTCACCAAGAAACTCGAATACCTGCTCGAACTTCCTAAAGGCAAGATAATCGTCAGACTGGATTCTACCGATATCCATCGAGCAAAGGAGATTCTCGGCGGACATCACTGTATCCAGGGGAATGTCCCCTCGACCGTCCTCCAGGCCGGAACGGTCGATGATGTCAAAGCGTACTGCAAGATGCTTATCGACGATATCGGCAAAGACGGCGGATTCATCCTCTCGCCGCGCAGTTCGACCGATGAGGTCAAGCCGGAAAACCTGAAAGCAATGCTTGATTTCACCCACGAGTACGGCGTGTACCGGTAAAACCTGAGAATCATGGGAAAAGGCCGGGACTGAAAAACCGGCCTTTTTTATTGTCGTGGTGACTTATAATGTAAAAGAGGTGTAAGCAATTGGCGGTCAACCTGATTCTCGGCATCACCATGGGGTTCGCGGCGGCGGTTCAGCCGGGAGCGACGCAGACCTTTATCATCTCACGGTCATTGATACACGGTTGGAAACACGCCTTGCCGCTGGCGACGGTTTACCTGGTCAGCGATATTCCGATAGTCGCCGTCGTTCTGTTGCTGCTGAACATCGTACCTGACTGGGCAATCACCGTTCTACGGCTTGCCGGCGGGCTTTTTCTCCTCTACCTTGCCTGGGGAGCGCTGAAAGCCTTCAGGCACTACAACGAACGGCAGTCCGTTTCGCAGTCGGCTGTGAAAAACTACTCAAGGGCGGTGGTTATCAACCTGCTCAACCCGAATCCTTACCTGCAATGGAGCCTGATTATGGGGCCGCTGGTTCTGAATGCCTGGCAGAGAAGTTCGTCCGAGGGAATCGCCGTTGTTGCCGGTTTTTACAGCACAATCATCCTGACGACCGCTGCGATAATTGTCCTGTTCGGCGTTATCAGGAGGCTGGGAGCAAAAATCAGCCGGATATTGACCGGGGTTTCGGCTGTTGCTCTTGCCGGGTTCGGTATCTATCAGATTTTCCTCGGCGTCATGAACCTGCTCTCCTGACAGGCACTGAACAGGGTGAAGATGGGTATTCTTCGCCCTGCAAGCAAGTCCCGGCAGGGTGACCGGGAACGGTATCGAATCTTTTTGTTACCGGAACAGCCTTATCCCACCGGGCATTATTCCCGATGAAGAACCGAGACGGGTAACGATACTGGAAACGGTAAATTCGAACAGCGTTTTCTCTTCGGTGCCTTCTTCCGACAACAGGACATACGATGTCCCTTTTTTCAATTCCGGTGATGAAAAGACAACCGACTGGTAATATTTCGCCGGAGAACAGGTGAGAACTTCCGTCCCGTCGGCAGTTTCGAGCCTGAGTATAGCCCCGGCCTGCATCCTCGCCGTGAAGTTTACTATCATCGAGTACTGGCTTGAAGACGTGCTCGGTGATTGGGCCATGCCGACGCTGCCGGCTGCCAGCAGGAACCCGCCGGTAACTTTCAATTCACCCAGGTAATCGAGGGCTCCGTTGAAGTTTTCGGTAGGCCCGTCGACGATAACTGTCCCGCCGGTCATGAGAATCGACCCGTTGATATCGATACCGTCACCCTTCGCGTTGACATAAATATCTCCTCCGTGAACGTACAGGTAACTGTCCGAGGATTCCCCGAACATGTTCTGTCCGGGCCTGCCGTCGATCGACGACCCGTCTGCCCCGCCGGCAGCGTTTATTCCGTCATCGGAAGACACTACCCGAATCGTTCCCGCATTAACGGTGATGGTGTTGCTTTCGACTCCCTCGTATGATTTCGAAATTTCTATATTGCCGCCGTTGATTACCAGGCTGTCGTCCGCATGGATGCCGTCATCCCCCGAAACCAGCTCGAACGTACCGCTTTTGACCGTCAGGCTGCCGTTCGAATGGAGTGAATCATCGGAGGAATCGATGACAAACGTCCCGCCGTCGATGGTGATATCATTGCCGGCTTTAATGCCTTTGGCGCTGCCATTGGTATCGCCCGATGCCGTGGACGAGCTTGATTTTCGGGTTCCCCAGAATCCCCAGGCTGTCCCGGTACTGCTGTTTTTACTGCCGCCGCCGGAAAGAATGGTTATTGTCCCTCCGGCGATGTAAAGGTTCGTTTCCGCCTGTAACCCGTCGTTGGCGGCACTGATATCGAGCGTTCCGCTCTCGATGGCAATGAAGCCTTTTTCCCGGGTTTCATTGTTGGTAGACTGCATCCCATCGCCGCCGGCGTCCAGGGTAATCCCGGCATCCCGGATGATAATCGCATCCCTGCCTTTCAGGCAATCATTTACCGCCGTCACCTGAATCGTGCCTCCGGTAATCTTAAAGGTATCCTTGCTCTGTATACCGTTATTGTACCGGGCAGTTACCGTCAGCGAGCCTTCTCCGTTGATGGTCAGGTCGCTTCGGCTGAAGACGGCCGCATTCGGTTCGTCCTCGTCCTCCGTTTCGAAAATATAGGATTCACCGTCGGTAAGGTAGTTTTCACTGCCTTCCGCCAGGGTTATTACCGCTTTATCGGCCTTGTCGATGTATATCGGAGCGCCGGTCGGGCAGGTGATATCCACCCCGTCAAGGACCAGCCTGACCGTACCGGTTTGCCGGGCATTGACGATTATTTGCCCCTCATTCAACGTTCCACTGAGTACGTAAGTGCCGCCCTGGATTATCGTCGCCACAGCGCCATCGAGGAGTACCCCCTTGCCGGTAACCGAAATCGAGTCTCCCTGCAGCGATAACCGGGTTACCCCCGATGAGGGAATACCGGTTTCGAAATCGTCATCACCCCATGTGAATGAGACAGTGCCATACTCCGTTGATACCGGTTTTGTCGTTTCTTCCTGTATAATGCCGCCCGAACAGGCGCTCAGGGTTAATGCCAGTCCGAGCAGAACAGTCAGCCATATTTTTTTTAACATCTTCGTTCCGGTCCTGTTATGGTTATATTCTTAACTGATGAATAGTTCAACCCGGGCGTTCCCCGAAAGCCGGTTGAGTTCGCTGGTAAACGACGTCCAGTCGAACCCTGCTTTTTTCCGGTACTGGTATTGCAGGCTGACCCGGTCTTCCACGGTCGACATGGTATCGAGACTCAGCCCCCGCAACTGCTCATTGAGATACGCGGATAACGTTTTCTCCACGTCCGGATATGACGCTTTATCGACCGATATGAGCAGGTGCCCCCGGCCGGCCAGCGACGTCTTGTTGCTCATTATCCGCTGGATTACCAGGGCGATGAAGATGATGAGCAGAAATACCAGGGTTGGTACGAAATTACCGGTTGCCGTTCCGATTGCTGCGGCAATCAGGAGGAGGAGAAACCCTATTTCCGCCGGGTCTTTAATCGGCGTCCTGAAACGGACGAAAGAAAGAGCTCCCATTAACCCCAGCCCCATGGGAATCGATGTCTGGATGATGAGAAAAATCATGGCGATTGCCGGGCCGCCTATGAGAAAAGTCCGGTTCACTCCGGCGCCGATGTTCCTCGAACCGTAAAATACCTGGTACATGAGGTAAACGGCCGCCGATGCGGCCAGGGCACAGAGAACCCGGATAATCGACTCCCAGATTCCGAGAGGCGAGTTCACCAGCGAGGTCAGTTCTTCAAGCATGACAGTACTCCTTTAATCAGGTGATTTATTTTTTTACCGGATAACGAATCCGGAAGGCGAAAGGCGCCCGATTGAACCGGGGCAGTCGCTGTGGGCATCGAGGCTTGCCGAATACTTGGAAAACCTGGTCCATTCAGTCTCCAGCATTCGAATGCCCATCAGGGAAGGGGGCAGTTCAAGACTTTTTCCTTTGATTTCAAGAACTGCCCCCGGCAGCTCAAGACTTTTTTCGAAACTCGAGGGGAGGGACTTGACCATCGTTGACCTGATACGGCAGTCGAGCGATATGTGCTGGCCGGTCGCGATATCGGTAAACCGGTACCGCCAGTATGATATCAGGATAACCGGCACCAGTATTCCCGATGCGAAGTACCCGAAACCGGCCAGGGTGTCAATCAAGATTTCACGGTTAATGATGCCCTCAGCAAGATGACATAACTCTAGTTTTTCTGCCGGTACGGTCATTTTCCGCCGCTTCTTGGTACCGGCAAAACCGTTCCTCGATTTCCACTCGAGGAAGACCGTTTTTTCGCGGTCGGAATCGATACCGTTTCCGTACCAGCGTATCCTGACCTTATCTTTTCGGAAATCACCGGATGACGATATCTCGTGCTGTTCGAGGTCGGGGGTATCGAAATAGAGGCTGTTTATCTGCTCCGAAAAATACGCGGTGTCTTTCATGCAGAGCTGGCTCAACAGGCCGAAGGCGAAACCGATTTTCCCCGGGCGGATGAAAAATTTCCTTTCGAGTCGTTCGGAAGGTTCGTTCCTGCCTTCATTTACCAGGGCGAACGATACAACAGCACTCATTCCCATGTACTCCGTTCTTTTAAGTTGATACCGTGGTCGTTGTTCATATTCTGAACTGTAATTATTAAACAATTGTGAAGATTATTCAATGACAGGCAACTGATGGTTTTTTTCACCCGGAAAAGGGTATAATAGAAACGAATTATATGCAAAATATTGACGGCATCGATACCTTCGCGAGAAAAATCGGTTTTTCTATATGTACGAAATTTGACCCGAAACTGCTTGTTCCTGAAGAAAGAATCAGGGCATACTGCCTGGAAAACAAGTGCGGAAACTGCGGTAAAAATTATACCTGCCCGCCGGATGCCGGAACGCTCGAAGAACTGAAAATCAGGCTCGGTTCGTATTCCGAAGCGTACCTGCTTCAGTATTCGGAAAAAATGGATGTCAGTTTAAAAAATCTGAGGAAAGTCACCAAATCAAAAAATGAGTTTCATAAAAAAGTATTGAGGATGGAGCAGTTTCTTCGCGACGCGGGTATCGAAAATGTCTGGGGACTGATTGGCGGAAACTGCGGCATCTGTAGACACTGCGGAAAGATTTCGGGGAGGCCGTGCCGTCATCCTGATGAAGCCCGTATTTCGCTGGAGTCAGCCGGAATCGATGTCGGAAAACTCCTGGAAAGCCTCGGGCTGAAACTTGAATTTCTGCCCGATAAAATCACCTGGACGGGATGCGTCCTGTATTCTCTCTAACGTCCTTCAGTTCGCTTTTTCCGCCTCTTTCCTCGCCTGCCGTTTCAGTCTCAGAGTATCGTACCAGACGATAATACCCGGCATTACCGTAATCGTTATCACCAGGCAGAGCAGCACCCCGATAAGGGTAACGATACCGAAATCGCGAATCATCACGAAATCGGACGCTATCAGCACCCCGAATCCGCCGAGGGTCGTCACCGCCGACGCGATAATCGCCCGGCCGATGTGCGAAATAGCCGTCACCATCGCTTCCTCCAGCGCCAGTCCCCGGCTCTTTTCTTCTTCGTAACGCCCGGTCAGCAGTATCATGAATTCAGTACAGATGCCGATAACGAGTACCCCCAGGATTGCCGTCAGCGGGTTAATCGGAATGCCGGTCAGGTACATGTCGAGCGATGACCATGCGATGACCACCGCGACCGGTATCACCGAGAAAATGGTCCGGTCGAGCCGCCGGTACACCACCAGCAGAATCAGGAAGATGGCGCTCAGGCAGATGATGTTCATTGTCATCCGGGAATTGACCACCGAATCCATGATTTTTGCCCCGGTAACCATGCTCCCGACCGGCGAGACGGTAATTCCCTCCGGCGCTTCGGCTCTTTCGAGGATATCGGCAATCAGTCCGTGCACCTCTTCGAGGGTGATGTAACGTATCGTAAACGAGAGGCTTGCCGCTTTTCCGTCATTCGAAATGACCCGGTCGCGGAAAATACCGGGAGTTGCTTCGAGAACTATATCAATCTGTTGCTGCGGCGGTATCACGCCACCGTTTGTCCGGCTGACGATAGCCGCCGGGCTGTTGACCGAGAGAATCTCCGGATGCGAGTCAACAATCTCATTCTCGAAATTGTTCATCCATGATAGTTTTTCGGCGGAATCGAGTCCGTCTCCCTCAATCATCAGGGTGATGCTCCCGCCGACTCCCAGGATGTCCCGTAAATCCCTCAGTTCCTGAAGGGCCGGGCTGTCCTGCTGCATCAGTTGTTCGTAATCGGTATTCACCGGCAACAGGTGGTCGACCCACCCTCCTCCGGCAGCGAACAGCACCGAGATAATGAATATCCAGGCGGTATGCCGGATTGCCAGGCGGCCGAGCCCGGTCAACACCTTGTTTATCCGCCGACTTTCTTTCGCGGCGGTTTTGGTTAGTTTATCGACCGGGGTTTTCCTGTCAGCCAGGGCGATGATGCTGTGAAGAAGGAAAAGGCCAACCACGTAACTGATGACGATTCCGATTGCCAGCACCAACCCGAAATCACGAATCATTGGAATTTCTGAAATGTACAGAGTGATGAAGCCGATTATCGTCGCCATCAGGGCGATGCCCACCAGCGGCACCATATGCGAAAGCGCTGTCACGACCGCTTCATCGACCTTTCGGCTCTGTATGAGTTCTTCCTGGTAACGGTTCTGGAACTGAATCGAAAAATCGATGCCGAGTCCGATAAGAATCGGCAGTACGGCCATCGAGGTCATCGTCAGCGGAATGGACAGATACCCCATCAGGCCGAACGTCCAGAGGGCGCTGATACCGACCATCACCAGGGGAAGGAGCCGCCACCGGACACGGAACAGGAGATAGAGAATGATTATCATGGCCAGCACCGAAAGGCCGAGCAGAATTTTCAGGTTATCGGCCAGCCCGGCAGCGATTGAATCGATGATTTCCGGGTAGGAAACCACCGAAGCCTCGATTCCCGAAAGTCCGCTTTCCGAGAGAATTTCTTCGATAACCCGGGTCGCCTCCAGCTTTTCGGCATCGCTCATGTTACCGTCCGGAATAATCGAGACGATGGCATGGTTATCGTCCGGCACAAACCGCGCCAGTTCTGGATTGATGGCGCCGGTGTTATCGTAGAGAACCGACCTGACGAAAACCGGATTCTCCAGGGAAAGCTCGCCGATTTGAGCGAACGCCTCCAGTTGCGGTTGCAGGCCGGCCAGCACTCCGGCTTTCGCCTCTTCTGCAGCCAGTTCCTGCTGAGCTTCATCAAGACCGGCCGCTGCCGCCATTGTCCTGGCTTCCTCAGCCGCCTGCTCCTGAAGGTAAAGCACCTGTTGCTGGAACGCGAGGGCTGACTGTTCGGCTTTCTCAACGGCGATGTTTAAAATAGTAAGAGGTCCCTGGACAGCCTGGTAATGCGAATCAGCGTTGACGCTGTTTTCGAATTGCACGAATGCCTTCAGGTTGTCGCTGGAAAAAACGGCATCGATGTTTCCGGTTATCAGCACATTAATCGATTCTCCTCCGAACTGCGCTTCGTACCGGGCAGTATCGACCGAGATTTTATCGTTGTTCGATATCAGGGCGCTGAAACCGGTTTCCGTCTCCAGCAGGGTGATACCCGGTACCGCCGCCGCCGAGAACAGCACGGCCGTGACGATAATCCAGACAGGATGCCTCTGGATGAAGCGGGCGAGTTTTTCAGAGAATTTTTTCATGCTCGTTCAGGTTCCTCCATTATCTGTTGATGACTTATGTTTTTGTGCAGGATGTCCGCCACCTCTTTACACT
>CAYXEG010000008.1:0-29832 GCA_964463875.1 uncultured Dehalococcoidales bacterium
ACTCTTCGATTTTCCGTACAGGAAACCGCCAGGCCCACGTATACTTGTAGGTCCAGTAGGTAAACGCGAAGGTAAACTGCCGGTTTCTGTTCGTCATGAAAGGATACTAACCTCTACTATGGTGATTATAGTATGAATGATTTCGGCTGTCAATTATCAGTTATGCGGCATAATCAGGGGAAGGGGAAGGTACCGAAATAAACGACACTATAATATCGTACTTTCATCGATGGATTGACAATTTAACATATGGGAGGTAATATTAAACTGTATCATTATTGTAAAGGGGCACGCTGTGAGGGTTAGTCTTCACGGGGTGCTTCTTCTCCTTCCAGCGTATTCCAGTTTACATCTTAAGTTATCGACATAATCGATTTTTGGGCCAGCCGCTTTCCTGAGTAATATCGAACACCCTTCCCGCCGAGGCGTAATCACCTTTTCCAGCTTGTTTTCTTTCTCCAGGTAAGCGACAAGACAGCCGAAATCACCATCGCTGGTAACCAGAACGGCTTTTTCATATTCACTGAATGTAATCATTGCTTGAAGCACCAGTTCGGCGTCACAGTTTCCTTTATATCCTTTACCAGAAACGAATAATATGGGTTTATAGATTAGTATGCACCCGAATGACTCAAACTATCTTTTTTTGTGTCCATTATGATATACTATACAAATTCTTTTCATGAATGCAGTTTTTTACTGCATATACGGTACGTTGTAAAACATGGATGATATTCGTAACAGGATTGCTGAATCGTTGATATGGTTCCTGCTGTTTATCATATCAGCCACGATTCATGAAGCCGCTCATGCCTGGGCGGCAAAGCGCGGGGGAGACCTGACGGCTTATCACGGCGGCCAGGTTTCGCTGAATCCGATTCCCCATATCAGGAGGCAGCCGCTCGGCATGGTCGTCTTTCCCCTTGTAACATCATTTCTTTTCGGATGGCCTTTCGGATTCGCAAGCACGCCCTACGATCCGTACTGGGCATATGGGAACCCGAAAAAATCAGCCCTGATGTCGGCAGCCGGTCCGGCAACGCATTTTATCTCGGTACTCGTCTGTATCCTGGTCGTCAGAATCGGTATCCTTGCCGGATTTTTCTTCGAGCCAGAGTGGATAAACTTTACCCACCTCGTCGATACGACCGGTGCCATTGGTCTAGAACGTGCGGCCATGGTCATCAGCATGTTTTTCAGCCTCAACCTTATCTTACTGGTACTTAACTTTATTCCGCTCCCGCCGCTTGACGGCAGCACAATCATCACCCTTTTTCTCAAGGAGAATACCGCCCGGAAATACCAGCAGGTTATATCGAATCCCGGATTCGGTTTTTTCGGGCTGTTTCTCGCCTGGCAGGTATTCGACCCTCTTTTCGACTGGATATACACGTGGGTGATTAACATGGTTTACTGGGGAGCCGGATTCAGTTAGGTGGTTTTTCTTTTACCATCATAGGAATTGATTTATTCTTCCGGATTCATAAGGCGCAAGAATCCTTTTTTCATGATTCAGCGGCTGAAATTCTACTATATGGTACAGAATTGAATAAGTATTGACAACGTAAACAGACTGGAATATACTTCATTCCGTTATTATCTTCCTCGGAGAGAAAAATGCCGTATGCGAATAGTGCAGGCGTCCGCATCTACTATGAAACCGAGGGGCAGGATAAACCGGCTTTAATGCTGGCGCACGGCGGTACCGGCAAGCTTGAAGACTGGCGGAAGCAAGGCTATACCGACGATTTCAAGGACAAATTCCAACTTATCCTGTTCGATGCCAGGGTACACGGACGCAGTGACCGGCCTCACGAAGCTTCAATCAGCCTTATGGCAGATGATGCAATTGCCGTGCTGAACACAGCCGGTATTACGAAAGCTCATTATTGGGGCTATTCCATGGGCTCGGCAGTCGGTTTGAACCTGGCAATCCGGCATGCTTCACGCTTCAGCAGTTTCATATTCGGCGGTATTTCGCCTTACCAATGGCCGGATGCAATTATAAAACCGTTACACTCAGCCCGCGATCGACACGCCGGAAAAAGCGAGGCTGATGTTGCGTTATTAAGCGCTCTGATTGAGCGCCAGCCGATTACCGATGACGAACTGTCAGGCATCGATACCCCTTGTTTGTTTTACTGCGGTGATAAAGACCCGTTTCATGCCGGAGCTGAAGAATGCATCCTCCACATGCCAAACGCCCGGTTTGTATCCCTTACCGGGGCAAACCATGCGAGCGTAAAAGCCGGCCAGGTAATCCCCCACGTTAAACGATTTCTCGATGAAATAATACAGGTATAAGTAAATAGCCGGAGATAACGGCGGGGTCAAGAATATTCCCGGGGATGAAATACGAATGGCAAAACAGAAGAGTCTCAGCGACTACGAGGAACGGTACCGGAGGGTATTTGCCGCCGGCGCCCGAAACTGGAATGACCCCCGGCCGAATCCGCATCTTTCGCTCCTCCTCGACCGGCTGCCGGTGAACTCCCGGTGCATCGAATTCGGGTGCGGGGAGGGGTACCAGTCATACCTGATGGCTTCCCGGGGCCACTCCGTGACAGGCATTGATTTTTCGGAAACTGCCGTCGGCAGGGCGATTAAAAACACTCCTGAAGGATTGAGTATTGATTTTATAGCAGGAGATGTAACGGAACCTTCTCCCTTACAACTTGACTATGGCAGCTATGATTTAGCGGTCGATATCGGCTGCCTGCACATGATGACCGATAATGAAGACCGCGGGAACTATCTTCGTTTCGCCAGGGCATTGTTAAAAAAGGAAGGATTGTTTTTTCTCATGGAAGGGCTCGATATCGAGGATATTACCCCGGGTTCGGAGGATGAAGCAGAGCGCATAGCCGCAATAAAGAAAGACAGTAAAGAAGCAGAGGAGGCCAGGAAGGCAGGGATTTCCCTCCCAAGATCGATTATTACCCCGGAAGGGCCGAAGGAAGTATCGCTGGCCCTCTGCCCGGCCCGAATGCTCCCCTTGAAAAGGTACGAAGAGGAGCTGGAGAGCTACGGATTCCGAATACTGTCTTCGGAACGCGTTACCGGCACCAACGCTTGCTATGAAGCATTGCTGATTACGGAGAAAGTATAGGATTAGTTCGATGAAGGAAAGGTATTACAGAATAGGAAGGAATTGCTATCATCGTTTGGTTAGATTATACTGGTTGTAAGGATTATAAGGATTTCCTTACCGATAAAAGGGGTGGTGACAAATGGAGCTTGCTAAGATAACTTCAAAGGGACAGATAACCCTGCCAATCGATATCCGCAGAAAACTGGGAGTTAAAGAAGGCGATAAGGTCCTGTTCGTGGAAGAAGCAGGGAAAATCTGCATCCTCAATGCCTCGATGGAAGCTCTCAGAGAAGCGCAGGCGGCTTTTACCGGCGAAGCGGAACGTGCCCGACTCAAGAACGAGGATGATGTTATTACCATGGTAAAAGAGTACCGGCAGGAAAGAGTTCGCAAGTAGCATGAGGGTTATGCTCGATACCAACGTCCTGATATCTCTCCTTTTATTTCCAAGTCAATTAATGAATACCATGATAGAACATATCGTCACTGAGCACGAACTTGTTCTTTCCTCTTTCGTCGTCGAGGAACTGAAAGATATTACCGGACGGAAATTCCCTGCTCAGATACAAGTAATCGAAAAACTCTTACTCGGGATGAATTACCAGCTTATACAAACGCCTGAAGAAATCGACAAATCATTGTTCAGCATCCGTGATATGAATGATTATCCTGTAATTTATTCAGCACTTATCTCTGACGTTGATGTTTTCATTACCGGCGATAAAGACATTACCAGCATTGAGATAAGTAAACCGGAAATAGTAACACCATCCGAATTTGTAAATAAGTACATCACGTCATAAATAATTTACAACTAATTAAATATCTGACTTGTATTGCAGACGGATGTGTATCAGTCTTTCTAGTGTTTTTCATAGGCTACCAGCGTCATGGAATCGTTGACAATTTGCGTCCATCCGGTTTGCCGGTAGCCGATTTTTTCATACAAGTAACAATTCCCCGACTCCTGTTTGATGGTAGTTAATTCCCAGACTGCGGCATCCCGGTACAGGTTTTCAATTTCTTTGAAAATTTCCTGCGCTATGCCTCTCCCCTGATACTCGGGCAGTACGAAAACGGGACTGATGCGATAACGCCTGTCTTTCAGCTTGACGATTCTTATTCCGCCGACGGGTACTTCATTCTCGATTATGATGTAGTAGTCCGTAAATGACTGATTAATACGTTCGATTACTTTCTCTACCGCTTCATTCGCCGGGTTTGTATCATAGTCCTGATATTTTTGCAGCAACGGCAGGAAAGACGTGACCTGCATGCCATGAATGAGTTCCGCATCGTCTACTTTCGCTTTAATCAGATTTATGTTCATAATTCCGCACCTGATGCTTTTATGAAGTTATTGCTTTATAATAATATGACCTCGTTTAAAAAGACAAACTGAAGTATAAAGCATTAAGCAACACCTCAAAGAGTGAGAAACCATGAACAACCGAATCGAAATCGTCCGCCACTACGTCGATGACATCCTGAACCGTTACCCCTCTCCCGAAGAGAGCCGGATAGCGTACCTCCATACCTACAGCGTGGCTTCGCTCTGCTGGATGATTGCCGGTAAAAGAGGCCTGGACAGCGAGCTTGCCTTCATCATCGGCCTTCTCCACGACATCTATTCGTACCGGACGGGTATTCACCCGTACCATTCGCATAACGGTGCGGAAATGGCCCGCCCGGCTATCCGGGACATGGCGATTTTCAACGCTGAAGAAACGCTTATCATCCTTTCAGCCATCTTTCATCACGCCGATAAACACCACATCCATGATGCCTATGACGAACTGATAAAAGACGCCGACCATCTCCAGCACTGCCTGATTTTACCCTCATTTCCCTTGAGTGAGCCGGGAGAAATGAGGCGGCTGGAGAATCTGGTACATGAATTCAGCCTCAACCTGCGACCTGCCGACCACCGGCTGGTTCCGAAACTGATTCACGTTGAACATGACCGAAAAGCGCTCCTGGCGACAACGGCCGAAACCCTCGCCCGGAAGAATATTCGCGGCGAACGAAACGATGCCGACTTCCTTTCTCTCATCCGCTATTTTCCGGAAACCACTGCCTTCGACGAACTGAAGAGCGCCTGGTGCGCCGCTTTCGTCTACCACTGCTGCCTCACCGCCGGCTTCACCCTGCCCATCCGGCCGCCTCATACCTCGTGCCGCCTTGCCGCCGTCACCGCCTGGCTCGAGTGGGGGACGGATAACGGCTTCTGTTTCTCTCCGAAAGACGGGTTTAATCCTGAACCGGGCGACATTATCATTTATAACAACATCCTCCCGAAGGATTTAAAACCGCCCGATTCATCATGGAGCGACCATATCGGTATTGTTTTGACAGGCGAAGGCAACCGGCTTATCGTTGCCGAAGGCAATGTCGACAATAGGAACTGCTCGGGCATTATCGAACGGGCTTTCGATGATACGATTGGCTGCTTCCTCCGTATTCCCGACGACTTTCTCTATGACGGCTGGAAGTACGATTATAAGACGGGTAAGGAACGGATAGTCGAATATTGAGGTAACCAGGCGGAGGGACAGGATACGATGAAATCAGGAGAAATAGAAATACAAATCAGGGATTATAGTCCTGCGGATTTCGAAGCGTGCTGCCTGCTGGAAAACGAACTGGCACAACATCATGCTGAAATCTATGACGACCCTTCTATCGCTGAAAGTGACCCTCGCGAAGTATTAGCTGAATACCTCGCAAGAGGAGATAGATGCGGCACCTGGGTAGCAGAAATCAATGGACGTATCCTCGGTTATGCGGGATTACTCGATACAATCGGGGAAGCAGGGACTGCGGAAATAGAACCGGTGGTGATTTCAACAGCTTCCAGAGGGAAAGGAATCGGGACCAAACTCATTCGGTTTGTTGTCGATATCGCAAAAAGGAAAGGGTTCAGATTTTTAACGATTCGCACTGTCCTTCGGAATAAAGAGGCGTTCGAGCTTTATGTAAATCTTGGGTTCGATCATGTCGGCTCGATAGAGCTGTTTCAGGATTTGGACCCAAAATCGGAAAGAAAATGGTTATCGGGAATCGATATCCACGGAAAAGAGCTCAAGTACTAAGGAATATCAACAGAAAATCGAAAATGTCCGGAAAAGAAAAGAGTAACTACGCCCGCCATGCCCAAACATGGGGCTGGGGGGAGCCTGACAGGTCTGAGGAAATAGAGTTCTATTCAGAGCTAGCCCGAAAGTACGGCGGTAAGGTACTTTCGCTGGTGTGTGCCACAGGAGACATCGCCCGGGGCATGGCGGAAAAGGGTTTTCAAGTCACAGGCGTCGATATCGAACCGGAGATGATTGCTGCGGCTAAAAAGAATAGTCCGGATATTGATAATCCCCGCTTCCTGACCGGCGATGTAACCAGCCTTCATTTACCCGATACCGGTTTTGATTTCGCCTTCATCGGGACGGGTGACTTTCATCATCTGGTATCCGAGGGAGAAATGCTGAAAGCCCTGACCGGCGTTTACCAATGTCTGAAGAACGAAGGGTGTCTGACACTTGAGCTTTTTTACCCCGAGACCGAATCATGGCATTCCCCAAAACGCCGGTTCGACCTGCCGAATCCCTCCGGAACAGGGATGAAAGCCTGGAAATTCGGAGAAACCCGGTATGATGCCGATACCAAGCTTCAGCATATCAAACAGGAGGTTTTCATCGAGGAACGGGGCACTACCACCAGCTTTTCCCACGAGTTCAGTCTTCAACTAATCAGCCGCGAGACGCTGAACAGCCTGCTGGGTAAAGCCGGTTTTCACATCGTCAACGAATACAGCGGGTTCGACTTCAGCTTTTGGCAACCCGGGTCAGACAAATGGATTGTTGAAGCAATCAGGAAATAAAATTCGATAAGAGTAGTAAAATGGTGTTTACCCATTCATATGACGGCCTTGGCAAGGATTACCTGAAAGCAAGGAAAGGAACTCCCGGTTTTGCTCGTTGTATTGTGAACCATGTCAATCGGCTTGTGACTTCTCCTGTCTTTCTTGAACTTGGTATCGGTTCGGGGCAACAGACCGAATACCTTGAAAAAGAACTCTCCGAAACCAGTATCCGGGGTTATCAAATTCATGCCTTCGATAAGTCATCCGATCAACTGAACGTGCTCCAGCAGCGAATCCGGAAGCGCGAGATAAGCGAACAGGTAATCCCAAAGCAACTCGATTTCGATGTTCAGCCGTTACCACTTGAAACAGGCAGTATCGACATTTCTTATATGGCCCATGTATATCACCATCTGTCCGAGCGTTCCCGCCTCTACTGGGAACTGAACAGGGTTACTGGGAGAGGTGGTTTTCATTTCATGCTCGGTGTGTCACTGGAAGACCTTGAAGATCACCCGTTGAACGAATTCTTCCCAACGAAATTTGAATACGAAAAAAGAAGGTATCTCACCGAAAGGCAGCTTCAGGAACTCTTTCTTTCCGCCGGTTTTACCTTTGAAGATCCGGTAAAGGTACAGGAAACGGTAGACGTTCCAATCGACCGGGACTTCCTCAACAGCATCGAGACCACCAGTCAGGACTCTACCCTCGCACTCATCGAAAGTGAAGACCGTACGGCTTTTCAGAAAGGTGTTGAAAAAATCCGGAGAGAAGTGGAAAAAGGAGAAAAGGCCGGTAACTACCGGATATATCGTTACGGCGGTAAATTACGGGTATTTCAGGGTGAAAAATTATGATTGATAATAAAAGTATCAAATTGACCGGGCTTGGCGTAACCGGAATCACGGCGGTTTCGTTCGACGGCGACGGCACCTTATGGGACTTCGAGAAGGTCATGAGGCATTCGCTCCGTCACGTACTGCGGGAACTGGAGCGGATTGATGCCGGGATTGCTTCCCGACTCACTATCGAGAGGATGATAGCTATCAGAAACGAGACAGCCGAAGAGATGCGGGGCATCACCGTGAACCTGGAGGCAATCCGCCTCGAAGCGTTCCGGAGGACCCTGCGGGAAACCGGTTTTCCTGACGATGAGCTTGCCCGGCATTGTAACGAGGTTTACCTGAAACACCGGTTCGAAGACTTGGAACTGTTCGACGACGTTCTGCCGGTATTGTTAAAGCTTAAAGCGAAGTACCGACTGGCACTTATTTCGAACGGGAACAGCTACCCGGAACGCATCGGGCTGGACGGCATGTTTTCATCGGTTATCTTCTCCCAGGATACGGAATCGAGAAACCCGACCCGGCGATATTCCGAATCGCCCTGCGGGATTTGGGGTGTTCGGAGGAAAACCTGCTCCATGTCGGCGATTCGCTGACGAGTGACATCGAAGGAGCGAAGCGGGCCGGGATTCGGAATGTCTGGCTGAATCGGGCGAAAACCGAAAACAGGCTGAACATAGAACCCGATTATGATATCTCCTCGCTGGCGGAGCTGCCCGGAATTTTTAAAATATTGAATTTTGCCCCTGATTTTCGTTCTTGACTTACCGATTTCGATATGATACCATTCGAATCACTCTTCAGGAAGAAGGAGGTAAAATGGCAAAAATGATGAATATGGTGAGAACAGAATAACCGAATAGCCGCAGGCACACGGGTGCCTGCCTTCACAGGGTATAACAAAGTCGCATAATCCGTTGCGCTCATGGCGCATCTATTTCGAGACCGCAAGCAGTACCTTGCGGTTTTTTGTTTTATGAAAGGTATCAGAATGAAAAATAAGTCTGTTTATGTGTCACAGGCACTGTCGTTTCTGGATACAATTGGATTAACCGGGATAACGCCCATAGAAATCAATGATGGGGGAAATTTGATTATCCATCTGTCTCCGTATCCGTTTGTGGCTCGGATATCCACTACACTTTCAGAAGAGGACCCTAAACTGGCATATCAAGTACAAGAGCGGGAGTTACAGGTAACCGAACATCTTCGTGCTCAGAGTGTTCCGGTTTTACTGTACACTGATGCAGTCGATGCGGGACCACACAACATTGGCGGTTCCTGGATGACGCTTTGGAAATACGAACCTCGAGCGAGTTTACTACGACCCTCTCCGGCGGAAGCAATAGAATTGATAGAGAGCTTATCAGACGCAATGGAATGTTATACAGGAGAGCTACCTTCGTTTGGTATGTGGGAGAGTACGCATAAATCGGCTTTCAGACTGAGAGATCACTCTGATCCACGCGTACAAGCACTGCTGGATATATTCCAAAGAGTAGATATAAAGATGCGGCATGAAACGGATTTTTTAGTTCCGTGCCATGGAGATGCGAATATTGGTAATCTCTTCCCAAGTAATAATGGATGGATTTGGATGGACTTTGAGAATGTATCGTTGATGCCCAGATATTGGGACCTGGCATCTTTTATCTGCATTCTTGCGCTATTTAAAGGAATTCAGGAACCAACTCTAACCTGCGTACTGGATAAAATCGATCGTAAGACTGATTTGAGATCGTTCGGTTTAGCTCTGGTAGCTCGCACGCTAACGTCAACATTAGGTAATCTCGACTATGCTCTCATAGGTCATGGAGACATGGATTTTGCAATTAAAGAGTTAGAACTTGCTGAAGGATTTATTAAACAAATCGTTCATATCACCGGAGGAGATATTATTGCTTACACATGAAGATGATGTGTTCGTCGCTGATGAGTGAAAAAAAATTTTGGAAGTTGCCTGATATGCGAAGGACTGAAGTATTTCAAGGCTAACGAAATAAAAATCGCTCAATTGGAGGTGAACTCGGCAAACGAGCGAGCCTTGAATCTTTACGAACAACAAGGGTATATAGTTGCAGATGAAAGTCCATTTTATGTAATCAATCTCGAGTAAATCATAAGAGAAAGGATTGAAAAAAATGAGTTATCAGGCAATCATCGACAATATAGAAAGCAGCCGGCATCTTATCAGTATGACGCCGGTTGATAAGATTATCGAAATCGGATATACCGCGGGAATGAATGCCAGTTCGCGGGTACTTGATTTGTGCTGTGGCTACGGCGAGATGCTGAAAATCTGGCACGAGGCGTTCGGCGTCAGGGGAATCGGCGTCGACCGGTGCGAAGAATTTATCAGAGAAGGGCAACAACGTCTTTATGAAGCCGGAATCGACGCTGTTTCGCTGGTATGTGATGATGTCCTGCAATGGAAAACAGATGAAAAATTCGATTTCGCCTGTCTGTGCGGCGAAGAATTCGGCGGCCTCGAAAGCACCATTAATCTGCTGGAGAAATTTATAAAACCTGACGGCAAGCTGATAATCGGCACCCGTTTTTCGAGGGTCGATAACCCGCCGGCGGAACTCATCGAGTTCGAAGGAGAAACACTGCCGTTAAAAACCATTTACGATATCTTCTTCGCTAACGGCTACTTCATCACTTCGATGGCCACCGATACCCAACAGGAGTGGGAACGATACATCATGTGGAGCGCCCGCCGGAACCTGGCCGCACATAAAAACAGCCCTGATAAACCGGAGCTCTTCGAATGGTGCAGAAAGTGGTATGAGACCTACTTCGGATTCCGGAGGGAGTACGAGGGCTACGGCACGTTCGTGATTGAGAGGTATTGAACTGCCATACTTTACTCAAATAACATAGGATACTGTTCTGTCGTGAACCCCACCGGACTTTGATTTTAGTATTTATGCGGTGGTACAATCATTTTCAGTAGTATATTATTAAGCGTTATGCCAACCATAAAGCACATCGGACCATATAGATTGTTTTTCTATTCTGGTGATGCAGGTGAACCGGAGCATATTCATGTGGAAAGGGATGAAAATATAGCGAAATTTTGGCTGGATCCGGTTCGATTGGAAAACAGTGGTGGTTTTAAAAGGGCGGAATTGTGGCGAATTCAAAGAATTATAGAAGAAAATCAGGAATTATTACGGGAGGCGTGGTATGACTATTTCAAGGATTGAGATTGAAATACCAAATGCCATCGAAGTAACCTGCACTGACGAGTCCTTGACTGTTGAGTTGAGCGACGGAAGGACAATTACTGTACCGCTGGCATGGTATCCCCGATTACTGCACGCTGCAAAGGAAGAGCGTCAGAACTGGAGACTGATAGGAAAAGGACAGGGAATTCACTGGAACGATATCGATGAGGATATCAGCGTAGAAAATCTATTATCAGGCCGCCGTTCGGGTGAAAGCCAGGCATCTTTGAAGAAATGGATGGAGAGAAGAAAAATATAAAGTTGATAGAAGCACTGTCGAACGGGAGCGTAAAAACGCTCCCTCTTTTTTCTAATCAGGATGCGGCATAATGGCGAAAACAGTAATGACGGGAGTCCGGTTTCCTTCGGTATCGATTTCATCCGGGCCGTAATACCAGAACAGGCGGTAAGCACCGGGGGTATCGTTCTGAGCGTAGGATTCGAAAACCTTCTCTCCGCCGGGGCCCTGCAGGCTGGTAAACGGATGGGTCTGCAAACCGGGATAGCGCGGGTTCTCCGCCAGGAGTTCAAGTGCCTTCTTTACGGCTTTATAAGGAATCTTTTTCGAACCGTCATTCTTTAAAGAGCTGAAAGCGTTCCTCGCCGCATCCGTCCAGTAGAGTGTGTACGCCACTTCACGCTTTAAAGGTCGTCGAGACTGACCTTCGAAACCTTTCCTTCTTTTGCTTCGGCTAAACCCTGCCGGACGGATGCCAGGGCAGCCGGGTCACTGAACAGCCAGGCTTCGGAAGCCGGAATGGTAACCTGGGGGTCAAGGATTATCTGCCCGTGACTGTTCACATATACGTGATAGGTGATGCCTTCTTTCACCAGTTTTTTCGGAAGGCTGATTCGATTTCTCGAATCCGGCTTCACGCTTCTCGCCACCATTACCGGCTCATCATCTTTTATTACCATCGCTACTGTCTCCTGACTTTGTGCCTGTACCCTACGTTACACTATATCAATCGTGGTATTATTGTCAAATGGGTTTTTCCCACCAAATTACCGGATGCAATAACAGTGTCTTGACTAAACTTATCATGTGTGCTTTACTGTACCAACTATGAACACACATGAAATGCATGAAACGAACAGGCAGTGGTGGGACGCAAAGGCGGCCGACTGGCAATTCAACCCGCAGGCGGCGATACCGCAATGGCTGATTGCCGGAGCGCAAAAGATGAACAGCACCACACTGCACCCAAGGGGTGAAGCATGATATACCGGGCCTTATCAGTGGTGAAACCGTTCGGGCAGTATATCAGTACCGGTTGGAAAACAATCGAGGTGCGGAACTGGCAACCGGTCGGTGGTGTACCGCTGGAAAACCTGGTGATTGTCGAAACCGCTGCCAGGTTCAGCAGCTCATTACACCCGACCGACCCGGACGGCCGTATCGTCGCGATAGTCGATGTCACCGGCATCAGGAACTGGGAAGAGAAAGACGTACCTGCTTCGTGCGCTGATACTTTTCAGGACGGATGGCTGGCCTGGGACCTCGGCAACATCAGAAAAGCAACCTATCCGACGAAGGTAGAGGGGAAATTACGGATATATGACCTTGACCTCGATAGCGTTTTACTGAAGACTGAACCTGTTAAAAAATCACCGAATAGGATGATACAGGAAATGCCAATCCGGGAGCGAAAATGAAAGACGCCATAACTATCGAGCGGGTCACGAGGGATAACTACCATCTCTATGATGACATGGTAAGCTGGCGGATGACCGGTTCCGAACGGACCCGGGAAGAAAAGCGGAGGAGCCAACGTACCGAATACCCGGAAGTGTACGAAGACCTTGAACACCCCGGTTTTTCTACCTGGGCCGCTCTGTGCGACGGCCGGTTCGTCGGGTGGATATCGCTCATGTATACCCCCAAGATTGCCCGTCAACGCTGGAGAAAAGGCGTATTCTATATCGATGAACTATGGGTTGCTCCGGAATACAGGAGACAGGGCATCGCTCTGAAACTGATGGAGCAGGCATTCGAATGCCTGAAAAAGACTGATGCGGTGGAAGTCAGGGTATATGTCGGCGACGACAATGTCCCTGCCCGGAAACTGTATGAAAAATCCGGACTTCATTTCGAATCGAAAGCGGACTATATGAAATCCTGAAAAACGCTTCAACGAACAGGACGAGGATGACCATGATAGATGATACAAGCGATATCGTTAAATACTACTCGGAATACGATGAGCTGGGAAGACTGGAGCGCCAGCAGATTGAACGCGATGTTACCCGGTGGTATCTTGAAAAATACCTTCCCCCGACAGGCAGGATACTCGAAATCGGCGCCGGTCCGGGCGCTTATACCATCCCGCTCGCGAAGAAAGGTTATCGCATGACAGCGGTTGACTTTACTCCCGGCCTTGTCGAAATATGCAGGCAGCGGGTCAGCGAACATAAACTGGATAAACTTGTCCGGTGTTTCGTTGCCGACGCCCGGGACCTTTCGTCAATAGAAGATACCGGTTACGATGCCGTCCTTCTCATGGGGCCGCTCTACCACCTTGTACACGAAGCCGACCGGCAGGCCGCTCTCCGGGAAGCGTACGACAGGCTGAAACCCGGAGGAAGGATATTTTCCGCTTTCATAAGCCGTTTCGGTATCTGGGCAGCTATCATAAATAAGGACCCCGACTATATCGAGTACATCAAAGATGTAAATTCTGTTCTTGAAACGGGATGTGACCCTGTCCCGCCGACTCATCCCAGTGATTTTCGAGCGTATTTCACTACTGCGCCAGAAATTGCACCGCTCCACGAACAGGCCGGATTCAGAACGCTGGTACTGGCAGGAGTCGAACCGGGAGGAATCCCGTCTCAAACATATAAAACCCTCCCCGAACACCAGCGTAAACTGTGGCTCGACCTGATGGTCAGGATAAGCACCGAACCCTCCGTCATCGGGGCTTCCTGCCATATCCTGTACGCGGGAGAGAAACCGGGATGACGGGTATCGTTTCGAGTCTACCCCCCATTCACCCAGCCGGTTATTCCCACTTGAAGAACTTCAGAGTGACGATGACGCCGAGGACCAGCCAGCCGGCCATTATCGCCAGTTGCCACAACTCATCCTGCGGAATCCCGTACACAATATCCCTCAACAGCACATTGAGGGGTGTGAGCGGAAGGGCTTTACAGACCGGCTGAAGGCCGGCCGGGAAAGCGGTTATCGGTAAAAACATATCCGAAAGAAATATCATGGGCATGAAGATAATCATGCTGATGACGTTGGCGACACGGGGCGATTTTGCCACGCTGCCGATAGCACAGCCGAGGCTGAGGAACATCATCATGCCGAAAAATATCACCCCGACGAAGGCCGCCCAGGAGCCAAGCACCCGGACGCCGAAGAAAATCATGCCGACGAGGAAGAGAACGATTACTCCCAGGGTAATGAAAATCATCTGACTCAGGACGAAACCGAGCGTGATGGTCGAGGTTGTCACCGGCGTCACCCGCAGTCGTTTGAGCACGCCCGTCTCCCGGTAGGTAGCCAGGGTGGTCGACATGCCGATGAAAGCCGAAGCCAGAATGACCAGCCCGATACCTCCGGAGAGGAGGAAATTGGCGTAATTCAATCCTTCGTAGTCATAACCGGGCATCGGCTCGCTGAATATTGCCCCGAACAACCCCATCCATAACGCCGGGAAGGCTATCGCCCAGAACAGCATTGCCGGCTCTCTCAGGTTAATCCTGAGTTCGGATACGGTAAATCCCCATAATCCTCTTATTTTCATTCTCTCATCTCTCTCCCGGTAACAGTAAGAAAGACATCATCCAGGCTCGGGCTTTCCGTACGAAGATTCTTCAGCCTGAATTTCTGCCGGTCGGCCAGTCGTACCAGTTCCTGAAGGGTGGCATATTCGTCTCCGGTAAAGAGGATATAGCCTTCATCGATTTTTTCCACATGGCTCACCGCCGGCAATGCGGCCAGTTGCGAAGCATCCGGGTCGATGTCCGTACCGAAGGTTATTTTGGATTCGGCACCGAGGTTGACGATAAGGTTCCGGGGCGTGTCCAGGGCAACTATTTTCCCGTAGTCGATGATACCCACCCGGTCGCAGAGTTTCTCGGCTTCTTCCATGTAATGCGTTGTCAGGAAGATGGTTTTCCCCTGGTTCCGGATAGTATCGACCAAATCCCACATGTTCCGGCGGGCCTGGGGGTCAAGCCCGGTCGTCAGTTCGTCGAGAAACAGAATCGTCGGGTCGTTCACCAGTGCCAAGGCAATTGCCACCCGCTGTTTCTGCCCTCCAGAGAGTTTCTTGAAGCGGCTGTTCGCTTTCTCCTCCAGGGAAAGCGTTTTCAGCAATGAGCCGGGATTATCATGCGGATGCTCATAAAAACCGGCAAACAGTGTCATTGCTTCCTTCACGGTTATGTCAGGCTGGATAGAGGTCGTCTGGAGAAGCACCCCGATTTTTTCTTTCAGTTCGCTACCATGTCCGGCGGGGTCGAGGCCGAGGGCTTTGATACTACCGCTGTCGGGTACCCTCAAGCCTTCTATCATCTCGATTAACGTCGTCTTGCCAGCCCCGTTCGGGCCGACCAGTCCGAATATTTCGCCCTCCCCGACGCTGAAGCTGACGTCGTTGACGGCAATAAGTTCGCCGTACCGTTTGGTCAGATGCTCACATTCGAGGACATTCATACGCTAACCTCCTGCCAGCCGGATAATCACGGTAGCTCTCATTATAGTTCATACTTGTAAACTTTTACAGAAGTCGCCGGAATTTCCTGACACTTTTTTTCCTCATTCTTATAATGTATTCTTATCTTTATGATAATATATGTTTATGATATAATCCGGATAGAATACAAATGGAGGTTATTATGACTACAGATTACAGACCCATGTGGACGAAGCTGGGAATAAACCTTGAAGGGCATGATGCCCTGCTGGGAGTTCTCGGCAACATGTACCAGAATACCTATCTTTCACAGAAAAACCGGCCGGAAGGAATGGGGTATCTCGATTTTGTGATGAGTGAAGTGCACGGCCTTCGCATCCAGGAACTGGAAGATGCAAAAGCCCAGGGGCGGAAAGTCATCGGCACGTTCTGTGTTTTCGTTCCTGACGAACTGATTATTGCGGCCGATGCAATATCGGTCGGCCTGTGCGCCGGCGCCGAATTCGGTTTCGAGGATGCGGAAAAACTGCTTCCGAGAAATACCTGCTCGCTCATCAAGTCTTTCTTCGGCTTCAAGCTCAACAAAGTCTGCCCGTATATCGAAGCCTCGAACCTGATTGTCGGCGAAACCACCTGTGACGGCAAGAAAAAGGCCTACGAAATATTCAAGGGAATCCAGCCCAACTTGTACATCATGGAAGTCCCCCAGATGAAAAATGCGGGTGATAAAGCACTTTTGAAGAGTGAGTTTATCCGCTTCAAAGCTGAACTGGAAAAAGTTACCGGGATAAAAATCGATGCTGCCAGACTTAAACAGGGCATCGACATTGTCAACAAGCGGCGGAAAGCGCTCTACCGGCTCGCTGCTCTCAGGGCTGCCGACCCGGCTCCGATATCCGGACTCGATGCCCTGCTCATCAACCAGGTAGCTTTTTACGATAATCCGGTCCGTTTTACCGAATCGGTGAACAAGCTCTGTGACGAGCTTGAGCAGCGAGTCAGGGCAGGAAAAGGCGTCTTTCCAAAGGGCACGCCCCGCGTGCTCGTTTCGGGTTGCCCCATGGCAGTACCGAACTGGAAATTACCGGCTATCATCGAATCTTCCGGAGCCGTTATCGTCGGTGAAGAGTCATGCGTCGGCGAGCGCGGCACGCAGAACCTCGTCGATGATTCGAAAACAAGCGAAGATGAGCTGATGGACGCTATCGTCGACCGTTACTTCAAAATTGACTGCGCCATATTCACGCCGAACGAAAGCCGGCTTCAGCACATCACTGAAATGATGAAAAAATACAAAGCGGACGGGGTGATACACTATGCCCTGCAGTTCTGTTCTCCCTACGCGGTAGAATCTTATCCGGCAGAACAGGCATTACTCACCGAAGGGATACCGGTAACGAGAATCGAAACCGACTACAGCCAGGAAGACCTGGGGCAGTTGCAGACGAGGATAGAAGCCTTTGTCGAGACGCTAAAGGGTTAAGATGATACAAGCCGGCTTGGATATTGGTTCACGTACGGTGAAACTGGTGACCGTCACAGACGGGAAAATAACCGTCTCCCGTAAGACTCAGAATACCTTTGACCCGGTTGCCGTCGCAAAAACCTTGTTGGACGGCGTAACATTCGATTACCTGACGGCAACCGGATACGGCCGGCATACCATAAAAAAGCATATGGACTGCCAGGTCGTCAGTGAAATCAAGGCATTTGCCACAGGCGTCAGGGCTGTTTTTCCGGAATGCAGGGCGGTTCTCGATATCGGCGGGCAGGACACGAAAACATCGGCTCTAAATGCTGACGGCCGGGTTCTGAAATTCGAAATGAATGATAAATGCGCCGCCGGAACCGGGCGATTCCTGGAGGTCATGGCTCAGGCGATGGGCTACAGCATCGAAGAATTCGGGACCGTTGCCCTGCAGGCCGGGACGGCTGCCAATATCTCCAATATGTGCACGGTATTTGCCGAGTCCGAAGTAATTTCGCTTATCAACAACGGAGCGAAACGTGACGAGGTCGCTCTTGGTATCCATCATGCCATAACCAGGCGAGTGCTCTCGATGCTGGGGAGGCTGCCTCCCTTCAGTAACCTGGTGTTTGCCGGAGGTGTCGCCCGCAACGCCTGCATCAGGCACCTGCTTCAGGAGAGCCTGAAGATACCGGTGCTTGTTCCGAACGACCCGCAGATTATCGGGGCGCTCGGGGCAGCCCTCAGCAGCAAATCGGATGAAAATGGTTGAGGAGATACCGAACGAACACGCCGATATTCGGGCTTCCTGCCATATCCTGTACGTGGGGGAGAAACCGGGAAAACATGATTAGCAGCTAAGTGGTATCATCCCACTTGAAATCATATCCCACTCAGGTCTATCCTGTTGTCAGAGTAGATAAGCAATCAGGTGAAACAGTATGACCGTATTAAAAGACAATAAATCGAAAATCGTTGCAAAAAGCGTGAAACCGGATGCGAAACATCGGGTCGTCCTGCCGAAATCGCTCATCAGAGACGGCGTTACGTACGATGTTTATGTCAATGACCACGAACAGATAATTCTCGACCCCCAGGTAACCATCCCGCTTTCCGAGCTATGGGTTTATGAAAACAAGGATATTCACGATTCCATCGAAAGAGGTATGGCACAAGCCGCGAATGGTGAACTCATAGATCGTGGTTCTTTCTCTCAGTACGCCAATGATGAAGTATAGTATACGCTTCACGAAAGAAGCGGATGAACAACTGACACACATAGAAAACACCCCTCATTTGATAGGTACTCTCAAACAAGTTCGTAAAGCATTAGGACTTTTACAAATAAACCCAAGAGTAAAATCGCTGCAAACACACGAATACAGTGCTTTTTCAAGAACGTATAAACGGAAAGTTTTAGAAGCATATGCACAGCAGAATACTCCGGGAGCATATCGGTTATTCTGGTATTACGGCGATGATGAAACCGATGAAAACGGCAACAAGGTACCCATTATAACCATTATCGCCATTGTTCCGCATCCATGAATTGCTTTTCCCTCCCTGAACGCGTTATTATCTCTGCTAAGACGTACAAGGAGGAATGCTATGGGTAAGAATCTCGAGGGAAAAGTCGCCGTCGTCGCCGGCTCCGGCCAGGGAATCGGCCGGGCTATCGCTCTCCAGCTTGCTTCGGAAGGCGCGAAAGTCGTCACCAATAACCGCAAGCCCGGCTCGACCGGTATGGCCTTCATTACCGATGAACAGCTTGCCGCCCTCAACGAACAGGACCGGAAATGGCTGCTGGACGGGATTGCCTCGGAAAAAGGTGACGCCGAAACCACCGCCAGGAAGATAAAGGAGATGGGCGGAGAAGCAGTGCCGTTCTTCGGGGACATGTCCGATTTTTCGGCTGCCGAACAGTGTATCAAAACCGCCGTCGACAGCTTCGGAAAAATCGATATCCTGGTCAACGTCGTCGGCACCTTCGGTTTCAGCAAGATATGGGAAATGTCCGAGGAAACCTGGGACCATGTCTGCGGCATCAAGCCGAAAGCCCACTTCAACACCATCCGCCATGCCCTGCCCTACATGATTGAGCAGAAATGGGGAAGAATCGTCAACTGCACCTCCGGGGCTTTTTCCGGCTCGGACAAGCACACCAACTACGCCACCGCCAACGCCGGCGTGCTGGGGCTGACCTGGAGCGTCGCTCAGGAAGTCTACAAGTTCGGCATCACCTGCAATGCCTTCGCTCCCGCCGCCCGCACCCGCGCCGCTTATGAACTCGAATCCTATATCAGGGTCGTCGGCAAGGAAGAAAGCCCGATGGGCTACAGCACCGTTTCGATTATGGATGTTTCCCCTCCGCCGGAAGACCTTGCCCCGTTCGTCGCCTACCTCACCACCGAGGAAGCGGGACACATCAGCGGTTCGGTTTTCTTCCTCGGCGGCAACGGCATCAACATGTACGGCGAATTGAAAATGGAGAAAACCCTGTTCAAATACGGCGACCGCTGGACGGTCGACGAACTGAAGAAACAGGCGCCCGGTGCCCTGTTCCGGGGCTACCGCAGCCCGGCGGCACCGAGAGGATAACAGAGAGCGGGCAGGTTATAATGAGCCGTTTCTGATGAGCGGTGAGTAACTATTAGTTTGGCGAACGGCTGCCGACAGAGGGAAGAATATGTTCCCTCGGCTGTTAACGACCGTTAATCGATATATATAAAGTACGATTGACAACTCGGCAAGCTGTTGCTATAGTGTATTGTACGTAATTCACGCGAACTTTACTAACTGACATATTCTCCGATTCGTTGAGCCTGGCTACCGGATTGTCCGGTATATGGCTGGCGAACAGTGTCCCGAAAAAATCGGGGCCGAGGGTATCGGTGGAAACGCTGATGCCTCCCATCTTTGGAAAGGAGTTGGTACTTCGATGCTTTTAAAGGCGTTCCTTTCCGGTGCGCCTTTTTTTTGTTCCCCGGCAATCCATTCTCCTTTATGGACGGTATTCCATGCGATAAGCGTTATCCACAGCACCAGTATTCATAATGAAAATGATTATGAAATAAATCATCTAAAAATAAGGAGGAACTATGAAAAAAATCCTGACAGCTCTCGTATCTCTGGTGGTTCTGATGACATTGGTCATGTCATCCTGCACTACAACCGAAGACACCTCCGGGGAACCGGTAGAACAGTCTCCGACCTCACAAACTGTCACCGATTTCGCCGGTAACGAAGTCACCCTACCCTTAGCTTCCGATATCGAACGAATCGCCGTCCTCACGTCTCCCCCGAATATCATTACCTTCGTTCTCGGTATTAACGACCTTCTTTGCGCAACCAGTAACCCGATAAAAAATTCGGTCTTTCTCAAGAAAATCTATCCCCGCCTCGAAGAAATCCCCGCGGTAAGAGCCGGAGCCGGGAAAATCAATATCGAAGCCCTGCTCCAGGCCGACCCCGATGTCTGTCTCGGCTCCGATACCGATCTGCAGCCGGTAGATGACGCTACCGACATTCCCACGATTCGATGCATGGACGTGACTTCTCTGGCATATCCGGAACAGCAGAAAAAAGAGGTCCGGTTCTGGGCCGGTATTTTCGACAGAGAAACCCAGGCAGAGAAATATTGCGACTATATCGATAACAATGTAGCGACCATCAAATCCGCAGTCGGCAGCTTTTCCGAAGCCAATAAAAAGAAGGTATACGTCGGGTTCAACGCCGACCACCTGACCACGTTCGGGGCCGATACCTTCATGGACGAGTTTATCTCAGCCGCCGGATGCATCAATGCCGCCCACCCTGTCTCGACGCTCGGTGGCGCCGAAGGTGGCCTTGCTGCTATCTCGATGGAACAGGTACTCGAATGGAACCCGGATATCGTTATTATTGACACCGGTACGCCCGAAGACATGTATGCTGACCCGCTCTGGGCTGATATTCCCGCTATCAAGAATAAGCAGGTGTATTTACTCCCCAGAGGCATGTTTGGCTGGAACCGCGCCTCGGTAGAACCGGCAGCCCTTTTCCCGATGTGGCTGGCATTGCAGGTTTACCCGGACAAGTTCCCTAACAATGATGTCGAAACCGAACTGAAAAAATTTTACCGGGAAATCATTAATTACGAACTCACCGAAAGTGATATAACCCTGATTCTGACGGGGAAATAACATGCAGACAAAAATCATTCAGGAAACCCTCGAGCGGCTGGAGTCATTATACCGGAAAGAAAACCTGAAACCCGGCAAGCTGGTCAAGGTCGGCTTGAAACCGGGCTGGAACGTCATTCTGGGTACCGAAGGCCAGTGCGGCATGGCAATGAGCTTTACCAATTCCGAAGCCTTCGGCGAACCGAAAACCGACTTCGAAAAAGTGAAGAAGTTTATCGGCAAGGACCTGCTCGAGGTGACGCACGAGTTCCTCGCGTCTCCGAGCTGGCAGGAAACCGCCATCGGCGTGGCTTCTCTTAACGCTCTTTCGCAACCGCTTCTCACGCCTGAAAAACTCAAAACGAGAGGCTTGCGGGTTCAGCAGGAATCCTACCAGTCCCTTATCAAACCCGATGATATCACCGCCGTCGTTGGTTACGGCGGCGGTATTTCCCGGCTCATCGGTACCTGTAAAGAACTTCACGTGACCGATATGAGGCCGAGAACGTCCTTCCAGACGATACTTATCGGTGAAGAAATCGAGTATACCCCCCGGGAAGTAATGGTCCATCCGGAAAAAGATAACAAGGAAGTCCTGGAACGAGCCACCGTGGCAATCATCACCGGTTCATCGCTGGTTAACGGCACGTTCGCCGAGTTGATGAGTTACACGAAGCGGGCCCGCCTGGTAGTTGTCTACGGAGCCAGTGCCGGAATGATACCGGATATTCTTCTCGAACAGGGAGTAGAATCCATTAATTCGTTCCGGGTTACCGATCCGGCCGCCTTCGAACAAGGCGTAATGAAAGAAATGAACATGGAAAGCGTGATTCACTCATCTCAAAAGTCACAGTCTATCGGTAAAGGTAAGAGTTGATGGCAACCGTTGCCGCAACCGGGCAGAAGAGCCGGCTCCGAATGAAGCGATGGGTCTTACCGGTACTGATACTGGTACCGGTACTGGTTATCGTCATCTCCCTGTTTATCGGAAAATACCAGGCTTCGCCCGGTGACATCCTGACCATCATCGCCTCGAAGATATTCCCGTTCATCGATGCCGATATCTCCTCGAACATGCAGACGGCGATTTTACAGGTCAGGCTGCCCCGCATCCTGCTGGCAATGCTCGTCGGCATGTCCCTGGCCATCGGCGGCGCTTCTTTCCAGGGGCTTTTCCGCAACCCCCTGGTATCATCGCAGATACTGGGAGTTTCTTCGGGAGCATCGTTCGGGGCGGCAATCGCCATCGTTTTTTCGATGTCGTCGCTGGTCATCCAGCTTTCCGCCTTTGTTTTCGGACTGGCAGCGGTCGGCCTCGCCCTGCTCATCAATCGTTTTTATAAGACGTCCCCAACCCTCACCCTGGTGCTGGCGGGAGTGGTAATTGGCTCGCTCTTTTCCTCGATGGTCTCGTTGATTACCTATACGGCAGACCCGAATATCAAGCTGCCGGCAATCGTTTTCTGGTTGATGGGCAGCCTGGCTTCATCAGCCAACCAGGATTTAGCGTTCGCCCTCCCGCCGATGATTGCCGGTATTACCGTGCTGCTGTTGATTCGCTGGCGTTTGAATGTTCTCTCCATGGGAGAAGAAGACGCCAAAGCGCTGGGTATCAACACGGACAGGTTGAGAATTATCGTCGTTATTTGCGCAACCATGATTACTTCCGCGGCGGTTTCCGTCAGCGGGGTAATCGGCTGGATAGGGCTGGTCATCCCTCATTTCGGCAGGATGCTCGTCGGTCCTGACCACAAAATCCTTCTCCCGACCTGCCTTTCCATGGGCGGTACCTACCTGCTGCTGATGGATAACATCGCCCGGACAGCCACGACGGCGGAAATCCCGATTGGTATCATTACCGGCATCATCGGGGCGCCGATATTCGCCTATCTACTCACAAGAGGTTCTCGCTGGTCATGAGCATGCAGATTATCAATGCGTCTTTCGGATACCGGAAAGACAAGGTTATTTTCAACGGTATCGATATGGAGACCGCTGAAAATGGCGTCCTCTGCATCCTGGGGCGCAACGGCTGCGGAAAAACCACCATGCTCAAATGTCTCTGTGGCATTCTCAGGCTGAACGGAGGCGATATCATTATCGACGGCAAGAGCATCGTCAACATGGAGCGGCACGAGATTGCGTCCGTTGTCGGTTATATTCCTCAGGAACACAACGTCGGTTTTGCTTACAAGGTACTCGATGTCGTCCTGATGGGAAGAGCGCCGCACCTCAGCATTTTTGCTTCACCTTCCGAAGCCGACTACCGTATCGCTGAGGAAGCTATTGAAATGGTCGGTATCTCCTACCTTTCCGAGAGCAAGTACACGGAAATCAGCGGCGGAGAACGGCAACTGGTACTGGTTGCCAGAACCCTTGCCCAGCAGCCTAAAGTGCTGTTGATGGATGAACCGACCTCACACCTGGATTTCAGAAACCAGACCCTTATCCTGAAACTCATCGATAAACTGGCAAAAAGCGGGTTGAGCGTGATTATGACCTCGCATTTCCCGGACCACGCCCTGTCGTATTCGGGAAAGATTGCCCTGATGCATAACGGGCGATTTCTCGCCCAGGGTAAACCGGCCGAGGTTGTCACCGAGCAAACCCTCGAGACTGTCTACGGGATAGGCGTAAAAATATTCTCGATTAAAGACCCGGTAACCGGGGAAGAATTCCGCTTTTGCCGGGCTGCCTGACCGTTGGAAAGGAATGAAAATGGCAAAAGAAATCATTAAAATGGGCGGAAACCCACCCGGGCCGAAAGGTATGCTGCGGCCGTATTCGGGTGCCGTCAGAGCCGGCGATTTTATCTTTGTCTCCGGGTTTCACGGCGGCGGTGCGAACCGGGAAACAGGAGAAAGATACGATACCATCGAAGCCCAGACGCGGCAATGCCTCGAAAAAATAAAGCATGCCCTTGAAGCGGGAGGGGCAACAATGGCCGACGTTGTCAAAGTCACCGTCTTTATCGACAGCGGCGAGCATCTGGAAAAAATGAACCAGGCATATGCGGAATATTTTCCTGACGAACCCCCGGCACGTTCCTGCGTGGTAACACAGTTCATCAGGCCGGGGATGCTTATACAAATCGACTGCATCGCCTATTGTCCGAAAGAAGGAGGAAACAAATGATTGAATACATAGCCGCACCCCATGGACCTCAGCGACCGTATTCTGCGGCTGTCAAAGCCGGTAACTTTATCTTCGTTTCACCCCAGGGCGGCAGGATGAATCATCAAACGAATGAAAAAATGACCACTGTCAAAGACCAGGCGGAACGATGCCTGATGGGCGTCGAGGATGTCCTGAAAGCCGCCGGAGCTTCGATGAAAGATGTCGTCAGCCTCAACGTCATGGTTGTCTCGCACGATGACCTCGAGGGGCTGAACGAGGCAGTAAAAGACAAGTTTCCGGACGGACTGCCGGCGCGAAACACGTTCTGCGGCCCGCTGCCGCACCCGGAGATGCTGACGATGATAGGAGCTATTGCCTGGGTAGAAAAATAAAAGTACGGGGATAATATGCCTGAATTTAATCTGAAAAGAGAGATTTATGAATACCTGGCGCAACAGGTTATCCAGGATTACGGTATAACCGAAGGGAGATGCCTCGATATCGGAGCCGGCGCCGGGCCGATGGGACTCGAAATCGGTCTCAGGAGCAACTTCCAGATTTATCTACTCGACGTCAGTGACGACAGTCTGAAAAAAGCCGAACATAATACCCTGGAATACGAGCTGACGCCCCGCATTCACCTCATCAAGTCGCCGGTCGAGACGATGCCGTTTATCGATGATTACTTCGACCTTGTCGTCAGCCGGGGTTCAGTATTTTTCTGGGACGACCTTGCCAAAGGCCTGGCCGAAGCCTACCGGGTACTGAAAAAGGGAGGGGTCGCCTACATCGGCGGCGGCGCCAGCCGGTTAATGCCGAAAGACAAGGCTGATGAGTTCTTCAACTGGGCGCGACCCCGCCATGAACATGCCCGCCCCGACTGGGCGAAGCGAAATTCAACCGAGTATCTTCATGAAATGCTGAAGAACGCGGGAATCCCCCGGTACAACCTGATTAAAGAAAACGGCACCTGGATAGAGATAAAAAAGTAAGGAAACCGGAAAATCATTGACAGCAGGAAATATGCGCAATATTTATCTGGATTATGCAGCCACCACTCCGACGCGGCCTGAAGCTATCGAGGCAATGCAGCCGTACTTTTTCGAACTGAGCGGCAATCCTTCTGCAGCACACTCGTACGGACAGCGCTCCAAGGCTCCCGTCGGGCCGGCTCATCGGAACGCTTCGATGATGCTGCACTGCGCCGGCGATGAAGTTTTTTTTACTGCCAGCGGCACGGAGTCGAATAACACCGTTATCAAGGGGGTTGCCGATGCCTGCAGAGACAAGGGTAATCACATTATCTGCAGCCAGATTGAGCACAGCGCCGTCCTCGAACCCTGCCGATACCTGGAAAAACGAGGATACCAGGTCAGCTTCGTTCGGGCGGACGGTACCGGACTGGTCGACCCTGACGAGGTAAAAAAATCGATTACCCGTCAGACTATCCTGATATCGATAATGCTCGCCAATAACGAGGTGGGAACGATTCAGCCGGTTGCCGAAATCGGGCGAATCGCCCGGGAACACGAAATCCTGTTTCACACCGACGCGGTTCAGGCCTTCGGCCATATACCAATCGATGTCGACACGATGTATCTGAACTTCCTTTCCGTCTCGGCCCACAAGTGTTACGGGCCGAAAGGAATCGGAGCTTTGTATCAGCGGAAGGGCTCTCCGTTCACTCCGCTGCTTCACGGCGGGGGGCAGGAGAGAGGCCGCCGTTCCGGGACGCACAATATTCCGGGCATTGCCGGTTTCGCCAAAGCAATGGAACTTGCCCGTCTGGAAATGAACGACAATCATGAACGAATCGGACGGCTCAGGCAAAAGCTGATTACCGGGCTACTTGATAAATGCCCCGGTATCCGGGTCAATGAAACGCCGGAGAGAACCCTCCGGCACATCATCAGTATTACGTTTAAGGGCGTGAACAACCAGGAACTACTCACGGCTCTGGATAAAGAAGGAATCTATATCTCGAGAGGAGCCGCCTGCGGAGCCGGAAGCAACAAGCCGTCCCATGTCCTCCTGGCGATGGGAATGTCGCCGGAGGAGGCCAATTCCACGATTCGGTTAAGCCTCGGGAAATGGAATACGGACGACGAAATGGATGAAGCTGCGGACGTTATTTCAAAAACCGTCCTCCGGTTGAGAAAATAAAGATGCCCGGCAGCACATAGAGAAGTAATGGGTAACCGGTAATGAGTAATTAGTTGATAGTATCGATATTCTTCAGTCAGTAACCGGCAGTTGAAGAAACGACCGGTTGAGGAACTCCAGGTTAAAAGGAGAGAAAAACTCTCCTTTTTTTACGTTTCAGGTACGATTGACAATGTGATAGCATGTTGGTATAGTTTATTGTACAATATGCACGCGAACCTTATCAGATGACATATTCTCCGATTCGTTGAGCCTGATATTTACGATTTTCGATGAACGGCTGGCGAACAGTGTCCCGATGCAATAGGGGCCGAGGGTACCACCGGAAACGGTGTTGCCTCCCATGTTTGGAAAGGAGTTGGTACTTCGATGCTTTTAGAGGCGTCCCTTTCCGGGGCGCCTTTTTTTTACCTGCACGATCTATTTCACTTAAGAGAACTTTCGGCAGCCCTTTCCGTCAAGAAACGACAGGACAAGAATACTACGATATGAAATCTCTCAATACAACCACTCTGAATCAGACAGCAATCGAGCAAAGGCACAGCCGGCGTGAGAAGACAATCCTCATCACGCTCCTCGTCCTGCTGCTCATCGCTGCCGTCATTTCGCTGTGTCTCGGCCGGTTCGTCATTCCGCCGGGCGCTATCTGGCAGATACTCATGAACTGGGTTTCCGGCAACGCCGAACTTTCTCAGAACCCTTCCGAGGTCGTCATTCTGCTGGTGCGCCTGCCCCGTATCATCCTCTGCATCTTGGTCGGGGCGGCTTTATCAGCCTCCGGTGCATCCTACCAGGGACTGTTCAGAAACCCGATGGTATCCCCGGATATTCTCGGCGTATCCGCCGGTGCCGGTGTCGGGGCGTCGATTGCTATCCTGATGGACTACCCGTCCTACGGGGTACAGATACTGGCGTTCGCCTTCGGCATCGGAGCGGTGTTTCTGGTAATGGGGCTGGCGTCCGCCATAGGAAAAGGGAACCCGGTGACGCTCATCATGGTGCTTTCCGGTATCGTCATCGGCTCGCTGTTCAGTTCCTGTACGGCGCTGATAAAGTTTATCGCCGATGCCCAGGACAAACTGCCGGATGTCGTTTTCTGGCTGATGGGCAGTTTTGCCAAGTGCGGCAGCTACAGCAATGTCTGGATACTTCTCGGAATAGTTATTGCGGCGGGTCTTCCTCTCTATCTGACCCGATGGAAAATGAACGTGCTGGCTTTCGGTGAAGAGGAAGCCCAGGCGATGGGCATCAACACGGGGCGGCTGCGGCTCGGTATCGTCATCTGCTCGACACTGCTGACGGCGTCATCTATCGCCATGTGCGGCATGATAGGCTGGGTCGGCCTGGTCATTCCCCACATCACCCGCTTCCTGGTCGGGCCCAACTTCAAGATATTGCTGCCGGTATCGATGGTGCTGGGAGCGCTCTTCATGCTGGTGGTTGACGACTTTGCCCGGACGGTGATTTCCGGCGAAATACCGGTTGGCGTTATTACCTCGATAGTCGGAGCTCCCCTGTTTATCTACCTGATGTTCAAGGGCAGGAGGACATGGGTATGAAGCTTGAGATAAAAGATGTGAAGTGCGGTTTCGGCAGCCGCGTCATTGTCGATAAGTTCAACATGACCGTCGAATCCGGGGATATTCTCTGTCTGCTCGGTCCGAACGGGGTGGGTAAAAGTACCCTGTTCAGGACCGTGCTCGGGCTTCTCAAGCCACTCGGCGGCGAAATACTCATCGACGGGAAAAACATCCACACGCTGCCGCGGAAGGAATTCGCAAAAATGATGGCCTATGTACCGCAGGCGCATAATCCCCCGTTTCCGTTCCGGGTACTGGATGTGGTCATCATGGGCAGAACGGCTCACCTGGGGACGTTCGGCGCGCCGGGCAAGCGTGACCGGACGATTGCTCTCCACATGCTGGAACGGCTCGGTATCAGTTTCCTGGCTGACCGCATCTACACGGAAATAAGCGGCGGAGAACGGCAGCTCGTTCTCATCGCCAGGGCACTGGCTCAGGAACCGGCATTCCTGATGCTTGACGAACCGACTTCGAACCTCGATTTCGGCAACCAGGTGAAAGTACTCCAGTGCGTCAGCGGGCTGGCAAAGGAAATCGGTCTGGGTATCATCATGACGACGCACTTCCCCGACCACGCATTCCAGACGAAGGGGGAGGTTGCTCTGATGGAATGGAATAACGTCTTCCTTTCGGGTAACGCCGAAGATATCATAACCGCCGAAAACATGAAGGACACGTACGGCATCGAGATTAAAGTGGTGAAAAACACCATCGAAGACCTGACCGTCAATTCCTGTATCCCGGTCATAAGAAACCCCTGATTCCGCCGGAATCACTATCATTGCAATAATAAAAGAGATAAAAAAAGGAGGAAAAAAGGAAGTGAACACTACGTTCAAACGAGTTCTGTACTTCGCCGGCCTGATGGTACTGTCAGTCACCATGCTCCTCGGCGGGTGTACGGAAGAACAGGAAAAGGAAACAGAGACAGAAACACCGGTAACGGAACAACAGAAAGAAACCGGAGAAACACCGGTCGTAAAAGAAGACCCGAAAGTTGTCACCGAAACAACCCCGACGACACGAAAAGTTACCGACAGCTCCGGGACAGAGATTACGATTCCTTATACGGTCGAGCGGGTTGCCCCGCAAATCGGCGCCATGGCCCACATGACGGCGTTACTTGGCTGCGCCGACCGGCTGGTCTGTACTGCGTTCGGCAATACAAACCCCTACTTCAACAAGGTGTTCCCGGCTTATATGAAAGCTAATTCACGGGGACTGACGACAGGAAATGTCGAAGACATTATCGGTTCGGGCGCTCAGGTTGCCTATGGGCCGATTCGCGACCAGGCAACAATCGACCAGCTTAACGCCGCCGGTATTGCCGTGGTGAAGCTCGATTCATTCTCGACCGTCGAACAGATGAAGAGCAATATCAGGGAAATCGCAAAAATCCTCGGTGGTGATGCCCCGGCCATTGCCGAAAACTTCTGTGACTACTACCAGGGAAACATCGATTACGTTTCCGATAAGACAGCCGGTATCGCCCAGGGCGACAGGGTCAAAGCCCTGATGCTCAACTACCGCGCCGGCGCCCTCAGCACGATTAACGCCGAGGATATCTGCTCGGTATACATAACGGAAGCCGGCGGGGTCAACGTCGCAGCCGAGTCCGGCGCAACCGGGATGACACCCGGCACCAGTATCAGTTCGGAAGACGTTATCAGGTG
>CAYXEG010000008.1:29842-41297 GCA_964463875.1 uncultured Dehalococcoidales bacterium
GACGTCATTTTCACCCACAACAAGTCAGGCAAGGACCAGATTCTTGCTGAACCCACCTTCCAGACCATTCCGGCAGTGAAAAACGGCAAAGTATACATCGTTCCGACCGGTACGTACCTGTGGTCGGTGCGGAGCGCCGAAGGCTCGCTGATGCCGCTCTGGCTGGCCAAGATGATGTACCCCGACCTGTTCACCGAACTGGATTTGAGGCAGGAAGTCAGGGAGTTTTACCGGACATTCCACGGCGGCTATAGAATCCCCGAAGATGAACTGGACATGGTTCTGGCAGGGGCACAGAACTAACGGATTTCGGTAATAAACTAGTGAGGAGTATACTATGGACTCATTAATCAACTGGGAAGTCCTCCGGCAATTAAGCATGCCGCCCATGCCCCGCGGCGGACAGCCGCAGGCGCAGGAAGACCCCGGCGAACGATGGGGTAAAAGCGCCGACATGTATAACATGATTGCCCACATGGAGAAGCGCTACACGCTGAACCAGCTCAATGCTTTCGATACGGACAGCAACGACACCGTGCTCGATATCGGCTGCGGGCCGGGAAGAATCTCGGTACCGATGGCTCAGCGGGCAAAGAGCGTGACCTCGCTCGATGCCTCCGATTTCATGCTCAACCACTGCAAGGAGAATGCCCGGGCGGCCGGAGTGGCCAACATCAACTTCGTGAAAATGAACTGGGAAGATGCCGTCCTCGGCAAAAACGTCGAGCCGCATGATATTGTCATCGCTTCCCGTTCACCCGGCGGCCAGGATGTCCGCAGGACAGCTACTTTCGCCAGGAAATACGTGGTCCTGGTCGGCTGGGCGAACATGCCCAACGTCCCGACCGTCGTCGGCGACCTATTCCGGGGCGTGGAAGGCGCCGAAGGCTTTCCCCCGATGCGCCCGACCGACCGGCGGCTGGGATACAACATCACTTACAACCAGGTTTACGACATGGGGTTCGACCCGAGTATCAATGTCGTCACCGACGGGTGGGAGAAAGATTTCTCCGGACGTGAAGAAGCATACGCTTACCTCTGGAAGCTTCGGCCGACGGGTACCGATGTCATTTCACCCGTCTTCAAGAAAAACACCGATAAATGGCTGACCGAAAACAAAGACGGCAGCATCACCTTTCGGCGGGAAACACGCTCCTGGGTCATCTGGTTCAGGCCGAGCCTGCCGGATTTATGGTAGAAAATAAACAGTACTTATACCGGCAGCGGCGATTGTACCGCTGCCGGTAATACTTTCACGGAGGCGGACTGATGGACGAAAAAAAACTCGTTGTCCTCCACGCCGGAAGCCTGACCGGCGCCTTCACCGGGATTCATAAGGAATTCAACCGGCTCTACCCGGATATTGAAATATCCGATTCAATGGGAGGAAGCGCCGACCTTGTCCGGGACGTTATCCGGGGAAGGGAATGCGATATCATCGCTTCGGCTGATTACGCCCTGCTGCGCCACCTGATGATGCCGGAATACGCCGACTGGTACCTGTGTTTCGCTTCGAACCGGATGATTCTCCGGTACACGGACGAATCCCCCTACAGCAGTGAAATCAATGCCGACAACTGGATAGACATCATGCAGAGACCGGGGGTTTCGCTCTGGCACATGGACGCGGACGGCGACCCGGGCGGCTACCGGGCACTGATGGTGCTCCAGCTTGCCGAACGGTACTACGAGCAGCCCGGCTTGTATGAAAAACTGATGAAATCGGGCAACGTCCGACTTCTAACGAGGGAGACGTTCCCCGAAAGCAGCAAAGGGTACGCTCTCGGGTACTATTCACGGTCGCCGCGCGGCAACACGAAGCAGCTCAGTCTGCCAGATGAAGTGAACCTGTCGAATAACGGCCTGCGGGAATACTACCGCAGCGCTTCAGTGCGGATTACCGGGAAAACGCCGGAAGAAAAAATAACGCTCGAAGGAGCGCCTATACTGTTCGGTGTGACGATTCCGGCCACCTCGAAAAACCGGGATACGGCCGTCAGGTGGCTGGAAGTCCTGCTGGGCGGGACGGGAAGAGACATCCTCGACCAGGCAGGGATGACACCGGAGGCACCGGCGCTGACGGATAACCCGGAGAACGTCCCGGCGGAACTGAAAAACTACCTGCTTCCCTCTTAACCGGTTATAGTTTACCGGCGTACTCCGGCCAGGTACAGCCTGACCCGTTCCGTAAAAAACATGTTTTCATCAGGGACAGCATAGGAAACGTGGTCGCAGAGGAAATCACCTTCGGGAGTTTTCCCTTTCAGTTCATCCATCAGTTCGAGGGTTCGCTCCCCGGAGATAAATTCGGCTATCGTCAGGTGGGGAGAAAACGGGTACCGGCGCGGCGGCGCTTCGTCGAAAACGGAACACGCCTCCAGCTTTTCCACCAGCCCGGCCAGCCGGTCCTTCGGTTCTATCGCCAGGACGACGCCCGGCGCCGGCAGGTAGTTGGACAGGGGGCCGTAGTGAACCGGGAAAGGTTCGATTCCGGAAGCCGATTCTTTCAGTTCGTCGAGGTGGTATTCCTCCATCGGCCTGGGCAGCGGTACGGTCAGGCTGATATGGGCATGGCACATCGATTGCCCCCGCGGGTCGTGGATGTCCCGCAGTCGATTAACTTCAGCAGCCGGAATTTCGGGCGGAAACAGCAGGATGACTCCGAACCGGTAAGCTTTCTGCCACTCCTCCCAGGTACTCATATCGGTCGCATAGCCGGTTATCATTTCTCATTCTCCCGGAAACAGTCTACAGCCCGAATAAAGGTTCTCCGCCAACCGATTTCCCCAGTTTTTCAGCTTCGGCTTCCTGTTCGGGCGTACCGCTGACCGCCAGCCAGACGGCGCCTTCGGCGCCGCCGATACCTCCGGCAGCATAGAGTTCCGCCTTCGCCCCGGTCAGTATCTCAATCGCTTCAAGTTCCGTCACCACCTCGCCGGGGACGGGCAGTAACCGAATCCCTTTTTCTCCCGGCTCGTTTATCCGGTTCGCCATGTCGTCGAGCGAGGCCGTTACCCGTTTTTCGAGGCCGACCGGCAGGAGCAGCTTCACCCTCCGGCCGATAACCGCCGGAAGAGAGGCGGTAATCGTGCCTCCCTGCGGATTCCCCACCAGGATAGCCGCGCGCTTATGAACGACATCGAGGGCATTGGCTCCCTTGATGATTACATCGCCTTCCTTCAGTTCTGCCGCCACTTCGTCAATCGTCTTCCCCTGCTCAAGCACCCCGTTCCTTATTATGACGTCGCCCGGGAAGCCGCTCTCGTCGGCAAGCCGGCCGGTGGAGGTCGTGCGGTAGTTCGGCGGCAGGGTAATTCCCCTGAAGAACCGCTGTTTTCTGAACGCCCCCTGAATGCCGTGGAGGGACTGAATCTCTTCGACGACACAGGCATTGGTCGTGCCGGCGATAACGACAATCGTGCCTTTTTCCAGGGCACGTTTCACCGCCGGATGGGCGGCCACCGCTTTCCCGATAAGCCGTTTTCCGGCAGCCGGGGTCAGCATCAACTGTTTCATCGTACTCTCCCTCTGGTCGTATCCTTATTGCTTTGCCGGAGGCGGGGGAGGGGGAGGCATGACGTTGACCGTCTGTAAAGGTTTACAGATAATCTCGCTGATATGAAAGTCGCTGAACTTCGTACTCGTCGAAGCGTATGCCACCACCGCCGTATCGGCGCCCCGGCCGGTGCCGGTAACAGCGACGACCTGCTCGCCGATGCCGATGCACCCACCGTCAGCGGCCATCAGGATAATCTCGGCGCAGACCTTCATCCCCTGGCAGAAGACGCGGTAGGCATTAGCAATAATCGTCGGCGCTTTTTCACCATAGAAGTTATCGGTATGAAAAAGCATCGTCCCGAAGTGCACCGTATGTCCCTTTTTCTCCAGTTCTTCTTTCAGTTCCATCGGAAAGCGCTGGTCGGCAATGAACCCGTACTGGTGAGGCACCACTACCAAGCGGATACCTGTCCCCTCGTACATTTTCATCGCCTGGCGGGCGGTATCGCCCCGCGTCGAGGCAAGCACTATCGTTTTTATACCCCGGGCATTCGCCCGTTCCAGCGCCAGTTTCAGGGTTTCGCTGGTATTCTCCAGCCCCGATTTTTCGAAGTAAACAATCTTTTCTTCCATTGTTCGCACCTCTCTGTAATCTCACGGTAACCCCTATTATATACCACGTATACCCATATTTCTAAATCCTGCTACCGATTGACAGTCCTGACGGCATACTTTACCATTTAACCAATACTATGACCGATACTTTGTCCCTCTACAAAAAAATTCCGAAGGTGGAGCTTCATATTCACCTGACCGGCTCGATTCCCCTCGAAACCCTCATGGAAATCATCCGGAAATACGGCGGTGACCCCGATGTACCGGATATGGCCGCACTCGAGCGGAAATTTCAGTACCGGGATTTCCCCCATTTCCTCGAAACCTGGAACTGGAAGAACACCTTTTTACGGGAGTATGAGGATTTCACTTTTCTCTCCGAAGCTGTCGCCCGCGACCTGGCATCGCAGAATGTCCTCTATGCCGAGGTTTCCGTTTCGCTGCCCCGCTTTCAGGGGAAAGGGCTGGAAACCCCGAAACTGGCTGAAGCCGTCCGCGCCGGGCTGAACAAGGTGCCGGAAATCGAAATAAACCTGATGGTCGACCTTGTCCGGGATTTCGGCCATGAAGCTGCCGTGAGGAACCTTGACGGGGTAGCCGAAGCGAAGGAGTACGGTATCATCGGCATCAACCTCGGCGGCTCGGAGCAGCTTTTTCCGCCGGAGCCGTTTGCCGAGGCGTACGAAAAAGCAAGGAAACTCGGATTGCGCACCTCCGTCCACGCCGGAGAAGCGGCCGGGCCGGAAAGCGTCTGGGGTGCATTGCAATACCTCCAGCCGGACAGAATCGGCCACGCCACCCGGGCAATCGAGGACCCGGAGCTCGTCGATTTCCTTGCGAAAAACCGGGTACCGCTCGAAATCTGCCTGCTCTCCAATGTCAGGACCGGTGTCGCGAAATCGGTTTCCGCCCACCCGGTGAAGGGCTACTTCGAACGAGGCGTACCTCTCAGTATCAATACCGACGACCCGAAGATGTTCGGCAATTCGCTTGCCGAAGAATTTCTCGCCCTCGAAACCGAACTCGGCTTCACGCGAGACGAGATTCGCCAGTTGATACTCTTCGGGGTAGAGACCTCCTGGCTCTCTCTGGAGAAAAAGCGAGTGTTGACGGACCAGCTTCTCACTCATCCGGACTGGTAGATTTTTCCCGTTTCCTTCAGCCTCGATTCGTTTTTTCTTCCGAATTCTTTGTATCAAATTGGTCTTCTTCACGTATTGTGACAAAACACCCCCTGAAAATCAGAACATTTGTGCTATTATATAAGTCCGGGTATTGGTAACCGGATGATATACACCATGAATAATAGCGCAAAAACAGCATTGTATACCTTGAGGCCGTACCAGCTTGAAGCCGGTAGAGCCATTCTCTCAAGCGTTGCCAACAAACAAGGCTTGACCTTCTGTGTTGAAATTGCCCGGCAGGGCGGAAAAAACGAGCTTTCGGCTCGTCTCGAACTGTCCCTCCTTACCCGGTTCTGCGCCCTGCCGTATAACCTGATTAAGTGCTCGCCCACCTTCAAACCGCAGGCGATTATTTCCCGCGAGCGCCTCGCTGACCGTCTCAAAGACGCCGGCTTTCCCGCTGACTGCGCCTCCGTCCGTGGGTATATCGTCAGCCTGCTCCATGCCAGGGCAGTCTTTCTCTCTGCTGATAAAGCCGCCAGTGTCGTCGGTCATACCGCCCACCTGCTCCTCGAAGTCGATGAAGCTCAGGATGTCGCTAAAGAAAAGTACACCCGGGATTTCCGCCCGATGGGCAGCACCACCAACGTCACCACCGTCATGTACGGCACCCCCTGGAGCGATACCACCCTCCTTGAAGAAACGAAACAGGCTGCGTACGAACTCGAAAGGAAGGACGGTATCAAACGCTGTTTCCGTTATGACTGGCAGGAAATCGCCGGATACAACCCCGCTTACCGTACCTTCGTCGAAAGCGAACGCGCCCGCCTTGGCGACCATCATCCCCTCTTTCTCACCCAGTACTGCCTCCAACTGGTCAATGAGACCGGCCGTCTTTTTTCTGCCCTCCAGCGGGCGCAGCTTCAGGGAACCCACCCGAAGCGGTCTGTCCGTGAATCGGGGAAAACGTACATCGCCGGTATCGACCTCGCCGGTGAAGCTGAAACCGACGAATCCGGCAATCCTGTGTCGCTCATACCCGGCCGTGATTCCACCGTGATTACTATCGGCGAACTGGTTTTCCCTCCTTCTTCGGATTCGCCTTCTCAGCCTGGTGTCAGAATTGTTGCGCACTACCGCTGGACCGGCCGGAAACATACCGCTCTCTTTCCGAAAATGGTTGATATTCTGAAAAACGTCTGGGACTGCCGAAAAGTTGTCGTCGATGCCACCGGCGTCGGCCAGCCTGTCGCCTCATTTCTTTATCAGGCGCTCGGTTCCCGTATCGTTCCCTTTCATTTCACCGCCCGCTCCAAGTCGACTATCGGCTTCAACCTGTTAGCCGCCGTCGATTCCGGCAGGCTGAAAATGTACGCTTCGGATAGCTCTGACGAGTACCGTGACTTCTGGCTAGAAATGGAAAAAGCCGTCCGGGTCATCCGCCCCAACAGCACCATGAACTTCTTTGTGAATCCCTCTGAAGGCCATGACGATTTCCTCATCAGCCTCGCCCTCCTCGTCGAAGCCGCCGAAGGCTCCAATCCCCGCAGCGCCAGAGGCAAACCGCAATCTTTCCCATGATAAAGACCCGCTCATCTGTCATCCTGAGCGCAACGAAGGATTTCATTGATTTAACTGCTTTGTCAACGACTGTTTTTATCGCCGGATACCAGTTTTTCGAACTGCCATTAAAAGGAGCGAAGTCAAAGACCCCGATGTTCTTTAATGTAGTAATTATCAACAATAGTCGGGGAATCTCGTAGATATTCGGAGCAATCATATGACCAGGTTAAGCACATCGAAGTCGTTCGAAAATTCACTCTTTGGAAGAATGAAGGGAGACAGACAATGCAGCTTCTCCCTTTCGTAAAGGGAGATTCAGAGGGATTTAGGAATTATTGACTAGTTTTCACGTTCTAGTACTAGCAATAAAAACAACAGAACCAGAAAGAAAGGAAAAACCCATGCTTATCGATTACCGCCGATTCAGAAAAGACCTCGCCCGGCTTACCGAGCTCTCGAAAAAACTCCTCCTCGATATCGAAGCCGTAACCATGAAAAAGAATGTCGAACCGGAAAAAACCCTCCCCGGAGTTTTCTTCTTCGCCTCGTATCATAACTGGTACTCAGAGGCCCTCCGGTTAATCGCTCAGGTCATGCCCGCCCGGTTGGCCGAATTCGAGGCGCTCTACTCCGGTGAGCCGGGCAGGAAAACAATCGACCTCGAAACGTATGCCGTCCGGGATTTGTTTCTCGATTTCGACCCTCCCGCAAACGCTGTGTCTCTGAGAAAGCTCCGCGTCTATGCCCGGGCGGCAGCCAACCGTTTTCACCTTCAATACCGGATGTGTGAAGCCGCCATACTCCATTTCGAAAACCTGCTCAATCGGCATGAATCATTCGGTGAAAATCACCCGGTAAATGAGACCGCCGCCATTCGTGCTTCTCAGGATATCAACCGCATTATCGTCGCTAACAAAGACACCCTCTTCGCTGACGGTGATGCCTCATTCTGGGAAAAATCCTTCACCCTCGGAGCAGACGCAGGATGACATAAAATCCCTCTTGATCTCCCTTTAAAAGTCTGAGACTCGCGATTTATCGGAGGGAGAAGCTGAACCATCTACATCCCTTCACGCTTCCGAAGAGGGATTTTTTAACAACCTTATACAAATGAAAGGAGACAAAAAATGAAAATCACCCGACTCAGATAGAATCACGCAGGTAACATCAATTCCTGCCATGTACTCCCCTCTCCCTTGACGGGAGAGGTGTAGAGCCTGCCCCGTACTCGATACGGGGTGAGGGTGAAAAACAACAACCGAATAGCTCTGACCCTGAGCCGCTCCTTTGGCGGGAGAGAGAATGTACTCAGAGAATCATAATTTGAAAGGAGACAAAAAATTAAACCCCCCCGAATCGAACAGAACCATGAAGGAAGCTTTACGTGCATCGATGACAGATTCCCTCTCCCTTGACGGGAGAGGTGTAGGTGAGGGTGAAAAAAACCGACAACCGTGTAGCCCCCTCACCCTGACTCTCTCCCGCGGAGGGGAGAGGGAACGAAGCCGGAATGTTCTTATCGTTGAAAGGAGAAAAAATGAAAATACACCCGAACCGGAAAGAATCACGAGGGTAACAACAATTCCTGCCATGTACTTACCTCTCCCTTGACGGGAGAGGTGTAGGTGAGGGTGAAAAACAACAACCGAATAGCTCTGACCCGGAGCTGCTCCTTTGACGGGAGAGAGAATGTACTCAGAGAACCATAATGAGAAAGGAACTAAAAATGAAAAACCACGAAGAAAAACAAACCCTAGCTGAACTCATCAAACTATCGCAGGTCCTATTATCTGATATCGCAACCGTTGCCTCGAAACGGATACCCGAACCTGAATCGGAACCTCCCGGCGCCCTCTTTGCCGCTTCCTATCAGAAATGGTACTCCGAAGCCCGCCTCATCATCAGCCGCCTCCAGCCTGACCGGCTGGCTGAGTTTGGTTTTCTCTATGGCGCCGGCCAGAAACGGAAAACGGTTGACCGCACAAACTACGCCATCCGCGACTGGCTTCTTGACGTCCATAGCGGAGGAAACCGAATCGCTATCGCCAGGAAAAGAAGCTTTACATCTGATGTCGTAAGGCGATTCCGCCTCCAGTGCCTCATTCTTGAATCCCTCGAATTGTGCTTTACCGGTTCCGTTTTTACCATCGACCCGGCCGTCCTCGAACTCGATAACGGAACCCGTGATGTCCCTTTCGAGCAGGACTATATCCGCTTCCTCACCGCCGCCTCCAATGTCCTCCTCGCCTCGAAAAACCTGCTCTTTGACGGTCCCGAGGCAGAGCATTTTGAGGAAATACTAACTGCGGATTTGGAAAAACAAGAGGTTTTACTTAATGTTGAACAAATACGCTATCGAGAAATTTTAACTGATGATAATGATCGCACTCCAGTCGTCAGTTTTTTATTATGGTGATAAAAAAACAAAAAAAACCTTGTTCAATAAACTAATAGAGCCTATAATGTCGGAAAGGAAGTGAACAAACATGGCTCAAGCAATACAAATATATCCAAGACAAGAAGGAAACGATCTACTTGATGATAAGGCACTAGTACCTCATAGTCAGAAGATCGACGTTCAAGTTTTACATGAAATAATTAAAGCAGCTATTGAAACTGCGAATAGAAAATCCAGCAGAGCCATTTTACATCTCCCTGATGATGCAACAGAAGAAAAAGTCCAAGAAACTTATAAAAAAGAGGGGTGGGAATTATTTAAATATTTTCTGAAGTACTGTGGTGACCCTGCTGCTACCGCATACCAATGTCTAAACAAAAGCTGTGTAGAAGTAGCAGCGGAACAGTTTAGAAATAGGACACTTCAAAAAGAACGTATGAATTCAGCATGGAGATATCAGTTCATAGCAAAAGATGCAGCATCTGCATCCGGTAGATTCGATAGTGTATCCGATATTGGTCTAGCTGAAGCTGATTTCAATGTTGTGATTAAATATAAAGAGTCACAGAGAAAATTAGCAATATATGTGTCAGTGAAAAACAGATCTAATACGATGGGTGGACAGGATTGGCCCAAAGCGATATTGGCACTGGAGAAAGAAGCAAAACTCGATAAAAATAGAGATGGTGATTACATTTGTGTGTTCGGGATTAGCATGGAAAAAGGTCAAAGAACTATTAGACGAAATCAAAAAACACAGTCGCCATATTCATTAAATACAGAATTATGGTTTTCAGATTTTTTCTGGCCGTTTTTTTCAAATTATTCATATGAAGAAATCGCAAAAATAGTTCTTGATGTTTTATTATCAACACATCATCAATCAGAACTATATGTTGATAATATCCCACAAGAATTACTTGATTCATTTCAAGATTGTTGTAAACAATTTCACTTGATAGATAATAAGGGATTTTTTGATGACGCACACAAACTTGTAGAAGTGTTCTGCCGAAAAATTGAAAGAATTAAGACTACCAAGAAAAGATAGACATTACTATGAATGGTTATACAACGGATATTTATTTAGGTGATTCAAGAAAGGTACTTCAAGGTTTTCCAGAGAAGTATTTTAATCTGATATTAACTTCTCCACCATACGCAGACGCTAGAGGAAAACACTACGATAGTATTGAACCAGATGAATATAAAGACTTTATTTTAAGCTTTAGTGACCAATTTTGGAGAACACTTACTGATGATGGTTCGTTTGTACTAAACATCAAAGATAAAGTTGAAAATGGTGTAAAACACAGATTTGTTTGGCATACTATTGAAGCTTTATCACAAAAAGGTTGGAGATGTGTTGATGATTACATTTGGGTAAAACCGAATGCAATGCCCGGCCATTGGCCTAATCGACTTCGGGACGAATGGGAATATTGCTTTCACATGACAAAACAGAAAAAATTTGCCATGTATCAAAAAGCAGTTGAAAAACCAATAGGGGATTGGGCTGAAAAAAGATTGTTGAAACTTACTGGAAAAAGCAATGGCAGACATGATAGTGAAAACAATAGCGGGTTCGGACGGGATTTAAGAAAATGGATTGGAAAATCTACGGTTTTACCTGGAAATACCCTACGAATACCTCTGGTTGGCAAAAACATGGGACATCCAGCTGTTTTTCCAGTTGAATTACCCTCATTTTTTATTAAGTTATTTACAAAACATGGAGATACGATATTAGATCCATTTGCAGGAAGTGGTTCCACAGGATTAGCAGCAGAAAGTCTAGGTAGAAATGTCGTACTAATTGATAATAAGAAAGAATATGTTGATACGATAAAAAATCGGCTTGAAAACAATAACAACTTTTATAATATTCGTACATATCATTATGATTACGATATACCTGGAAAAGAAGAAATGGAAGTTAGGCAACTCGGATTAATATAAAGGGTCTTGTATCAACTAAAAAGACAAATATTTCAGTAGTTAACTAAATCAAATCGACCATTAAAGTGTCCCCACCAAGATTTCTTATCAGAAATGTCAATTCTTATCTCCTGTTTATCGATCAACCATCATTATCTTAGCGTGAGTATGTCAATACATATGACACTTAAATTTGACAAAACAGAACAACTGTGCTATTCTGTTCATGGCCTTGAGGGTGTGGATTAAACCCTCCGCAAGATTCCCCAAGCCGTATGGCCTGTCAGGGAGAACCGGGAAATGCTCCCTGGAGATAGCA
>CAYXEG010000009.1:0-32146 GCA_964463875.1 uncultured Dehalococcoidales bacterium
ATGATATTGTATTACCTCTGGAAGAGAAGCCACGGATAACATTTTCGTTAATGCAGGAAAAAAAAGGGAGAATGGTTAACGATTCTCCCCTTTTTAGTTGCATGACCAGGCTTTTTATCCGCGCGAATAGAGGAACTTGTACGTACCTCTGATAGCCAGACTGCCCAGATTGCTCATTCTACCGGCTTTAGCTTTTTCAGCAATCGTTGCTTCGAGAGCTTTCATTGTCTTGCCGATATCATCGGTTTCAATTTCGTATAAAGCCAGGAATTTTGCGTCTTTTTCACCGGGGGCGATATTTTCCCATCGGGTAGCTTTGACGAATCCCTGTGTTTCCAGCACATCCGGGAAGTGAATCTCATTATACCATTTGTTAAATTCGGCTTCTTTCTCCTTGTCTGCAACGTTTAGACCGACAACCAGCATATATTTCGCCATGCCTGAATCCTCCACTAATTTTTACTTATAATACCCGAAGTATGCTAAAAAGTGAAACCGGTTGAATTACCCTCAGACTGTTCGGATTACGCTTTAACGATGTTGAGCCTGATTGAATCTCCTTTATCCAGTCCCGCTGACGACCTGAATTTCTCGACATCCATGTTATCAATCTTTATTTTTATCTCACTGTCTTTACCGATTGTGCCGGTTATTTTCCCGGACGCTTCATCAGGGTAAGTTGCTTTTACCCGACCGAAAGCAGCCATTTTATGTTCGCTTAATTCCGGGTCTGCCTTAATGGTAATTTTTACAGAATCGCCTTTTACCAGCGTGCCAGACAGCTTGAGTTGAAGCGTTTCAGCGTCACCGATTTTAACTTTTAATTCTTTACCGGCATCGATATTTTTCGTTATTTTACCGGTAGTCTCACCGATAATTATTTCTTTTCCCCGTTCGGCCGCTTCCTGACTTTGCTCTTTCTGGGCGCGTTCAGCTTGTCTTCTTTCATAATCTGAAGTCATGATATCCTCCCATTATTCACTATAGAGGCATTGTACTCCTTCAAGAGCATGGAGTACAGAAGGAAAGATTGATTTTATCCGTCCAATTTTATATTATTTAAACACTTTGTGTTGAGATGATTTATCAGCGCGAACAGAGAAATCAAGGAGGATTTTCAATTGAAAGCGGTAATTGTCGAAGAAATAGGAAAAGCGGTATTGAAAGAAATGCCGATTGCTGACCCGGGATTCGAAGAGGTCAAGGTAAAAATCGCCTACTGTGGTGTCGGAGCATTCGATCCGTTCATCATTACCGGCGAGCTGGTACTGCCCCTGCCCTGGAGGCTGGGATACCAGGCATCGGGCATCATTGAAGAACTCGGACCGGGAGCGGTTGCCAGAGGGTTAAAGGTCGGAGACAGGGTCGCTCTGGATCAGTACCGTTATTGTGGTGCCTGCTATAACTGTATGCATGACCGTGAGACGTTCTGCGAGAGAAAGGATTATCCGTATGGGTACCTTGACCAGATGATGGCCGAATATATCACTGTCCACGAACGACAGGCGTGGAAGCTGCCGGACAGCATCTCGCTGGAAGAAGCGACACTGACCGAAAATATCGGCGCCTGCTTGCCGGCAATCGATCTGGCTCAGCCGAAAATGGGCGACAGTGCAATCGTTATCGGTTCGGGTACGTGCGGCAGTATCATTGTTCAGTTAGCTAAACTCCAGGGGGTGAAAGACCTCACCGTCGTCGAACCGGTCTCTTTTAAGAGAGCACTAGCATTGAAACTGGGAGCGAAGCACGTTATCGATCCGAAAAATTCAAACTGGGTAGAAGAAGCCTTAAAAATCAGCCCGCGCGGATTTGACCGAGTGATTGAAGCGTCAGGCTATTCTGAGATGATACCGGGCTGTATCGATGTTGTTGCTCAATGCGGCCATATCGTTTTCTTCGGTGTATATCCCGACAACCCGAAATTGAATTACGAAATACACAAAATCTGGTTTAAAGAAGCCCATCTACATGGTGTGTTCGGCCAGTCTAACCTGTTCCCGAGAGCGGTCGATATGCTGGAACAGCTCGATTTGAAATCGATGATGGACGGACCAACGTTCCCGTTAAAGGATTTTATGAAAGCCATAGAGGCTCATCGTACCGGTCAGTATGCCAGAGTACTTGTCAAATGCCATGATGACATCTAACCCGTCCTGACATGAGAAGAAATGCAGGGGGAGTACCGGTACTTCCCCTGTTTTTTTCGTGCGGTATCCTGTCTACACGAAATACGACCAAATATTTCCTTAATATTGTTTTTATATAATCAGGAAAAAATGTTGTCGATATTGCATGTAACGGGTACCAAACATTCGTCTATTGACACTTGTTACCCTAACCAATACACTGGTGGTAGCGACTCGTAAAGGTATCTAAAAATGATATGCCCTGTTTGTAAAACAGACATGATTGTCGTGGAATACCACGGCATCGAACTGGATTTTTGTACTGATTGCGAAGGTGTATGGTTCGATTCCGGAGAGCTTGAACTGGTCTTGAAAATACAGTCTTCGGAACGTGAAATCAGCCCATTCTTCATAGAAATGATGAAACTGCCGAATGCCAGAACGACGGAGAAGGCCAGAAAGTGCCCTCTCTGCGGCAGGAAAATGGATAAAAAAGATATAGGAGATGCTTCTCATCTGCTCATTGATGTTTGCGGAAAAGGCCATGGTCTGTGGTGCGATGGCGGGGAAGTGGTGCAGTTCGCTGAACTCATACGAAAGAGTGAAGGCCAGCAACCGGATTCGAATAATACCGCGGTAGCATTTCTCAAGGAATTTTTCGCAACCAAGAAATAAGAAAATATTTTGGAGGTGCATTAGTATGCTTGGACTCTGGATTGGACTTGGCGTAGTCGCGATTCTGGTGATATTTTTCATTGCTACCTACAATGGCCTGGTTCAACTGCGAAACCAGGTAAAGAATGCCTGGGCGCAGATAGACGTACAGTTGAAGAGGCGCTACGATCTCATTCCGAACCTGATAGAGACGGTCAAGGGATACATGAAACACGAACGGGAAACGCTGGAAGCGGTCACCAATGCCCGTGCCGCAGCACAAAAGGTATCTCAGACAGGTGGAGCCGGGGCGATAGCTAAGGCTGAAGGCGAACTGTCGGCAGCCCTTTCACGGCTGCTGGTGACAGTTGAAGCCTATCCGGATTTGAAGGCCAACCAGAATTTCCTGTCCTTGCAGGAAGAACTGACTTCAACCGAAAACAAGATAAGCTTCTCACGTCAGTACTACAACGACTCAGTGCTGAATCTCAATAACAAGATTGAAATGTTCCCTTCGAACATTATCGCCGGTATGACCGGATTTAAAGCCAGCGAATTCTTCGAGACAGAATCAGAAGCCGAACGCCAGGCGCCGAAAGTCAGTTTCGGCTAAAGGAAAGATAACTCTCTATGTGGGAACAGATACGCTCTAACCGAAGAAGGACCTTCATCCTGGTTTTCGCAATGGGGCTGATACTGCTGGCGGTCGGTTACCTGCTGGGGCTGACATTGATGGACAGCCCGACGGGCGGGCTGGTTGTTGCTTTGGTCATCTGGGTGATAATGAGCCTCGTAGGATATTTTCAGGGGGATGGCATCCTGCTGATGCTCTCGAACGCGAAAAAAATCGGCCCGCAGGACCATCCTCGTCTCTACAATATTGTCGAAGAGATGAAAATCGCCTCCGGGCTGGAATACATGCCGTCGGTCTACATCATCGATGACCCGGCGTTGAATGCGTTTGCAACAGGCAGAGATCCGAAGAAAGCCTCGGTAGCAATTACATCAGGGCTGTTGAACAAACTGAATCGTGATGAACTCCAGGGTGTTATCGCTCACGAGGTAGCCCACATCAAAAACCGTGATGTGCTGCTCATGGCGATGACGAGCATTCTCCTCGGAACGATTGTAATCCTGGCTTGGTATGGTTCGAGAATCATGCTGTTCAGTGGCGCCGGCAGGTCGAGGAGTTCGCGGAGCAACAGCGGCGGGGGTGCCCAGGCGATAATCATGCTGGTGGCAATTGTGCTGGCGATACTGGCGCCGATTCTTGCCCAGTTTATATATTTTGCGATATCGAGGAAGCGGGAATACCTTGCCGATGCATCGTCAGCGCTCTACACGCGTTATCCGGAAGGGCTGGCTTCCGCTTTGGAGAAACTTGGAAAATCGACCGGGCAACTGAAATCAGCCAACAAGGCGACAGCACCGATGTATATCGTGAACCCTTTCCGGGAAAAAGGAGCCCAGTTCAGCGATCTCTCCAGTACCCATCCTCCGATTTCCGAAAGAATCAAGATACTTCGGAAAATGGCCGGTATTTCGTTTAACAATTACGAAGAGGCTTATGGGCAGGTTCGTGGTAAAAAAGGTAAACTAATCGGTGCCAGCGGTCTGGTCGGGGATACCGTCCAGGTGATGAACAGGCCGACCTCGAAAGCCGATGACCCGGATGAAGTTCAGCGTGTCCGCGAAACGACCAACGCTCTCTGGAAACTGAATAATTACTCGACCATCGATTGCGAATGCGGAGCAACAATTAAGTTGCCGCCCGGATACAAACAGGAAAGCGTTACCTGTCCGAGGTGCAACCGGAAACACCGGCTGTAAAATCAGAAAAATCGAACACATTAAGAGGGAGTTTCCAAAAGGAAGCTCCCTCTTTTACGTTACAATCAGAAACTATTTCCATGCGTCGATGCTGAAAGCTCGGCCGTGGCCGCCGCTGAAGCGGTCAACGGTTGTTTCCTGCCCATCGCAGACGAGGATACAGTAACCATCCGGACTGAAGCCTCCCGCCGGTACCATGTAGTCGTCAGGGAGTTCTTTCCAGGGTTTACCCGAGGTTGGTTCGATACCGGTCCAGCCATTTGTCCAGAAATCGGCGGCACCTCTCATCCGGTAATCTTTCAAGGGCTGAAGACTCTTCTTCCAGATGTATTCGTAAACCTCGCGCTTTGATTTGAAACCGAGATTAACAAGGTCGACGGCGATACTGGGAGTGATAACAAGGGTGAAGCCGCCTTCCATCGTATCCCAGATGTGGTGGGTGAGGTAGTCGAGATAATTATGCGGGCCGGGAATGCCTTTAACATTGAGGAACCGGGCGATTGCCCCGTGGCCGCTCTTCTGGAGCGAACGATAAACGCCGGGGGCGTTTTCCTGGCCGATATTCCAGCGAAGCGGCATTATCGGCATGATGACGCTTTCATTTTTGTCGTACCCCAGTTCTTCGTTCAGTCCCTGCCATTCGGGAGGAAGGCCTTCGGTGTATTCGGCGAGGATGAAACCGCCGTTGGTAATGGCGTTCCCGTAGGTGATGATGGTGTTTTCGGATTCGCGGTAGCCTCCCAGATTTCTCCAGATAAGGCTGCCGACACGTCCGAGGACTTTATTGACCGGATTGCCGGCACAGAAACGGCCGTAGCTGACATTCATGCCGATTTCCTTATAAATCGGCCCGCTGAGGATGAAGGCTCCGCCTTCGCCACGGCCGTCACCGGTCGCACCGCCGGATTCGGCCATTGCCAGGACAATGGGGAAATGTTCCGGCTTGCAGCCGGCCATGACGGCGTTGACTGCGACCTGTTCGACGGTGGCTACCTTACCCATCGGCAGGAAAGAAACCGGTTCGCCCTTTTTAATATCGAGACCGGCCAGCGAATGCATGCCGGACATGGCATTCCAGTCCCTCTGGTAAGCGATAATCTCATCAGGCCGATGACTGGTGCCTTTAAGCATGGCTTCGACGCGCTGTTCGGTCGGAATTACCACCGGCAGGCCATCGGTGTATTTCGCGAAAGGAGCGTTCAGAATACCAGGCAGGTATTCAACCTGGTTATAGAATTCTTCAGCTTCTTCGAGGGTTCCTTCGAAGAGGATTCTGGGTTCGCGGGGACTGTAGATACCGGTTTTCTTTTCATCTTCCGTCAGCGGGCGGACCAGGGCGTCCATGACGGAACGGTACATATTTTCTACATCTTCGGGACCGGGCCGCAACCGGTCGCCGGTGACAAATCGTTGTGCGGGGACGCCATAGAGAACGGCATCATGTTTTACTTTTCGAATTTCTTCGTCGAGGACAATGAACACGGTCGGGATACCGGCTTTTTCGAGTCTGGCTAAATAAGGCAACTGCCTGTTAACGGCACCATGTCACCAGCAGACGCCGAGAATGACGGCATCGGTTGTTTTCATCTCTTCCTCGGAGAGTTCGACCGGAATGATACCGTAGGTCTTCTTTACTGTCCAGTTTACCTGGGGATATTCGGCTTTCAGCTTTTTCTCGAGGGGGATAGTGATATCCGGCTCACCGGTAATGCTGAGATGAACGGTTTTACCATTCAGGGTATCGAGGCGGGGAGCGAGGGAGTACTGCTTGACCGGCATTTGCGCACCGGCCGGATTAAGACACTTGTAAATAGCGGACATGCTGTTTTCTCCTCTTGTGATTATTATGAGCAAGTGTAAGACGGTCAGATACAGGATGTCAATGCTGGAAAACTCCCCCAATCCTTTTTATTGACCACTTGGCAGGTGCATCATTATAATGACAGTCACTGCAAGGCAGCACTGGTTAAAGGAGTATTATCATGATAAAGAAAATACTGGTACCAATGGATGGTTCGAGGCAGTCAGCGAAAGCCCTGATGTGGGCAATCGATGTAGCGGCGAAATACGGCGCGGCAATTCTGATATTAAGGGTCGTCACTTTCTCGATGCTGGAAATTGCCTGGAAAACACCGAACACCGGTGGCCCGCTGATAAAGAAAAATTACTTGAATGAGGCGGAACAACGCGATAAGAAAACGATGGCTGGTATCCGGAAGTATCTCAATGCAAATGTACGCAAAGCCACTTCGAAGGGCGTCGAGGCATCGTTCTCCGTCATGGTCGGCGACCCGTCGGAATCTATCAAGGCATACAGCCGGAAAGAAAAAGTCGATTTGATAGTGATGAATACCCGCGGTAAAGGCTGGCTGAGGAGAGCGATACTGGGAAGCGTGACCGATGATATCATCAGGAACTCCGAGATACCGGTACTGATAATCAGACCGGGGCAGAAGCAGAAAAAGTAGTTTGGCTAAAAAAAAAGAGTTGATTGTTTTAGCTTGGATAACTTGAATCTGATACTTACAGCGGTTGTTTTACTGGTTACCTTCGGCCTGTTCATTTCGAATAGAATGAGGGTCGACCTGGTATCTGTTTGTGTCCTGGTCGCTCTGCTGGTTCTCGGGCTCGTGACCCCTGAAGAAGGATTGTCCGGATTCGGTAATCCGGCGACAGCGACAATCGGGGCGATGTTTGTTGTCGGAGCCGGGTTGGTAAAAACCGGTATCGTCCAGAAAATTGTATCATGGATTGACCGGCTTTCAGGGAAAAGCGAACGACGCCTTGTGTTTGTGCTGTGTATTGTTACAGCAGCGGTCTCGGCTTTTCTGGTCAACACAGCGGTGGTTGCAATCCTGATACCGGTGGTGATATCGCTCACAGCAAAACGGAAAATCGCTTCTTCGCGAGTATTGATTCCACTTTCGTATGCCAGCCAGTTCGGAGGTGTCTGCACGCTTATCGGTTCATCGACGAATATTCTAGTCAACGGTATCGGAATCAGCCGTGGTATGGCGTCATTCACGTTTTTCGAATTCGCGCCGCTAGGCCTGGTCATGGTTACAACTGGTTTACTGTACCTGGTTTTTCTTGGTAGGTGGCTGCTGCCGAAGCGGAAAGGCGAAGGCAACCAGATAGACAAATACCGGCTGGCTGATTACCAGGCGGAACTTATGGTGCTTGGCAAATCGGAACTGGCAGGTAAAACATGGGAAGAAGCAAAGGTTTCGAAAGAAACCGGAACCGAACTCATTAACCTGCTGCGTGAAGGAGAAGAAGTCACCCGCCCGACGCGAACGAAGATTCGGCCGGGCGATTTACTGCTGATTAAAGGGAATATTGATACTATCATCAGCCTCGAAAATGCGTATAACATGGAGATGATTATTAATTTGAAAACCGGTAAAGCCAACACCACCGGCAATATTCGGCTGGTGGAGCTTTTAATTCCTCCCGGTTCAACCCTTATAGGGCAGACGATAGACAAGTCGAACTTTTTCCGGCGTTATGAGCACCCTGTCCTGGCGATACAGCGAAGAGGAGCGACCATCAGCGAACGACTAGGTGATACGAGACTGGAAAGCGGTGATACCCTGCTCATCCACGGGCACGATGAAGATATCAGGAGAATGATGGATTCAACTCGTGTCATTGTTACCAATGAACTGCCCGAGTTAAATTATCGTAAGGGGAAGACTGTTGTTGCTGTTGGGATAATGGCAATTATCATTATCCTTACTGTTACCGGCTTTGTCCCGATAATGGTTGCGTCGGTGCTCGGGGCACTGGGAATGGTTGTTACCCGCTGCCTTTCCATCGAAGAAGCGTACCGCGCTATCGACTGGAAAATTATTTTCCTCCTGGGAGGTATCATTCCCCTCGGTCTGGCACTGGAGAACAACGGAGTGATTCAGGCGATGGTCGATACCTTGCTTCATCCGCTCGTCGTTTACGGACCTGTCGTTGTTCTGGCGGTCATCTATATCATAGTCTCGCTGCTTTCGGCGGGGATGTCAAACAATGCCCTGGCGGCGATAATGGCACCAATCGCTTTCGGCCTTGCCGAAATTATGAACGTCGATGCTAGGCCGTTTCTGATTGCTATCATGTTTGCCGCATCGACCTGCTTCGCGACACCGATAGGCTATCAGACAAATACGATGGTGTTTTCCGCCGGCGGTTACCGGTTCACCGATTTTGCCCGTATCGGTATTCCGTTGAATATTCTCTACTGGGTGCTGGCGATAATCCTGATTCCTGTTATCTGGCCTTTTTAAGCCGGTTTCCGGCTTTTCATGGCCGTAGCGATTGTTTTTGCCCATTCTCCGGCGCGATTGATTTCGTTTTCAGCCAGAGGTCCCTTAGTTCCAGTGACGAAAAACCCTTCCGGTTTGACAACCGGGTTCCCACCGAGTTTCTTCAGCGTTTTTTCAATCTTGCTGGCGGCGAAACCGAACAGCTTTACCCAGTTTGCAGGGATACGGGTATCGAATCCGGCGATGTTTTTACCGGTGAGTGAACCTGGGTCAATTCCCCTGAGGAATGCCAGCATATCCGGAGTCGGTCTGCCTCCGTAGGTTGGAGAGCCGATGATAAGAAGATTGACTGATTTCAGGTCGGAAGGTTTCGCTTCACCTGCCCGGAGGATGACACCTTCTTTACCTAGGCCTTTAGCGATTGCTTCGGCAATCGTTTTCGTATTTCCATGGACTGAGTCATAAATTACCGCGTATTTCATGCCATACCCCTTTTATTTTCTATGAATTCAAGATAAATGTCACATACAGAATCGATTTCTGATTATACAATAATTGTGTGTGTTGAAAAATCCGCCATCTGGAAATCTCTGCCGGTTCTTTCTGCGATTATTTTCCTTACTGCCATCATTGGGCTATCCGGTTGCTTCCACTGTCCAGAGATAGAGGGAGAAACAACGGTGAGGAATTCATTTTCGAAAAACGAAGTCGAACATATCAATCAAGGAAATATTACAACAGCAACTTTTGCCATGGGTTGATTCTGGGGACCTGACGCCCGTTTCGGGAGTATCAACGGTGTCATCAGAACGAGAGTCGGTTATTCCGGAGGCCAGGAAACCAATCCTTCCTACCTCTATCTGGGAAGTCACAGCGAATCGATACAGATAGATTACGACCCGGAAATTATTTCCTATCAGCAATTGCTCGATATCTTCTGGAATTCGAACGAAGCGGTTATCTTACCTCATTCCAGGCAGTATTATTCGATTATTTTCGTCCACGATGAAACTCAGCAGGAACTGGCAATTGATTCATACAAGGAGCAGCTTAAGAAAGACGGCAGTACGGTTCTCACTGAAATAGTCCCGTTTTCACTCTTCTACCAGGCCGAAGATTACCATCAAAAATTCTACCTCCAGCGTGATAATCTTCTCGGTAAAGAGGTAAAGGGTAATTATGGCTCTTTCCAGGACTTCGTCGATTCAACGATTACGGCGCGCCTGAACGGTTATGCCGCTGGATACGCAAGTGAAGACACCCTGTCCCGGGAAATCGATACCTACGGGCTGTCACCGAAGGGAAAAGAAAGATTACTGACAATTACCGGGCGGGGATTGACACCGGTATGCGATAAGGGATGCACGCTCGAAAACAAGTGAGTCCGGCGGACGTTATTCCTTCTACAGGATGATTTCGAAGTTATCCTTCAAACGGGCGGCGAACTGCTCGAAAGTATAACGGTGTTCCTGTGTCCCCAGGCATTCGACAGCGTAGGAAGCCGAAACACTTCCCAATACGGCGCTTTGCACAAAGCTTAAACCCATCGATAGTCCCTTGAGAAGCCCGGAACGGTAAGCGTCGCCGGCACCGGTAGGGTCGACGGCTTTCTTTATTTTCGCCGGAGGTATAGTTGTAACCGAGCCGGATGTATAGACACAGGAACCGTGTTCGCCAAGAGTGGTGATAATACAACCGGTATGTCTTAACAGTTTTTCTTTATCTGTGCCAGTCTTCGCCATTATCATTTCAAGCTCGTAATCGTTCGAAATCAGGATGTAACATCCACTGATACCTTTCATCAGCGATTCGCTATCGAAACTGGTTATCTGCTGGCCGGGGTCGAAAATATAGCGGATACCTTTTGCTTTATATGCTTCCGCAAAACCGACCATGTCGCCGACATTGCCCGGGGCGATAATAGCGATGGTTTCAGCCGGGTCAAGCTTGTCGATGTCAAGAGAGGCCTGGTGTTTCATGGCGCCGGGGTTGAAACCGGTTATCTGGTTATCAGCTTTATCGGTAGTGATATAGGCGCAGGCAGTCAGTTCCTCATCGATTATTTTAATGTTCTCGCACGAAATGTTGTTTTTTGTCAACCATTCGAAGTACCGATGGTAATCCCTGCCTATCGTCGAGATAATCAGCGGTTTTTCACCGAGAAGAGAAAGACTATAAGCGATGTTTCCGGCGGTGCCCCCGAATTTTTCGGTAAGGCTGTTGACGGTGAATGCAACATTGAGGACATGTATCTTTTCGGGAAGTATGTGGTCCGAGAAATTGCCCGGGAAATCCATTATTCTATCGTAGGCGAGAGAGCCTGAAATCAGTATATTCATATCGTTATACGGAAATCCTTCCTGTCAGTTTATTTGTTTGTTTCTGTCATTTTTTCATTTCGAGTCTGAGATGTCAATCGGCACGAGGCCCTCTCCGGGTAAAACAGCTTTCAGGCTGATTGACATTTAGCTGTTCACGAGACTAAGATTTGATACATCAACGGATTTCTACGGCAGTCTGGGAATATACCTGCTGCCGAAAGAGCTGCAATCACAATATTGTTTAACGTGAGGGATAATCGATGAGTCAGGACGACAGTATTTACCGTGAATTGCAATTACATCTGGACAGCGGCCCCGCAGGATTTCAAGCATCGGATACGGGTGCGGATATTACCCTGTTGAAACACCTTCTTACCCCTGCAGAAGCGAAACTGGCTACCCAGCTTTCCGTCATTAAGTGGGAACCGGTTAAAGCCATCCTCAGACGGGTAAGAAAAAACGGGATGACCGTCTCGGAAGAGGAATTGAAAACGAAACTCGATGAGATGGTACGGAAAGGGACAATCGTCGTTCACAGCCAGGCTTTCGGCGAACGGCGTTACAAGAATGTCGGCGTGTCCGCCGGAGGCATGATTGATTTCCAGGTAAATCGGTTGACCCCGGATTTCATCAAGGACCTGGATACATACCATGAAGAAACCTTTGCCCGGATGGGTGAAAAACCGAAAGAAGGACAGGCAACGAAGAAGCGGATGATTGCCCAGCTGAGAACGGTGCCGGTCGAAAAGAGCGTCCCACTCCCGGAGAAGAATCTTATCGGAGTTTACGATGATGTTCGGACGCTGGTCGAAAAACAGCCTGGGCCTTTCTCAGTTGCAAACTGCGTGTGCCGCCAGATGAAAGATTTTCAGAATCAGTCCTGCAAATACTCGGATATGCGCGAGACATGTATCCAGATAGGCCCGGACCATGCCCGGCAGTACATCGAGATGGGAATCGGCCGGGAAATAACCAAAGAAGAAGTATACGAAGTGCTTGACAAAGCCCGCGGTGCCGGATTTATCCTGCAGCCGGAGAATTCGGTCAGCCCGGAAAATATCTGCTGTTGCTGCGGCGACTGTTGCGGCCCGCTTTCGGCGGCTAAAAAATCACCCCGGCCGGCTGACTTTTATACCTCGAACTATTTTTGTACCGTGGATACCAGCGCCTGTGTCGGATGCGGTGTTTGTATCGAGCGCTGCGAGATGGACGCCCGGGTCATGAAGGATGGGAAAGCAATTGTACTCCAGGAACGGTGTATCGGCTGCGGCAACTGCGTCGTGACCTGTAAAACCGGCGCCAGCAAAATGGTGAAAAAAGAAAGCACGAACATGCCGTTCAAGAGTAAAGATGATACCTTTATGCACATAATGGCTAATAAACTCGGAACTTGGGGGCTGCTGAAGATGAAAGCTAGGATGTTGCTGGGGATGAAGGTTTAATCGTCAAACGCTAAAGGGAACTATTCAACGCTTTATGCGCCAGAAGCGCATAAAGCGTTATCCATTTATTGGGTTCACTGCATTTCCCGACTTTAAAGATAGTCTGTACACTCGAGGGTGTCCAGTCAAGCAGGTACCTTCCATGATTGTCCTTTTTCTGTTCAAGTAATTGCCATGCCCTAGCGAGGTGTTGGTTGTTTCCATACCCTAGTTGAGCCAGCGAATAGACGATTTCGGTGAGGCTTGCTCTCCAGGTAATCGGGAAACGGGTAGTGACGATACCGGGATTAACAGGCTGTTCAAGATTACTCATTTGAAAGAGACAATCACGTTTCAGAAAATAGTCAACAAGATTTCGGCATCGTTGATGCAGTCGGTATTCCGGCAGTTCGGTATAGGCCAGCAAAGCTTTAGCGCTGCCGCGTATACAGCTTTTAACTGGTTTCGTTTTATACTTGCCTTCATGCATGTCGCACAGGTAACCCCCGTCATACCGTTCAGTATTCAGCATCAGGTTGATAGTTTTCCGCAGACGGGCATCATCGCTGTAACCAAGTCGGACGAAGGTGCGAATGTTTAGCTCGTACAGGCAGGAAAAGTGGCCGAAGAAATCACCGTCATCGTTTTGCAGGTTGAGGTACCGGTCAGCGGCTTTTCTGACCTGCGGATGCTCTTTCGTTAGCCCAAGTTCTGCCAGATATGCCAGACAGAAATGGGTGGTATTATAATCGCTGTATTCGACACCATCACCTACGTACCCGCCCTTTGACCGGTTTTTCACCAGCCAGTAGCCGTCCGGGTGCATCAGGTTTAGAATCCTGGTAACATCCTTACCGGAGAGAATCAGTTCTTTTGCTTCCATGACTTCGGAATCGGTTTCCGGTAGGTCGAGTAATTCCCTCAATGTCCGGTACCGGACGGAGGGGTTTTCTTTTTCCAGCAACCACTCGATGGCGTTCGGATTATCGTTCATAATCATCATTTCATAGCCATGGGATAGCAGTAAAATAGTACACGAAATATAGAAAGAAAAAAAGCCCCGATGAAATCGAGGCTCTTTCAATACTGAGGGAAAATACTACTTCAGTAAACCCTCCAGCCATTTACAGAATTCATCCATACCTTCGCCGGTTTTAGCTGAAATCGGGATTATCAGAGCATTGGGATTAAGGCCTTTGACGGCGGATTGAAACTCCTCCATATCGAAATCCAGCAGGGGGGCAATGTCCATTTTGTTGACCAGAACGACGGATACCTGGGTAAACATGTTCGGGTATTTGTACGGTTTATCGTGCCCTTCGGGAGTGCTGCAAATCATTATGTTCTGTTTTTCTCCGAGAGCAAAACCAGCCGGGCAGATGAGGTTACCGACGTTTTCGATAAACAGGAGGTCGATGTCATCGAGCGGCATATCCTGAAGGGCGTGTTCGAGCATGTTGGCGTCGAGGTGACAGCCTCCGGCAGTGTTAATCTGGATAACGGGGATTGACTCTTTGGCGATTTTCTCCGAATCGACAGTGGAGGCGACATCGCCTTCGATGACGCCGATTCTTGTCTTGTTTCTCATTTTCTCGATTGTTTTCAGCAGAGTTGTCGTTTTACCGGCGCCGGGAGATGACATAACATTAATCATCACCACGCCTTTTTCTTTCAGTAAATGTTCATTCTGTTTGGCGATTTCATCGTTTGCCCGTAAAATATCTTCCTGCACCCGGATAACTTTTATTGCCATTACTCCACCTCGATACTTTCTATATAAAGGTCACGCCCGGCGATTATTTCGAAATCTTTCTTTTCGCATTCCGGACATGTCCAGTTGTTTTCACTCGCGGGATATTCATTGGCGCAAGCTCGGCACTTCAACAGGGTCGGAATGTTCGTGATTGCCAGTTCTGCTTCAGCAGCAGGCGTGTTCCTGCTGATTATTTTAAAGTAGAAATCGACACAGTCACCGACAATGCCCGACATCTCTCCGATGACGACATTAACTCTTGATACCTTCGAGGCTTCCGCTTTTCGCGCATTATCGAGCGTGATTGAGAGAATATTCTGCGTGATACTGAGTTCGTGCATGTAATCCTTCGACTCCGAGGTTATGAAGAAATCCGGAATAATCAGTAACGATTTGATTATACCTGAATACCTCCGGGTATTCAATGACTGGACTACTGAAGATACAGGCGAGAACCTTGAAGCGGATACAGGAAGAAATCAGAAATCCTTTCGGTTGCGCCGTGTATATAACGGTTTATCGGACACTGATACGAATATCGGATTCTTCCGGCGGGTTCTCAAATCGGACGCTTATCCTGTTCGTAGCAAGAGACGGACGCACGAAGAGTGTTATGAGGAGAGCTGCTGCATAACAGACGGATGAAAGGACGAGGGCACTCGTATAACTGCCGGTCCAGTCATAAACCCACCCCCAGAGTAACGGCCCGACGCCTCCGATAAGTCCCCAGCCAAGCGTCAGGATACCGAACAGCGAGCCAACATTTTTTCTTCCGTAAAGATCACCCAGATAGGGAGCGAACAGGGTATTGGCGAATCCGGCAGCAAGCCCCAGAACGACGGTAAAAACAGCCAGCGTTACCGGTGAAGAGATACCGAGTAATCCGGCGAGAACAACACCGAGAGATAATGTTGTGCCGACTATCAGAATCTTCTTTTTTCCAAATCGGTCGCCCATTGCGCCTCCCAGCACTCTTGCGGCTATAGACGGCCCGTTGAACAGGGTAATGAATATACCGGCTGCGGCAGCGGTACTGCCTAAATCGACACCCCAGACGACAAGATGCCCCATGATTCCGTTAAAAACGATACCGGTCAGGCTGTAGGAAATGAAGAGAAGCCAGAAGTTTCGTGTTTTCAACGCCTTGAACAGTTCCCGGTTATCTCCCTTACCGGCTGTTTTCGGTTCGGTGATTTCCATCTGTTTCCCGTCAGGGTGGAGGCCGATTGATTCCGGGGTATCCCGGATAACGAAATAAGCAAGGGCGATGATGACGACACTTGAAACAATACCGGTTACCATCGAGATGGCTCGCCAGCCGAATTCAGAAGCCAGCGATGTCAGGAGCGGGCTGAATACCGATGTGCCGGCGGCGAAAGCCGAGCCGACAATGCCACCTGCCAGTCCGCCACGGGAAATGAACCATTTCCGCGAAACAGCCTGAACACAGACGAGATGAGTAAAACTGATGGCGACACCCATAACGAAACCATAATAAAGGAAGAGTTGCCAAACCGAATCCATCGACGACAGCAGCAGCCAGCCGACCAGGCAGACAGCGCCGCCAATCAGGATGGTTTTTCTTCCGCCAATCCGGTCTATCATAAGGCCGGTGAGGATAGAAAAGAATGAATACACCCAGAGAGAGATGCTTTGAGCCGTGCCAATCAGAGAACGCGACCAGCCGAATTCTTCGGCAAGAATCGGGAAAAAAGCCGGGATGCTGTAGCGGGTCATCGGTCCGAGAGCGCCGACGACGACGAGAGCAACCAGAACCCACCAGCCGTAAAATATTTTTTTTCGGGTCGTCATTATTCATCCCTCTCTGATTTTACTATCTATAAAAAATTATAACATGATTAAAAAAATATAACAAGATTAAATAATTACCGGAAAACAGGGTAACGGTATATTTGTATTCGCGATTTAGAACAAATAGTGTTGATAATCTGATACTTATACTGATACAATCAATCCGATGAAAAAGAATAAGTTTCAGGTTCAGAAAGAGGAGATACTCGAAATCGCCCGGAAGCTGTTCTGGGAAAAGGGGTATGAGGGAACGAGTCTGAAAGACATTGCCACCTCGTGCGGGTTTGAAGCCAGCAACATTTACTACTACTACAAAAACAAGGAAGAAATACTTTACGAAATGCTTCGGGTGGAACTTGACAGACTCGTCAGCGAAACATTACCGCTGAAGGACAATACAACAATGAACCCCGTGGAACGACTGAAGCAATTCATCGATACCGAGGTGAAAGTCCACCTTGGCGAGCACCGGCTTCAGGGGATGCTTATCGACTCCGAGTTGAAGAATCTGAATAAAGCCCACCTGAAAAAGGTTGTCGAGTTGCGCCACCAGCATGATGACATCCTTGAAAAAATAATCAACGACGGCATCAACCAGGGGTATTTCCGGGATATAGATGTGAAACTGGCTGTCTATACGATATCCTCAGCCCTCATCAGGAGCCGGATGTGGTTTTCTTCGACCGGCCGCGTTTCTCTTCAGAAGTATTCCGATTTCATTTTCAAATTCATGAAAGATGCCATGTCGAACGATAAGATGCCGGCATAGCAGCCACTTTCTCAATAGAATTTAAAGCCATCCTAATCGGATGAATTCAAACACAGGAGAGCAGAATGAAGATTACCGATATCAAGACGTATGTTGTTGACCCTCACGGACCGGGAGGAAGAAACTGGGTGTTCGTCAAGCTGATTACTGATAATGGTATCGAAGGTATCGGTGAAGCGTATGACGTTCCGTTCAATCCTCAGATTACCTTGCAGCTCATCCGGTCAGTTGCGGAAAGATTCGTTATCGGAACCGACCCCTTCCAGATAGAAACGATGTGGCGAAATATTTATGCCAGCGGCTTCGATCAGCACCCTGATACGACAAAGATGGGTATCATCAGCGGCTTGGAAATAGCCTGCTGGGATATCATCGGGAAAGCCCTCGACCAGCCGATTTACAATCTGCTGGGTGGTAGGTACCACGAAAAATTACGGAGTTATACTTACATCATGCCGGCACCCGACGCGCCTCCAGAGAGAAGGAGTGCCCAGACGATTCCCGATGTTGCCGCCGAACGAGCCGCCTTTTACGTGAAGATGGGATTCACCGCTCTGAAGTTCGACCCGGTCGAGCCGGTTACGGTACAGGCACCGTACCAGCTCTCGATGAAGCGCCTGGAGAACGCGGAAGCAGTTGCCCGGGCGGTACGGGAAGCGGTTGGCGACAAATGCGACCTGTTAATCGGAACTCATGGGGAAATGACGACCTCGAGCGCTATCCGCCTGGCGAAGCGGCTTGAGAAGTACGACCCGATGTGGCTGGAAGAACCTGTACCGCCCGAGAACAGGGATGAAATGGCAAGAGTGGCACAACATACCAGTATACCTATTGCCACCGGTGAGCGGCTTTCTACGAAGTATGAGTTCAGGGAACTCCTGCAGAAACAGGCTGCCCAGATACTCCAGTTTCCCCTGGGCAGGGTGGGAGGTATATTAGAGGCTAAGAAGATTGCCGGCATGGCGGAAGCCTACTACGCCCAGATAGCTCCGCACTTTTACGCCGGGCCAGTCGAATTCCTGGCGAACATCCATATCGATACCTGCAGTCCGAATTTCCTGATACAGGAAAGTATTATTACCATGGGTGATTTTTACGCTGAAATCATGACTGTGCCAATTCGCTGGGAGGAGGGCTATATTATACCTCCGACAGGGCCGGGCCTTGGCAGCGAGCTGAAAGAGGACGTCATGAAAAAATATGAATATACCGGCAATGGTACTGCCCTCGATGTCCGGTACGGGCATCTCTACGATAATTAACATTATCGGGAAAAGAAGGAAAACCTGGTAAAAAAACGCATCGATACCCTCATCGTCGAAAGAGGCCTGGTTGAAAGCCGGGCAAAAGCCCAGGCGTTGATAATGGCAGGTGACGTCCGGGTAAACGGTACCCCTGTTCAGAAAGCCGGGATGATGGTCAACGAGAGTTCGGAGATTATCCTGGTTGATTCGCCGGTATTCGTCGGGCGGGGAGGTTTGAAGCTCGATCATGCCCTGGATAGATTCGGTATCGATGTTACCGGGAAGGTTGCAGCCGATATCGGAGCATCGACCGGCGGGTTCACCGACTGTCTGTTGAAAAGGGGAACTGAGCGAGTGTACGCAATCGATGTCGGTTACGGTCAGCTCGATTACCGATTACGGAAAGACAATCGGGTAGTGGTGATGGAGCGAGTCAACGCCCGGTATCCGATAGAGTTACCGGAAAAGGTTGACATAATTGTCATTGACGTTTCATTTATATCTCTCGAGAAGATACTGCCTCCGGTTTCTAACATGCTCAATGACAGGGGAGATATCATTGTTTTGGTGAAACCTCAATTCGAGGCAAAACGGGGGGAAGTGGCGAAGGGGGGAGTCATAAGGAATCCTGCCGTTCATTCGAAAGTCCTGGCAAGGTTCATCGCGTGGTTGATTTCGAATGGTTTTCGATTGAAAGGGCTGATTACATCACCGGTGAAAGGTGCCTCCGGGAACAAAGAATTCCTTGTCCGGTTAAAATTGGCATAATATATCGCGCTTCTCTGTATTTCCGACGAGCATTGGTTTGATTGACCGGATATTTTACCTTACTCTATAATGAAATTGAACAGGTAAACTACGGGCTGAAAAGGAAGGATATGCACGAGGACTTGCATGAATGCTGCGCGGTAGCCGGCATATATGCTCCGGGAGAAGATGTAGCCCGTATTACCTTCTTTTCATTGTTTACTCTCCAGCATCGCGGCCAGGAAAGCGCCGGAATCGCCGCGTCTGACGGCCAGACGATTCGTTTTCACGGAAACATGGGACTCGTCTCCCAAGTCTTCGATGAGGAATCACTCGGCCAATTATTCGGGCATATCGCTATCGGCCACACCCGGTATTCAACGACTGGTTCAAGTAAAGTCTACAACTGCCAGCCGATTATCGTCGGTGAAGGGGAGTACACAATTGCTGTCGCCCATAACGGCAATATCGTGAACGCTGAGCACATCAAGAAATCACTGATGGAAATCGGCTACGAGTTTCATTCTTCGACGGATACCGAGGTAATCGCCAACCTCATCATATCGGCGCCCGGTAACGACTGGGTTGAAAAAATCAGGTATGCGATGCGGCGTTTACAGGGAGCTTATTCGCTGACGATTCTGACAGCACACAACCTGCTCGCTGTCCGCGACCCCCTCGGTGTCAGGCCGTTATGTCTCGGTAAACTGAACGGGAACGGTTACGTTTTTGCTTCCGAGACGTGTGCTCTCGACCACATCGGAGCCGACTTTATCAGGGAAGTTGCCCCGGGGGAAATAATATCGGTTGATGAGAACGGCATGCATGAATACCCGGAGCCATCCGGCAGGAGCGCTCTCTGCGTCTTCGAGTTCATCTATTTTGCCCGGCTGGACAGCCGGATAAACGGGCGGCTTTTATACCAGGCGAGGCAGAACATGGGAGCGGTGCTTGCCGACGAACATCCGGTTGATGCCGACCTGGTCATCGGTGTGCCGGATTCAGCCCTCCCTGCAGCTACCGGTTATGCCTACCGGTCGGGACTTCCGCTGGCAGAAGGACTGATAAAAAACCGGTATGTCGGCAGAACTTTCATCGAGCCGGACCAGCGGTTACGGGATCTTGGTGTCCAGCTGAAATTTAATCCGTTGTGGGAAGTTCTGAAAGGGCGGCGGGTTGTCCTGGTCGATGACAGCATTGTGCGGGGAACAACCACGCCGAAAGTCATTAATCTTCTCAAACGAGCAGGAGCAAAAGAAGTCCACATGAGGATTTGTGCTCCTCCTATCAAATATCCCTGTTTCTTCGGAGTGGATATGGCAACCCGTTCCGAGTTAATTGCCGCCCGGAAATCGATTTCTCTTATTAAGGATTTCATCGGAGCTGATTCGCTTGGTTATATGAGTGTCGAAGGTCTTATCAAATCAATCAGTCTACCGAAAGAGACATTTTGTCTGGCCTGTTTTACCGGGGATTATCCTGTTCCCGTGCAGGTAGAGATGGATAAGCTGGCGCTGGAGCCGAATCTGGCGAACGACGATATCCGCCCGAAATAACCGGTGGCCATACAATACAACAGGGATTTTTTTGTAAAAACTATTTTTTGTTTACTCTTGACAGCTTCTATCTCGGAAAAGTAGACTTTGCTATATTCCACGTGCAGGAGAGGTACCGAATGAACGTAGATTTTTCGAAGCTGGACAGGGCCTTCAATCCGAAATGCCTTGTCGTTGTCGGGGGTAATCCGCGATGGCTGTGGTTGCGCGACCAGAAAAATTTCCAGGGAAAGCTGTATTCCGTCCAGGTTAATCCGGAAACAATCAAGGATATCGAAGCTGCCGGGGTAACTAATTACCTCAGTGTAAGAGATATACCTGAACCGGTCGACCTGGTTATCATGTCAGCACCCCGCGGAGCAGCGATACCGGTACTCAGAGATTGCATCGCCAAAGATGTAGCGGCGGCTCACTTCTTTACGGCAGGGTTTTCGGAAACCGGCACTGAGGAAGGCAGGAATCTGGAAAAGGAATTAACGGACATTGCCGCAGCAGCGAATTTCCACCTCATTGGTCCAAACTGTATGGGAATTTATAATCCGAAGATAAATCTAGGACAGATTGTCTGGGATACCAAGGGCCCGTTTGCCCCGGTGGGCATCATTTCACAAAGCGGGACACACACCACGACCATCGGCCAGCAGGCCCATTTGCACGGGGTAGGGTATTGTAAGGCGGTCAGTTTCGGTAACGGCGTCGTATTGGATTCGCCGGAATTCCTGGAGTATTTCTGCCAGGACCCGGAGATTAAGATAATTGGCATGTACCTTGAAGGTGTGAGAGATGGCCGGCGATTTATGGACGTTTTAAAAAAGGTCGCTGCGGTGAAACCGGTCGTTATCTGGAAAGGCGGCAGGTCTGAAGAGGGCGGCAGAGCTATCTCATCGCATACCGGTTCGATGGCAGTACCAAACGATATTTGGGATGCGGCTATTCGGCAGTGCGGGGCGGTGAGTGTTTCCACTATGGAGGAACTGGTAGATACGATTAAAGCGCTGTTGTATCTCCCGGAAGTCAGGGGAAGGAATGTCGGGATTGCCGGTGGTTCGGGTGGACAGTCCGTAGCTATCGCTGATGGGTTTGCCGCTGCCGGACTTTATTCCCCGGAACTGAGCCAGAAGTCCTACTGGGAACTGGGAACGTTTCTTACCGTCATCGGGGCGGGATATCGGAATCCCATCGATACCGGCAGCCAGCCCCGCAATAAAATACCTCAGATTATGGAAATTCTGGACAGGGACGAACACATCGATAATCTGGTACTCCTGACCGGTGCACGCTGGGGGATGACCGAGACACCGAAACTTGATATCGACACGATGGCTGATATCAGGAGCAAATCATCGAAGCCGGTCATGGCGATAGTCTCTTATTCCACCTCGGAAGAAATGCAGGGTTCGATTGAGGCGATGCGCCTGTTCCAGGAAAAAGGCATTCCGGCGTTTCCTTCGATTGAACGGGGAGCGCAAGCTCTCAGGAATGCATACGAGTATTATCGATATAAAGCAGCGGATTGACGAATGTCAGTCGGCTGACTGTGCTTTCCCTGAACGGGAACTTTCCCATTCGGAACGACGGATTTCCATGAGAATGAAGTCATAGCCACCCCGGCTTGACTCGCCGTACCGTTGAAAGCCGCATTTCCTGAAGCAGGCCTGAGCACGGTCATTCCAGTTGAGAGTTTTAAGATAGATACGATTAAGTTTTGTCGTGGTGAAGACATAGTCGACCAGCGTTGTAATCGTGTCCGTACCGTAACCGTTATTCCAGTAATCACGGTTGCCAATCATGATACCGAGTTCAGTTTCGCCCCGGGTTTCGTCGTAATTATAGTACGAGCAGTTGCCGATGTGATTTCCCTCGAGATCATCGATAGCGAAACGTATGCCTCCCGAGTAGAGGTACATCAACTCACTCGTGTATTCCTCGAGGTAGTCAGCATAGGACATTTTCAGGACAGGTGCAGCATCGAGCCGGGAAAGCTCGGGGTCAATTTCCCAGGCGTAGTCTTCCCAGGCGTCATCAGTTCGTTTTTCTCGTAATACTATTTTTTTCCCGTTTATCATAATTTAGGAATTATGTGTCATCAGGTCATCTGAGGCATCGAAATATCCGGCAGCTTCTTCTGCCGCTTCCCGAACAGCCTGATTACTACTTTCCAGATAGTATTCGATGCATTTTTTCGCCGCCAGACTACCGATTTTACCGAGTGCTTGGATTGACGCGAGGCAAACTTCGATATCGCTGTCATGGGTCAGTTCGATGAGCGCCGGTACCGATTCTTCATCCTCCAGTTCGCCGCAGGCGGTGGCTGCTTCGTATCGAAATTCGGGTTCTTCGTTTCGCAGCTCGCCGAGGAGAACTGAAATCCAGGAAAGGTCACAACTTTTCCCCATGGAGTAAATAGCACTGATTTTCAAATCCGGATTGCCGCTTTCATAGGCTTCCCGGATGGCTTCCTTCACGTCAGGTATGTTCAGGGGAGCAGCGGATTCGATGACCCTTCGGGTAACTTCAACCGATTTGTTCCTGTCATCGACGGCGCCAAGCAGGGCTTCAATGACCTTTTCGGCGCTTTGAGGCCGCAGTTTTTTCAACTCGGCCATCACCGCAAATTTCCCCAGGGCAACGGCCGCGGCTGCCTGGACTCTGTCCGATTCATCGGATTCGAGGAGTTCAATGAACGAGTCAATCAGGGATGTCTGCTCGTTTTCCCACAGGCCTTCGATAGCCAGGTAACGGACATCCTCGTTGCTGTCTTTTAAGGCATACCGGAAAATACTGTCGAAGTTGTATTCGACGTTGTTTTCCGCCAGTTCGACCAGTCGGCTGAGTGCCTGGATACGACGGTCATCATCGATGTCCGGCCACCTGGTACGGAAGAGTTCAAGTTCAGTCCGGGTGAGGTTGGACAACCCGGCAAGGATGATGCCGGACAAGTCATCGTCGTTTGATAACGCTTCTATTGCATTTCTGGCCGTTTCTGAAATCGGTGTATCCACGTGCTAGTTCTCATCCTCAGGGTAGTAATCGTCATCCTCTTCGTAGTCGTCTTCCTGCCCCTGTTCCCAGATAGGTTCGGTGAATAAGTCAATGTATTCACCCATCGCCTCCGCGGCGAGCTGCTTCATTTTCACCTTCGATTCATTGGCAATCTGAGAAAGTTCGAAGGTATCGACTTTTATTCCCAGCATTTCAGGCAAGACGCCGAGAATAGCAAGGGCGGCCATCGGGTTTTGCATCCTAGTGGTGTACATCGGTACTTCACCGAGAAGGCAGATACCATCGATATGTCTTTCCTTGGCGACGCCGAGCAGCAGACCGTTCAGCCCGGAAATCTGAAGATTACCGCTGTGTACCAAATCGAATTTCTGTAATTCGCCGATAAGGTCGGGAACCGTCGCTACTCCCCAGACTCTTGATTGTTCCGAGTGGTGTATCTTGGTTATGGCGGCGGCACAGGTGTAAATCCTTTTTACTCCGAATCGTTCACCGACATCGAGGATGCAGTTGGCAAGTTCATAACTGGCTGAAGCCGGCTGGTCTTCACCGATAAAGAGGATGATATCGCTGCCGTTACCCGGATTCTTCCAGTAGGAAAAGGTGCTTTGAGGGAATTGCGGGGCTTCGACAACGTTATTCCTCACAGCGACACCGGTCGGGTCGAAGAAATGAGGTGCTTTTATCTCTCCGAGTTTCTTGAACTCAAGTTTCTTTTCCAGGTAGGCAGCTACCAGAATCGATACGTGTCCGATACCCGGCCAGGCAGCAATAAGGTTCGGAGATTTCAGCTTCGGACGGGCAAAAATTTTAACAGAATCACTCATTTATTCAATACCTTTGTCGTGTACTTCCCTCTACTGATATTATATGCCAAATGTACCGATAATGGACAGTGTGCCCATCCGAAAATGAAAAAACGAATCCCTGCCGCGAATGTTTTAGCAGCAGGGACAAAAAACAGAACTATTTACCGGCTACCGAGATATCCGGAAAGAATATCGGGGGTGTTCGGAGATTGCCGCCGACCCAGGTACTTTCGCAGCCGATGGCTCCGATGTTTTTCAATGCCTTGTAAACATTCCCCGAGACCATGGTGTCTTTCACTCTGCCGGCGACTTTCCCGTTTTCTATCTTGTAACCGAGAAGAACATTACCGCTGAAATCACCACCGAGGACGTTTCCCTGGCTGGCGCCCATCAGGTATTCGACTATCAGCCCTTCCTTGATGTCCGCTATCATATCATCGAATGTGGTTGTTCCGGGGGCAATAATGAAGGCGCTGGGAGAAGGCGAGGGAGGACCTCCCTGCCTGTCTCCGCTGCCGGTACTTTTCGTACCGGCCAGAGCGGCTGTCTGGAGGTCGTAGAGGAAATTAGAGACGACACCGTTTTCCACAAGGGGAATGCGCTGACTGGGAACACCTTCGTCATCGCAGGGACGGCTCGCCGGGCAGTAGTCAAGAAGCGGGTCGTCATAAAGACAGAAGTGTGCGTCCAGTATCTGCTGGCCGATTTTATTACCAACAGGCGACGACCCTTCGAGTACGATTTTTCCGCTGAAGCCTGCCATCAGGGGGTAAACAAGAGCGCTGGCGATTCCTCGCGGGGTGAAGATTACCGGCATTTCACCGGTTTTTACGATTGCCTGGTTGCGGGAGAATTCGAGTTGCTGGAGGACGACATCGGTGATTCCGGAGATATCTGTAATGGGATGACACGAATCCTGGGAATCTCCGACAAAGAGCATATCGGTACCGCGAATCAACTGGCCTTCGATGCTGATACCGAAAATACTGTGGCGGTGCTCGGTTTTACCACCGTTCGAGTTCAACAAACGGACGTTGACCGTCACTTTACTGACGCCTGCTTCACACTGTAATTCCGGGGTGTCCTGTCGTACGGCATCAATCAGCCGGGTGCCGAGTTCCGCCATATCCCCGACGGATAATTTTCTGGTTGCTGCATCGTAGGTTTTCACTTGGGGGTAGTCCGAGGCTCCCGGAAAATCGAATGACGCTTTCATGCCGAACTCGGCTGTTTCAATAGCCGAACTGACAATTTTCTTGTATTCTTTAAGGTTCGTCGCGGTGGCGTAGCCGATTTTCCCGTCTTTGATAACCCGGAGAGCGACGCTGGTGCTTTGTTTACTTTGAACATGCTTGAGCCTGTTCGCCTCGAATTGTACGGGAGTTTCTTCTGAAACGACGCAGTATACCTCCGCCTGTTCGGCTAATTTCGCAGCTTCGTTAAGGATTCTTTCCACCTATTTACCTCCAATCAGGCAGTTCTGTATCCTGATGTGCGGGCTGCCGTTCGAAACGGGTAAAGGTGACTGCCCGGCTTTTCCGCAGCCTCCGCCCTGATTCATTTCGAGGTCGTTGCCGATAGCATCAATATTCATTAAAGTTTCGAAAACGTTACCAGTGAGAACAACCGGTCTCATTATTTCGGCAATCTGCCCGTTACGAATCATGTACGTTTCTCCTCCGGAGAAAGTAAACATTTCCATGCTGGTCGTGCCACCGTACCAGTTTTTTACATAAAGACCTTCCTTTATATCGCTTATCATATCCGAGAATGAGGTATTCCCGGGTTCGATATAGGTATTCGTCATGCGTACGATGGGAGGGAACCGGTAGTTTATAGCGCGGGCGTTGCCGGTAGGTTCTTCATTCATCTTCGCGGCGGTTTCCCGGGAATGGAGCCTGCCGACCAGTTTGCCTTCTTTAATGAGGTAAGTTTTCGAAGCGGAGACACCTTCATCGTCATACTTAAAACTACCTCGTAGATTCGGCATAGTGGCTGAATCGATAATATTCAGTTCCGGCCGACCGAATTCCTTACCGAGAGACATAACTTCGGTAAGCTGGGGATTTTCGTAGACAAAGTCTGCTTCGGACAAATGGCCGAACGCTTCATGGACAAAGACACCGGCGAGGATGGGATCGAGAACGACTGTATACCGGTCGCCCTTTACCTGTTCTGCCGCGAGCATCGCCACGGCTCGTTCAGACATTTCTTTAACCAGGGAATCGAGTCCTTTAATCGACGAAAAGTTGCCTTTACTGCCGAGGCTGTGGCCGACCTGCTGGACCTCATTCCCATCGGATGCCACGGCATTCAGGCGAAGCGTGACATCCATTCTTTCCTGTTCGATATAACTGCCGGCTGTGTTGAAAAAAATCGATTTTTTACTACTGTCGCCATACCCGATAGTGGAGGTCTGAATTCCGGGTGTCGACCAGATGATTTCATTATATGAGTCGAGTACCTCTTTCTTCTCAGCGAGAGGAATTGAAACAGGATTTGTCCCTGATGCCGGAACGTTGTCAACAACCGATTTTACCTCTGCGAGCCGGCTGCTGTTGCTGCTGACAAAATGAGCCTGGCTGACGGCCGATTCGAGTTGGTCCGGAATATTATTGAGGCTGTTGAAACTGACGAATCCCCAGCCACCGTTGACCAGCGCCCTGATATTGCCACCGACACTGGTGCCTTTGTTGACTGATTCAAGAGTTCTGCCCCGATAAATGATTCGGCTGGATTCTGTTTCTTCGAGATGGACTTCGATATAGTCAGCTTTGTGTTTTTTCAGGAGGTCGGCGAGTTGATGCCCTATAATGTCGATATGCGCCATACGTCGTTACTCCAGTGAAGATAATTGAGGTGCATTTTCTTTTCCCATCCGGAGCTGAACAGGATGAGGCTGAAAGGTTGCCCGAAAGGTACAATTATTCAGGACGGGGATGAAACTTGTTTCGTCCCCGTCCGTTACGTTAAGAAAACAGGTTACCGGGGAGGTTATCTCTCTAGGATGATAGCCATGCCCTGTCCGCCGCCGATGCAGAGGGTGGCAAGACCATAGCGATGGTTCTTTCTAACCATCTCATGAATCAGAGTGACGATAATTCTGGCGCCGGAACATCCGATTGGATGGCCAAGGGAAATACCGCCGCCGAGAATATTCGTCTTATTGAGGTCGATATCCAGTTCGCGAATGACACCGAGCGATTGAGAGGCAAAAGCTTCATTGAGTTCGATGTAATCAATGTCCTGCAGGCTAAGGCCAGCGAGCTTCAGGGCTTTCTTCGTTGCCGGGATAACACCGAGTCCCATATAGGCAGGGTCGACGCCGCCGGCAGCGTACGAGCGGACTTTAGCGAGAGGAGTGAGTCCGAGTTCTTTCGCTTTTTCTTCCGACATGACAACCAGGGCAGCCGCGGCATCGGTGATAGCCGAAGCGTTTCCGGCGGTAACCCCTCCGTCGGGCCTGAATGCAGGGCGAAGTTTGCCGAGGGCTTCCATCGAGGTTTCCCTGGGGTGTTCGTCAATGACGAACTTTACTTTTTCCCGTTTGACGGTGATTTCGACAGGGACGATTTCTTCGGCAAATACGCCGGACTTTATGGCTGCTATCGCCCGGTTGTTACTTTCAAGAGCGAACCGGTCCTGTTCTTCCCGGGTGATGCCGTATCTGACGGCGATATTTTCGGAGGTAATGCCCATGTGATAATCATAGAATTTTTCCCAAAGTCCGTCATGCACCATGCCGTCGATGAGGGGTACATTATTCATCCTTGCTCCCCATCTGGCGGAAGGCAGGTAATAGGGAATCTGGCTCATGTTTTCCATGCCGCCGGCGATAACAACCTCAGCGTCGCCGGCTTTAATTGACTGGGCTGCCAGTGCGACCGATTTCATGCCGGAGGCGCACACTTTATTTACCGTGAAAGCGTTTATTTCTTTCGGTAAGCCGGCATATATCATTGCCTGGCGGGCGACATTCTGCCCCTGTCCTGCCTGGACGACATTTCCCATGATAACTTCATCGACGTCTACCGCTTTAGCGTTGGCATCCCAGTCCGCGTACTTCTTCTCGAGTTCGATAACGCCGTCTGCTTTCAATGCTTTAGGTGCGAAGTCCAATATTCCGGCTGAAACCGAGGGCTTAAGACCGATTTTTTTCAGGGATTCCTTGATGACGATGCTTCCAAGCTGAGTTGCCGGAGCATCCTGTAACGAACCGCCGTAATTTCCGATAGCAGTTCGAACGCCGCTGACTATAACCGCATCTCCCATTGTATACTCCTTTACCTGATAGCTTAATTATTTATTGTAATCGTAGAAGCCTTTTTTCGTTTTTTGTCCCAGCCAGCCGGCTGCGACCATTCTGCGCAGCAGGTTGGGAGCGATATAGCGCTGTTCCTTAAGGGTAGCGTAGATGCCGTCAGCCATATCGAGAACGATATCGTTACCGATGAGGTCGGCAAGCTCCAGGGGTCCCATCGGATGGTTCAAGCCGAGTTTAATGGCAGTATCGATATCTTCTTTACTGGCGACACCGTTTTCCAGCAGGGTAATCGCGTTCAGAATGAAGCCGACAGCTAGGCGGTTTACCACAAAACCAGGGGTATCGGGTAGGGAAACGACGGTCTTCCCGAGCGAGGTAATAAATTTTTCACAGACATCAGCTGTTTCTTTGCTGACTGTAATGGGCTTGACTATCTCGACCAGTTTCATTGCCGAAACCGGGTTAAAGAAATGAAGCCCGATAACCTTATCCTGGCGCCCGGTGACGACAGCCATTTCTACCAGAGGCAGAACCGAGGTATTACTGGCAAGAATTGCGTCTTTCTTACAAATTTTATCGAGTTCGGCGAACGCTTCCTTCTTAACTTCGAGTTTTTCTGCGGCAGCTTCAATAACGAGGTCGCAGTCGGCGAAATCAGCGGTTGTTGCTGTTCCTTTAATCCGGGCAATGGCCGCATCTTTATCCTCCCTGGACATCCTGCCCCGTTCGACACTTCGGGAAAGGGCTTTATCAATGGTGTCGATTGCTTTTGCTGCCCGGTCATCACTGCGGGAAGAGCCAACTACTTCGTAGCCGGATTGAGCGCATACCTGGGCGATACCTCGCCCCATAGGCCCGGTAAAACCAAGAATACCTACCTTTTTAATTTCCATAACGGCTATACTCCTTGTATTATTTATCTATTCAGCTTTAAAGTTCGGGGTTCTTTTCTCAAGGAAAGCTTTCGAGCCTTCTTCGCAATCCTTCGTGTGTAAAAGGTAATCGAAGAAAGAACCTTCGAGGTGAAGTCCGTCTTCGAGAGGCATGCTGTAACCCCGAATCATCGCTTCTTTAGCTGCCCGGACGCCCAAAGGTCCGACTTTACAGAGTGCTTCCGCCCAGGCCATTGCTTCCTCCATGAGTTTTTCCGGAGGAACTACTTTATTCACCAGTCCGATACGCCAGGCTTCCTGGGCATCGAACGGTTTTCCCAGCATGAGCAGTTCGGCGGCTTTCGCCCAGGGAATAAAGCGGGGCAGCCGTTGAGTTCCACCCCAGCCCGGCATAATGCCGAGGCTGACTTCCGGAAGTCCGAAACGTGATTTTTCGCTGGCAATCCTGATATCGCAGGCGAGGGCGATTTCCATACCGCCGCCGAGGGCGACTCCGTTTACCGCGGCAATCAGTGGCTTGTAGAGGTCAAGTCCGTAGCGGGGGGCGGCAGGCCAGTAGAGCTGGTGATGTTCTCTCATGTAGGGGAGGGTCTCTGTGACATCCGCTCCGGCACAGAAGGCTTTTTCACCGCTGCCGGTGATAATGCCTACCCAGAGTTCCGGGTCATCGCGGAGGTTGACGAGAGCTTCATTGAGTTCTTTCCATGTCTGAACGTTGATGGCGTTGTAGGCTTCGGGGCGGTTGATGGTGATAACGGCAATCCTGTTCGACTTCTTGTAATCGATAGACATACAGAGGCTCCTTCAATGATATCGAGGAAAAACGGATTGGGATACTTGGGTTGATTGTAACAAAGCCCCTGTTGACTGTCAAGCTGAGCAGCCTCCGTCTCAGGGTATGAACAATCATACAGGTCTGAATTTATCCCCAGATTTTGAAGACGCCGCCGATGATGAGGATGATAAGCCCGATACAAACAGCTATCCAGCCGCCTGCCTGCAGCGAACCGAATTGAGGGCGCTTCGGCCAACCCTCAAGAAATTCCCTGGCATCAGGACGGCTGGATATTGAGTTATAGTATTTTTTTTCTTCCCGTTTACCGAGAAACATGATACCGACGCCGATAAGGACAAACAAGCCTCCGATAACCATAAGTATCCAAAAATCAGTTTGAGGCATTTCGTCCTCCGGATAATAGTGGAATTATAGCCAACTATATCCTTTTATGGCGTACTTTGCAACTAGGTTAATTCGACAGTTGCTCCTGCTTCTTCAAGTTTGGCTTTAGCTGCGGCCGCTTCGTCTTTATTGATACCTTCCTTGACCGGCTGGGGAGCGCCCTCGACCAGTTCCTTGGACTCTTTCAGTCCGAGGGAGGTAAGTTCCCTGACGACACGGATTACGGCAATTTTGTTTTCGCCAATGGCTTTTAGGATAACGTTGAATTCTGTTTTTTCTTCAACTTCTTCAGCCGGTCCGGCGGCTTCAGCGGGCCCTGCGGCGGCGACTGCAACCGGGGCTGCGGCGGTTACGCCGAATTCTTCTTCGAGAGCTTTTACCAGCTCAGCCAGTTCGAGAACTGTCATACTTTTGATTTGTTCGATGATACTCTTATCTGCCATACTAATTTTCCTCCAGTTGTTTCATTTGTGCCTGTAATACATACATTAATGCCCGGATGGGGCCTGACAGGACGTTGACAAGACCTGCGATTGGACTGTTCATGCCACCGAGAACCTTCGCGATGAGCACTTCTCGCGGAGGCAGTGTGGACAACGAAGCGATTTGTTGAGGGGTGATTACTTTATTGCCGACAAATCCACCTTTAATTTCAAGATTGATTCTGGATTCCTTGATAAAGGCGGCGAGCGCTTTTGCCGGGCTGGTGATATCATCATAACCGAGCGCAACCGCGACCGGCCCCTCGAATGAGCCTGCCAGGTCTTCTTTGCCTGTCCTTGTTACGGCGAGTCTGGCCAGGGTATTCTTTACGACCTTGTAGTCACCACCGGAATCCTGTACTTTTCTGCGCACGGCGGTTAACTGCGATGTCGTCAGACCCCGGTAGTCGGTAAGAATTCCGATGGTACATTTGTTGAATTCTTCTTCCAGGCTTTCTATTACTTTCGCCTTTTCTTCTCTACCCATATTCAGTCTCCTTTTTGCTTATAAAAAAGCCCAATAAAAAAAGTCCCTGTGTCGACCGCACAAGGACTTAATCTCAGAATGATACAATCGTTCTACGACGATTATTTCTGTTTTATCCTCGGCAGGTTCACTATTAAGTCTGAAAAGACACCCGCTGTCTCGGGATGAATATAGTGGTATTATAGCACAAAACTCAGAAAGTTATAAACTCCTGAATTCGTAGGCAATTTTTTCACCGTCTTTCACCGGGTATATCTTAACTGCCATACCCGGGCGAATTTCGTCGATTGGGAGGCTCCGACTCATCGGACCGAATACTCTGACGCCATCGAAATCGGCTACGGCCAGCGTGTAGGGAGCTTTGTCTTCAAAACCGGAAGGACCGTAATGAACGGTAGTCCAGGTGACAAGGGTTCCGTTTTCCGCCACTTCGAACCATTCTGCTTCGCTTGCGAGGCACGACGGGCAGTCCATCTTGGGAGGGAAATGGGCGGTTCCGCATTTTTTACATCGGGTAGTCATAAACTTCCCCTGTTCCAGGT
>CAYXEG010000009.1:32156-39616 GCA_964463875.1 uncultured Dehalococcoidales bacterium
GACGGTCTTTGCTTCAGTGGTAAAACTGACTGTCCCAAAGTTTTCGAAACCCATTATTCTACCTCCTTAGAATTATCACATTGCCGTATTGCCCGACGCCGCCGATGTTGTGAACGAGGCCGATTTCAGCGTTTTTGACCTGGGCTTCGGTTGCTTCTCCCCGGAGCTGGCGGACGATGGTGCGTACCTGCGAGCCTCCGGTGGCGCCAATCGGATGGCCCTTGGAAAGAAGGCCGCCATCGACGTTTACCGGTATTTTCCCGTCATGGTAGGTCTGTTTTTCCTCAACCAGTTCGAACCCTTTGCCTGGTTCAGCGAACCCCAGATCTTCGTAGGCCAGCAGTTCTGAAATGGTGAAGCAGTCATGGACTTCAGCGACGTCGATATCGTTCGGTCCGATACCGGCCATCTTGTAGGCCTGTTTCGATGCATCCTGAGCGCAGGAAAGGCCGGTTAATGACGTTCTGCCCGACATGCTCATCGTATCGGTAGCCGCACCCATGCCAACAACCCATATCGGGGTTTTGCAGATATTCCGGGCGACATCAGCACTGGCGAGAATGATACAGGAAGAACCGTCAGCGTTAGCGCAGGCATCGTACATTTTCAGGGGAGAAGTTATCGGAGCTGATGCCATGATATCTTCCAGCGTCAGTTCTTTCCGATACGTGGCTTTCGGGTTTTTTGCGCCGTAGCTTGAATTTTTTACCCGGATTTTTGCGATTTGTTCTTCGGTCGTCCCGTATTTTGCCATGTGCGCCCGGGCAAAGAGAGCGTACCCGGAAGGCATGGTTATGCCGAAGGGTGATTCCCACATAATATCGGCACCCCGCCCCATTCTTTCGGCAGCATCCCGGGAGGAGAGTTCGGACATTTTCTGAACTCCGATGACAGCCACTATTTTATGAAGACCGGATTTGATGAGGGACCATCCGACACGCAGGCCGGTAGTGCTGGATGAGCAGACGGTTTCGACATAGAAAGCAGGTTTGGGAGTAAGTTCGAGGTATTCCGAAATCAGCCCTGACGGGGTTCTCTGTTTGTCATACTCGGGGGCTGAGCAGGTGATGGAAGCATCGATATCTTTATTAGTGATTTCGAGGCCGTCCATCGCTTCCTTGAAGGCATCGAAACAAAGTTCCCTGATATTGACTCCGCATTTACGGGAGAAGACACTTTGCCCGGCACCAACTATCGCGACGTCTTCCATACATACATCTCCTTCGATAGTATTTTGAAAAACGGATAATCAGCAGATACTGCTGATTATCCGAAGAATTCATATTGAAACCGGTTTTTCAGATTATCTTAGCTAGCGCTGAGAGAAAGCGTCGGCCTGAGGTCAAGTTTGATACCGGGGCCGGTCGAGGTAGCAATCGAGGCGGACTTAATATACTGCCCTTTTGCTCCGCTCGGTTTGGCTTTAACGATAGCTTCAATAATCGCAGTCAGATTATCCAGCAGTTTCTTTTCATCGAAACTGATTTTCCCAAGCGGCAGATGAATGATAGCCGTTCGGTCGAGTTTGAATTCAACCCGGCCTTTCCGGGCATCTCCAACCGCTCTGGCAACGTCGTTCGGAGGAACGACGGTCCCTGATTTTGGGTTCGGCATGAGGCCGCGGCGACCGAGTATTTTACCGAGTTTACCGACCTTGCCCATCATGTCCTGGGTAGCAATGGCGGTTTCGAACTCAATCCAGCCTTCTTCGATTTTCTTGACGAGTTCATCGGATCCAACGTAATCGGCACCGGACTCCTCAGCCATTTTGGCGGCTTCACCCTGAGCGAAAACAAGGACCCGGACTTCTTTACCGAGCCCGTAGGGGAGCAGTGTGACGCCGCGAACCTGCTGAGTAGCGTTACGCGGGTCAAGACCCATCTTCAGGTGGATTTCAACGGTTTCATCGTATTTGGCATAGGCCATCTGCTTTGCCAGCGAAATAGCTTCTTCAGGAGAATAAAGCCTGGTTTTATCAATCAGCTTCGCAGCTTCTTCGTATTTTCTGCCATGTTTTGCCATTTTTGTTATTCTACCTCAATTCCCATACTTCTGGCGGTACCAGCAATAATGTGTTCTGCACCTTCGATACTTGTTGCATTCAGGTCTTTTGCTTTTATCTGGGCAATTTCGCGAAGTTGCTGGCGGGTAAGTCTCCCTACAACTCTGCGTCCGGTGTCACCGGCACCTTTGTCGAGGTTAAGGGCTTTTCTGATTAAATCAGCTGCCGGCGGCATTTTCGTAATGAAAGTAAAAGACCTGTCATCGAAAATGGTTATTTCGGCCGGAATTACCGAACCTGCCAGCGATGACGTACGTTCGTTGTACTCTTTGCAGAACTGCATGATATTCACACCATGCTGGCCAAGAGCCGAGCCGACCGGAGGGGCCGGATTAGCCTTACCTGCCTGGATTTGTAACTTAATAACCGCATGAATTTTTTTTGCCAATTTCCACTCTCCTGGCTAAATAAATCGTATAATTTAAAGCTTTTCAACCTGCAGGAAGTCAAGTTCAACGGGGGTTTCACGTCCGAAAAGAGATAACAGCACTTTTACTTTACCTTTTTCAGTGCTGATTTCATCGACGATACCGACGAAATCGGTGAATGGTCCGTCGGTAACCCGAACACTTTGACCCTGCTTAAAGCCGACTTTCACTTTCGGTGTATCCGTATCCATCTGTTTCAGTATCTGGTTAACCTCAGCTTCTTTGAGAGGGACAGGGTTATTACCGCTGCCGACGAAGCCGGTGACACCCGGAGTGTTCAAGACCATATTCAGACTCTGGTCACTCATCGTCATCTGGACGAGAACATATCCGGGAAGAATCTTTCTGGAAACCGTGCGTTTCTGTCCGGCCCGGACTTCGACTTCTTCTTCGGTAGGAACAACCACTTCTTTGATTTCCTCGCCGGAGTCAATCAGCTTGATTCTCTGTTCAAGATTCTTTTTTACCCGGTCTTCGTGTCCGGAGTAGGTATGGATTACATACCAGTTTGCTTCTTTATTAACCATGGATACTTCCACTTGATGCTATATTACAAAATCATACAGGCTGCTGTCAGTCAGCAGCCTTTTTTTCGATATGTTATCCACCGACGAATACATCGTTTACCAGCCTGGAGAACCCGAAATCAAGAACACCAAGCAGGATAGCCATAGCAACAGTAACAATCAGTACCAACCCCGTCAGATATAGTAACTCACGTCGAGAAAGCCAAGTGACCTTCTTCATTTCGGAGATAATGTCACTGAAAAAGTTGGGTTTGGATGTCGGTTTCTTGTTTTTAACGATAGCGCTGCTTTTTTGTTTCATAGTCATCAGTTATACAATACCAATCCCGACTTATTATCTGCAACCGTCAGTAAACGTTGGGTGCGTAATGGTTATCTGACTTCTCTGTGGAGTTGATGCGAACGACAACGGGGACAATACTTGTTAAGTTCCAATCGCTGCGAATCATTTCTCCTGTTTTTCTGCGTGGAATACGTTCTTTCCTTGCATTCCGTGCAAGCCATGTTGATGAGTATTCTCGCTTCAGTCTTCTTTTTTGCCATCTTCTTTTCAAATGATTGCTGAAACGGCTTCAGGCCGTTTCAGCAAATCAAAGTTTCTCCCGTAATAATTCAATAAAAAGCGATATCTTATACGATAATCTTACTGATGGTACCAGCGCCTACCGTTCTGCCGCCTTCGCGGATAGCGAAGCGGGTACCGATTTCGAGAGCGACAGGGTAAATCAGCTTTATTTTCATGTTAACGTTATCACCAGGCATACCCATTTCAATACCTTCAGGTAACTGGATTTCTCCGGTCACATCGGTGGTTCTGATATAGAACTGGGGTTTATAGCCGTTAAACACAGGAGTATGGCGTCCGCCCTCTTCTTTACTCAGGATGTAGACTTGTGCTTCAGCCTCGGTATGAGGTTTAATCGAGCCGGGAGCAGCCAGTACCTGACCTCTCTCGATTTCATCGCGGTCGACACCTCTCAGAAGGATACCGACAGCATCGCCGGGCTCGCCGTAGTCGAGGATTTTATGGAACATCTCAAGGCTTGTTGCGACAACTTTACGGGTATCATGATGAAGACCGACGATTTCGATTTCATCACCGGGTTTAACCATTCCTCGTTCAACTCGGCCGGTCGGAACGGTACCCCTGCCTTTAATGCTGAAGACGTCTTCGATAGGCATAAGGAACGGTAAATCCCTCGGTCTTTCGGGAGTGGGTATATATTCATCAACGGTATCCATGAGTTTCAGAACGGGTCCGCACCACTGGCATTCGCGTTTGCCGCAACCGCATTCAAGGGCTTTAAAGGCGCTCAATCGTACTATCGGGGCATTATCTCCGTCAAATTCATATTCGGAAAGAAGTTCTCTGACTTCTATCTCGACAAGTTCGAGCAGTTCCGGATCATCCATCACGTCAACCTTGTTCAAGGCAACGACAACCTTGGGGACTTCAACCTGGTGAGCCAGGAGGATGTGTTCCTTGGTCTGAGGCATAACACCGTCATCGGCTGCAACCAGCAGGATGGCGCCATCCATCTGGGCTGCGCCGGTAATCATGTTCTTGATGAAGTCAGCATGGCCGGGACAGTCAATATGGGCATAATGTCTTTTTTCTGTTTCGTATTCAACGTGCGAGATAGCGATAGTTACGCCGCGTTCTCTCTCTTCAGGAGCGTTATCGATACTGTCGAAGGCACGGAAGCTGACATGCGGATTATTCTTTGAAAGACAAAGAGTAATCGCCGCGGTAAGGGTAGTCTTTCCGTGATCGACGTGACCGATGGTACCTACATTACAATGTGGTTTATTACGCTCAAATTTTTGTTTTGCCATTTCGTCCTCCCTTTAATATAAGCCCACAATCAGATTCGAACTGATGACCTCATTCTTACCAAGAATGCGCTCTGCCGGCTGAGCTATGTGGGCAACTCGCTCTATTATACAGATTACTATAATATACTGTCCAGTATGGACGGTTAATTTCGTGGTGGTGGAGAGGGCAGGATTCGAACCTGCGAAGCCCGTCAGGGCGACAATTTTACAGACTGTTCCGATTAACCACTCCGGCACCTCTCCATAAAAGTATCAGCAATTACCCTGATACACTAGCCCGAGAGGGGATTCGAACCCGCTAGCCTACCGATTACAAGTCGGTTGCGCTGCCATTGCGCCACTCGGGCATATTTTACCATATTACGTTGTTAAACAATGAGAATCGAAAAGAATACAGTCCAAAATTACAGCGTTATAATGAACCTTTAGGATGGTACCATTACCATGCTGAAAATCAAGAACGGCAGTAACAAAACATTATAGTGACCATTGACATAAAATGTCAAGCCTGTTGCTGCTTTTTTCAACATTTCTATTATATAACGATTTCAGGAAGTCTGAAAAGTACCCCGGCCACGATTCTTTCCGAAAGGTGAAAAACGACGATTTGAAACGGGAAGGGGAAATATGACAAAATGGTGTTCTATTAACAAAGCAGGCAAAAATTTTCAGGTGTATATATAATGAAGATAAACAGGTTACTTGAAATAGCGTTGGTAGTCATTAATAAAGGAAAAACCACCGCTGGAGAACTTGCTGAAAAGTTCGGTGTTTCGACGAGGACAATTTACCGGGATATTGACATTCTTTCGACCGCAGGAATACCGGTCTATACCACGAAAGGGACAGGCGGAGGAATTTTCCTGATGGAGGATTATTCGCTAAGCAGGGCGGTTCTCAGCAGCGACGAACGGGAAAGTCTGTTACTTGCTCTGAAGTCGTTACAGGCGACCAAGTACCCGGAAATTGAGTCAACTCTGGAAAAACTAAACGGACTGTTCAAGTCCGGACTGAAAACGGAATGGGTCGATATCGATTACAATCCCTGGGGCAGCGGACCGAATGCCGAAAACAAACTGTTGAAAATTAAACAGGCGATACTGAAAAATACCCTGGTTGAATTCGATTACCTAAATGCCAGCGGGGTCAGAACTCACCGGACGGTCGAGCCGATGCAGTTGCGTTTCAAGGGACAGGCATGGTATCTGAACGGGTATTGCCGGCTGAGAGACGAAATGAGAATGTTCAGGCTGTCACGGATGAAGAATCTCGAAGTTACCGGAAAGAGCTTTGTACGAAGAGAGCCGGATGTCTATGAAAGTAAGGAATTTGTAAATGAAACAGAACAGGCGCATACCGTAACGTTGAAACTCAGGTTCCAGCCGGAGGACCTGTTCAGAGTTTTCGATGATTACGAAGAAGAAGATATTACCAGGAATGAAGATGGTACCTATGACGTGACGGTCACCTTCCCGGAAGATGAATGGGTGTACGGTTATATCCTGTCGTTCGGGCATTACGTCGAGGTACTGGACCCTCCTCATATTCGGAAGATTGTAGCTGCAAGAATGAGAAAAGCACTCAAATATTATCGTAATTCCTGATATGACACGCTGTTGTCATATATCTCGCCGTATAGTGAGAGGACGATGGAGGTGCTATATGGAGTCAGAGATGAAACCGAGAATATGTTCGAGGAAGGTAATGATACTGGCCGGGGTTCAGGGTGCCGGTGAAGAGACTGGTTCGGTGTGGGAAACGTACATGAGACTTGAGAAAGTGTGCCCGCTTGGAAATACTGTTGATAAAGCTGGTTATGAAGTCAGGCTGTATCCGGGAGGAGAAGGTCCGGGTAAGGTATTCGTCGGGATGAGTGTTGCGGGCAGGGCTGTTCCCTCCGAATACCAGATTATAGAATTACCTGCGTCTCTTTATGTTGAGTTCGTAATTGTTCCTTCAAAAGGGTATGGGAGCAGTAACGAGGCGATTGAGAAATGGCTGTACGATAATTCGGAAAGGTACCGGCAGAGATGGCTCGGTGGTAATTCGTATGGTATAGAAGTGTACGATGAAAGGTTCAAGGGTTCGGAAAACCCTGACTCTATCGTAGGAATACTGGTTCCCATTGAGGAAATCGGTTCGCAGGTGTTGTGATATCAGAGAGAGATATCGAATATTAAAAAAACTAAAAAAAATACCTTGACAGGGGAATTGATATAGGATATATTAGTTATTGCGTACTTCAATAACGTGTCGGTCACGTACGCAAAGCACCTTAACAATTGGATAGTGAGAGGAAGGTTCTAATTTTCTCATATTTTTGTGCGAACTCGAAGTAATATATTTCGGAGAGTTTGATCCTGGCTCAGGATAAACGCTGGCGGCGTGCTTTATGCATGCAAGTCGAACGATTCTGATTTATCAGTTTAGTGGCAAACGGGTGAGTAACACGTAAGTAACCTGCCCTTAAGCAGGGGATAACTCCGGGAAACCGGGGCTAATACCGTATGTGATAACAGAGGTAATGCACTGTTATTAAAGCCTTCGGGCACTTAAGGAGGGGCTTGCGGCCGATTAGCTAGTTGGTGGGGTAACGGCTCACCAAGG
>CAYXEG010000010.1:0-38260 GCA_964463875.1 uncultured Dehalococcoidales bacterium
AATCCTATCGATATTCTCGGAGACGCTGACGAAGCAAGATATACCAACACAATCGACGCTGTTCTGAAAGATGACGAAGTCGATGGTGTGATTGTCATCTACACTCCCCAGGGAGCAGCCAACCCCAGCCAGCTTGCAAAAGGAATCGTCGCCAGCTCCAAAAAGAGCTCAAAACCGGTTCTGGCTGTCATGATTGGCACGGAAGAGGTCGATAAAGCCCGACAGATTCTCCACAACAACGATATTCCCACCTATGATTTTCCTGAGAAAGCTATTAAAACCTACATGTACATGTACCAGTATTCACTTCATCTCGAAGAAATTTACGAAGAACCTGAGGACACGCCATTAAACATGGGTGCGCCGAAAAACTACCTTAAAATTCTTACCCGGAACGCGCGTAATGCCGGGAACTTTATGTTAAACGAAGATGACTCGAAGAAATTACTGACCACCTATGGAATCGAGTCGACACCGATTCGTTTCGCGAAAAACGCCGATGAAGCCCGCATGACCGCCGTCAGCGTCGGTTTCCCGGTCGTGATGAAGATTGACTCTCCCGATATCAGTCATAAGTCGGATGTCGGAGGCGTCATTCTTAACATCCGGAATGAAAAAGAAGTGGTTCAATCGTACGACACTATGATGGCGAGTGTCACCAAAGCCATGCCGAAAGCGAAAATTAACGGTATTTCGCTCCAGCGGATGATTACCAAATATGATTACGAACTGATAATCGGCAGTAAACGGGATCCGGTTCTCGGCCCGGTCATTCTTTTCGGGCTCGGGGGTACGGAAGCAGAATTTATTAAGGATATCGCCGTCGGCCTTCCTCCGCTCAACCAGAACCTTGCCCGCAGAGTCATCGAAAGAACCCGTACCTACTCCATGCTTTCGAAAGGTTTCCGAACTAAACCACCGGTTGACCTGTTCATGCTTGACGACATCATGGTGAAAGTCTCAAATATGATTGTGGACTTCCCGGAAATTCTGGAACTCGATATCAACCCTCTCGTCATATCGGGTGATACCGCGCTCGCACTCGATGCAAGGATACTGCTCGATTCGAGCGATGCCCAGTACGGGAACTTCGATTACTCGCACCTGATGATTTCTCCCTACCCGACGAAGTATATCCAGCCATGGCTGTGCAACGACGGTCGGGAAGTACTCCTGCGGCCAATCCGTCCTGAAGATGAAGACCTTGAAAGGGAACTGCTCGCCAATCTCTCCCCCGAGTCGTCCCGGTACCGGTTCTTCCAGGTCATTAAAGATATATCGCACGAAATGCTGAGTCGATTCTGCAACATCGATTACGACCGGGAAATGGCGATAATCGCCGAATACTCGAATGGTAACGGTAAGAGAAGAAATGTCGGCGTCGGCAGGCTTATTCTCGACCGTGAAAAAGGCGGTGAATTCGCCGTGCTCGTAGCCGATGACTTCCAGGGAAAAGGTCTCGGTATCAAGCTAGTCGACATGCTGATAGCCATCGGCCAGGATAAAGGGCTGAAGTCGATATATGGTATCGCTATCAACGATAACTGGCGGATTATCGGGCTTACCAAGAAAATGGGTTTCACCAACAAGCGGATATCCGAGGACGAAACCCTGATGACACTCAATCTTTAAAAAGGATTAGTTCCGGTTGAGGGCGGAATACTGCATAGTTTCCGCCCTCTTTTTGTCTCCGGAAGGTGTTTTTGAAATCAATGGTTTGCGAAAAATGACGAAAAAACTATATAATGAATGTATAGCCTGACTGTTTCAGGCTCGCCTCGCAGACCTCATCCGGTAATTTATGAACAGGCAGGATACCTATGGGAAAAAACCTGGCAGAAAAAATCCTCAGTAAAAAATCAGGCAGCGATGCTGTTGCCGGTGATATCGTTGTGGCCTCCGTCGACCTGGCTTTCGTTCAGGATACGACCGGACCCCTCACCGTCAACCAGTTTCGAGTGGCCGGCTTCACAAAAACCGCCGAGTCGGTCAAAGCGGCGCTGTTCCTCGACCATGCCGCACCCAGCCCGAACAGCAATCTTTCCAACGACCATATAACGCTGCGGACGTTCGCTGAAGAAACCGGCAGCCTGCTTTCCGATGTCGGTGATGGCGTTTGCCACCAGGTTGTCGCTGAAGCGCTGGCAAAACCGGGCGACCTGATAGTCGGAGCCGACTCTCATACCGTTACTGCCGGAGGGCTTGGCGCTTTTGCCTGCGGCATGGGGTCGACCGATGTCGCCGTTGCTCTCAGCCTCGGCAAAACATGGTTCAGGGTTCCGGAGACCATACTGGTTCATGTTACCGGTTCGTTCGCTCCGGGAGTCAATGCCAAGGATTTGATACTCCATCTTATTGGCCTGATTGGTGCGGACGGTGCTACCTATAAAGCTCTCGAATTCGGAGGTGACGGTGTCGCTCGAATGAGCATTTCCTCCCGTCTGACGATTGCCAATATGGCAGTCGAAGCCGGCGCCAAGGCCGGTTTATTCCCCTCGGATGAACTGACTCGGGAATATCTGATGGCTCAGGGCCGCGCTGATGCTTACCAGCCCCTCTCGGCTGATGCTGATGCCGTGTACGAAAGAACGATAGATATTGACCTTGCGAAACTCGAACCGACGGTGTCGAAACCGCACACCGTCGATAACACCGCAACCGTCGAGGAACTGAAGGGAACGAAAATCCAGCAGGTCGTCATCGGCACCTGCACCAATGGACGCCTCGAAGACCTCGAAATTGCCGCCGGGATATTGAGAGGAAAAAAACGTCATCCGGGTACCCGGTTGATAGTTGCCCCTGCATCGCGGAATATTCTACTCGAAGCGATGAAAAAAGGATTTATCACGACGTTCGTCGAAGCGGGGGCATCGATTCTACCACCAGGCTGCGGGCCATGCCTCGGGGTGCACCAGGGTGCCCTCGGTGACGGGGAGAACTGCCTGTCTACCGCAAACCGAAATTTCAAAGGAAGAATGGGTAATCCGAATTCGTTTATCTACCTCGCCAGCCCGTCGACCGCTGCCGCCAGTGCCATTACCGGTGAAATATCGGACCCCAGGGAGTTTGTATAAATGCTGAAAGGGAAAGCTTTTAAATTCGGCAATGATATCAGTACCGATCACATAATCCCGGGACGTTACGCTTCCCTGAGAAGCAACCTTCCCGAACTAGCGAAGCATGTCATGGAAGACGCCGATACGACATTCGTTTCACGAGTCAAGCCCGGTGATTTTATTGTCGGCGGCAATAATTTCGGTCTGGGTTCAAGCCGTGAACATGCCCCGCTTGTCATTAAAATGGCCGGTGTCAGCGCTATAATCGCCAAATCCGTTGCCAGGATTTTCTTTCGGAATGCTATTAACCTGGGACTTCCCGTGCTCGTATGCAATACCGACAATATCAGTGAAGGCGACGACCTGGAAGTGAACCTTGAAACCAGCACAATTACCAACATTACCACCGGAGAAAAACTGACCTTCGGCAAGATTCCTGATGTTATGTTAAAAATACTCGATGAAGGCGGACTGCTGCCTTATATTGAAAAATATGGCGATTTCCAGATGTAAAGCTCCGGGGATTCGGAGATGAAGGAGAAAACAGTGGCCTGGAGTATAACTCTTCTTCCCGGTGATGGAATCGGACCTGAGGTGACCGAAGCGACCCGACGGGTACTCGAAGCAACCGGCGTCAAGTTCAAATGGGAAATTGAATCGGTCGGCAGCAGTGCCATGGAAAATTTCGGTACACCTCTTCCCGATTCCGTAATTGAGTCGATAAAGAAAAATAAAATCGCACTGAAAGGCCCGGTAACGACTCCGGTCGGGTCTGGTTTCCGAAGCGTCAACGTTGCCCTGCGGAAACAGCTCGAACTTTACTGCTGTCTCCGGCCGTGCAAGACCTATAAAGGTATCCCTTCGAGGTACCGGGATATCGACCTGGTCGTAGTGCGGGAGAACATCGAAGACCTCTATAGCGGTATCGAGTTCGAAAAAGATACCGAAGAATCTGCCGGACTTATCGATTTCGTCGCCAGAACCAGGGGAGACGTTATTCTTCCCGATTCTGGTATCAGCATCAAAGCCATTTCTGAAACGAGAAGCCGGAGAATCGTAACGTTTGCTTTTAATTATGCCCGAAAATATCATCGCAAAAAGGTTACCGCCGTTCATAAAGCAAATATTATGAAATTCTCAGACGGACTTTTCCTCTCCGTCGCCCGGGACGTTGCGAAAGGTTATACCGACATCGAGTTTGAAGACCGCATTGTCGATAACATGAGCATGCAACTGGTGCAGAAACCGAACCAGTTCGACGTTATCGTTGCCCCGAATCTCTACGGCGATATTCTGTCCGACCTGTGTGCCGGTCTCGTCGGCGGGCTGGGTATGGCTCCCGGAGCCAATCTCAGTGACGATACAGCCCTTTTCGAAGCCACACATGGCAGCGCCCCTAAATATACCGGCCTCAACAAGGTCAATCCGTTCGCCATGATGCTCTCCGGGGTATTGATGCTCCGACACATAGGTGAAACCGAAAGCGCCGACAGGATGGAAAGAGCCATCGCCGATGTCATCGCTGAAGGTAAATACGTAACCTACGACCTCAAACCTGAAAACCCCGGCTCGGCAGCCAGTACATCCGAAGTCGCCGACGCCGTCATCAGGAGACTGACCGCAAGGTAAAGGTCATTCTACCTTTACCAGGAACAACCAAACTCTCATCCCGGTCTATTACCGAATTCACCATCTGAAATTTGTTAACCGGCCGTTTTATCCGGTCGAAAAGAGAGGAACAGGAAAATGGGGAAAATCTATATCATCGACGTAACGAACCGTGACGGCGTCCAGACAGCCAGGCTCGGCCTGTCAAAAATCGAAAAGACGATGCTCAATCTCTATCTTAACGAGATGGGAGTCTTTCAATCCGAATTCGGATTTCCCACAACCCGCCATGAAGTCAATTACCTGAACGCCAACATCGCCCTTGCGAACATGGGGGTTCTCTCTCCAATCCGGCTTCAGGGCTGGCTCAGAGCCGTCGCCGGTGACGTTGAAACAGCCTTTAAAAGGGTCCCGGAACTGAGGCACGTCAACCTGTCCATTTCCACCTCCGAACAGATGATAAAAGGGAAATTCCTGGGTGCGAAAACCGCCGAGGACATCATTTCCATGGCGGTCGAAGCGCTTGAAGCCGCCCGGTCTCTCGGTGCGGGAACGATTGGAGTAAACGCTGAGGACGCATCGAGAACCGATATCAATTTCCTGGTGAAGTTCGGCACGACCATGAAAGACCACGGTGCCACCCGGATTCGCTACTGCGATACCCTTGGTTATGATAACCCTTTCACCATTTACGAATCGGTAAAAATACTCGCTGAAAATATCGGGTTACCAATTGAGATACATTGTCACGGAGATCTCGGCATGGCGGTAGCCAACTCCATTGCAGGTGCCAAGGGCGTCATCGACGGCGGACAGGATGTTTTTATCAACACAACCGTCAACGGTATCGGCGAACGAGCCGGTAATGCCGACCTTATAGCAGTACTGCTGGCAATTATGAAATCAAGAAAATTCTCAGAACAATACGAACTCGGCAACGTCATGGACCTGTCCAAATCATGGAAGATAGCCAAATTCGCCAGTTACGCTTTCGGTGTTCCCATTCCTATCAATCAACCCGGTGTCGGGGCAAACGCCTTCGCTCACGCTTCCGGAATCCATGCTGATGGGGTAATAAAGGACCCTGCTAACTACGAACTCTATGGCTATGAAGAACTTGGCAGAGGGGAACCGGAAATGGTCGAAACCGGCAGTGAAATCATCACCAGCCAGTATAGCGGTATTCGCGGTTTCCGCCATATCATGGATGAAATCGAAGGTGAATCATCCTATATTTTCAAGGACGCGGCCGAAGCGGAGCGAGTCCTTGAACTCGTCCGCTATGCCAACGTCCTCTCTCAGAAACCCCTTGTTGAAGACGAGTTACTCTTTATCGCCAAGTATCCGGATATCGCCGCCCAGTTGATGGTGATTGACCCGAAGTTTTAATAGAAATGCGGGCATCATAAAGAAGGACAATATTGCCCTTTTTTTTACCCCGTCGTTCTTCCCCGGAGTACAATGGAGAAGATGAAACAACTTTTAATCGGTCTGAATACGCATGAGCTTGAAGCGCTTGTGATATCAGAAGGCTTCCCTGCCTACAGAGGGCGCCAGGTAGCCGATTGGCTGTACCGGCACGGAACAGGTTCTTTCGATGACATGAAAACCATTCCGATGTCCTTACGGGCTACTCTGGCTGAAAAATGTGATATTCATACCGGTTCGCTGGTAACGATACAGCACGGAAATGACGGTACTGCCAAGCTGCTCCTCGAACTGAGAGACGGCGCGAGAATCGAGTCGGTTGCCCTCCCATATGCAGACCGTTTCAGTTGCTGCATTTCCACCCAGGTCGGATGCCCGATTGGCTGTGTCTTCTGCGCCTCGGGGAAAGACGGATTCGTCAGGAATCTCCTGCCGGGTGAGATTGTCGGGCAGGTGCTGGCAATACAAGCCCTAATACTGTCCGGTGAGATAAAGACAACCGAACGAAACCGGAGAATCGACCACATCGTTTTCATGGGGATGGGCGAGCCATTGCTTAATTACCAGTCAACCTTGAAAGCCCTCCATCTATTCAGCAAAGAAATGGGCATAACTGCGAGGAATCTGACAGTAAGCACGGTTGGCATCGTACCTGAAATTCGCCGGCTGGCAGAGAAAAAACTCCAGATTACCCTGGCGGTTTCTCTTCATGCTCCGAATGATAAACTGCGAAAAAGGCTTGTTCCGGGTACCGCCCGCTGGAGCATTGCCGAAATCATTGAAGCCTGCCATGAGTATTTCGGTCGCACCGGCAGGAGAATCACCTTCGAATACTGCCTGCTTGACGGCATTAACGATAGCCCGGACGAGGCCCGCGAGCTGGCGGGGGTGCTTTCCGGACTAAACTGCCACGTGAATCTCATCCGGTTCAATGACGTTCCCGGACTTGGCTACCGCCCTTCCTCAGTCGAAAACACCGGTATTTTCAGAGGAATTCTCGAAAAAACCGGCATCCAGGTAACACAGCGTTTCCAACGGGGAGCGGGTATCAGCGCCGCTTGCGGCCAGTTGCGTCAGGATAAGAAACGGAGCTGAAGAAATCGGCTATTCGGTACAATCCTGCTTCCGCTTCTTTTTCGCCTTAGTCGTTATCGGTTCATTAGAGTGGCGTATATAACTAATCGAACGGGGCACAATCATGTCGCAATCCCGGATTGTTTCGCCGTCCCGGTAGCGAAGCCCCATCACTTCAAGAAAATCGGCGCTGTATTCGCGAAGAATACCGGGGTGTTCTTCGACCTGGTTTGAAAGGTTGACTATTTCCATGATAACCTGGCACCCGATGTGTTTTTCCAGTATCGGGTCGTAGTGAGTACCGGCATAACCTGCAAGGTCGCCCTGCACCCGTGAAATTCTTGACTGTTGGCCTGCCAGCACTTTGGCTGTTGACGAGGTGGTACTGACTGCGGAAATGACGGACGTCGTGATATCGGTGAAGGCATCTTTCAGATTCACCATGAGGTTTCTCAAACCTCGTGCCCATTTACGATAGAATCTCGGGTGAAACGATTTTTTCAGGCTTTTCAGCCGCCGAACTTTGTTCCTTTCGGTCAATTCGTCATGGAAACGGATTATCATCCGGATTTTTGGAAATTCCTGTTTATAGAGTATCCACGAGGTCTCGATATGCCCCTTGTCGTCGAGGTTTTCAGCCCGGTACCTAAATTCGAGTCCGGTGGAATAGACGATCAGCTTTCCCCACAGACGTTTCCCGGTCATATCTATCATCGTTGCGAAAAACCCGTCGAAATCTTTCAGACACCTGTCCCGGGTACGACGGTTTATTATCATCAATAAAAGTGAGATGACGATTATCACCAGGATAGTGAGCCATATCGTGTTATTCAGCAGCAAATTGTGTTCCTCCCGGCAGAGTTTTGATCGATTCTGTTCGTTAAATTGTAAAAAAATCAGGGCAAGGCGTCAATCATTGCGCGAAAAGAAGGAGCCGGAACTAACATTTCCGGCTCCTTTCGTTCGAGGTGACAAGCCTGATTTACCGCCAGTTATCGATATTAAAAACGGCTTCGAGTCCAGGGCTCCGTCCGCCAATCCAGTGCGTGCTTTCTTCACCGGCACCGCAGACGATGATGCAGTTCTGCCAGGGGTCGGACACCATCGGTACCATGTAGTCGTCCGGCAGTTCCTTCCAGGGTTTGCCTGAGGTAGGTTCCACCCCGGTCCACGAGGCGGTATTGACGTCCGCCCAGGACTGGGTACGATATTCTTTTACGGAGATATAGCTGTTCTTCTGAATCCATTCATAAACCGCATCCTTTGTCTTGTAGCCGGCGTCGTAGAGCGCCTGGGCCATCTGCGGAATCATCCAGAAGGTAATGCCGCCAGAAGTGCCCGGCCAGAATTCGGGCAGTATATAGGGAATCCAGTTCTTCGGGCCGGGGACACCTTTCACGCCGAGTCGCCGGGCAATACCGCCGTGGCCGCTCTTGATAAAAGCACGGAAGCCGCCGGGTGAGAAGCTCGTCCGGTGAATTGTTACCCCGCCGCCAGTACCTATCTGCATACAGAAGATGATATTTTCGTCTTTCCTGAAATCGTATTCTTCGTTAAGCCCTTTCCATCCGGGAGGCAGAGAGTCGACGTCCTCCGGGAAGACGTTGAACAGCGGTGTACCGACGATACCGCAGTTGGTAACCTTGGGTATATTGTTCCCTATATTGCGCCACATGAGTTCCGAAGCATGAGCGATAGTACGATTTGCATAGTTACCGGGGCCGAATATACCTGTTCCGAAATTCATCTGGATTTCTTTCGCGATGGGTCCACTGACACAGATGGCCATGCCGCCACGGCCGTCGTAGCTGCCGCCGCCTTCAGCTTCAGCGATTGCCAGAACAATCGGGAAATATTCCGGTTTACATCCGGCCATCACCGCATTGACCGCTATCTGTTCGACGGTAGCCGTCCGTTTGACCGGTTTGAACAGTACCGGCGAACCCTTCCCCTCCGTCGGACGGTTGGCATTGTTCTGAAACAGGAATGCCGAATGGTCTTTCATATGCACGATAAGCTCGTCCGGCTTGTGGCTGGTACCTTTCAGCATTTCGGCAACGCGTTCTTCCGTGGGAATAACAATCGGCAGGCCGGTGGTATATTTCGCAATAGGTGCACCGAGAATATCATGCCATTCGGTCTGCGAGTAGAATGCTTCGGCATCTTCAAGCGTACCTTCGAAAAGGATTCTGTCCTGGTTGATACTGTAGGTATAGCCTTTCGATTCTTTTTCGTTGAGAGGTCGTGTCAGGGCATCGAACACTTCAGGAAGAAAACGCTCAACGTCTTCCGGACCCTGCATTTTCCGTGATACATGAACCCGGCGGAGATACGGTGAACCGCTCATCAGGCCGGCCTGGGTGAAGCATTCATCCTGGTCGCCATAGATAAGGGAAACGGTGGGAATGCCCGACTGTTCGACATCTGCTACCTGGAACAACTGTTCCCAGATGGCGCCATGTCACCAGATAACCCCGCCAATCATGGCATCGGCATCTTTTTTCTCTTCGGCGGTCAGGTCGGCATTAAAACCGAACTGCCTCTTTATTTTCCAGTTGGTCTTCGGGAAATCCGCTGGTAGTTTTTTCAGTAACGGGATTGTGATATCCTGGTCGCCGCCGGCATTAATGCAGAGATAGATGGTTTTGCCGTCGAGCGTGTCGAGGCGCGGGGCCAGTGGTTTGACCTCAATCGGTGGCTGAATGCCGAGGGGGCTCAAACATCGATACGTTTTTGTCATTTTTCCTCCTTAATTATCTCTATTTTTTCCGGGTGAATCAGCAGCCTTCGTCTGCCTATATTAGTGTATACGGCTCTAGAAAATCAAATCATCTTCGCAGACAGTATTAAGCACAATAGAAAAATACCGGCCGGTATGTTATAAACACAATAAACAATTTATTACCGGGGAGGTAGAATTCGCATGCCCGACAATCCGAAAGAACTGTTCAAAAAACGAACGAGGAGAATTCAGGATGCCATTGAGCTGAAACAGCCGGACAGAATTCCGTTCGCTCCATACGCGACCTTTTTCCCGGCCGCCTATACCGGACTGAGCTTCGAAGAAGCGATGCACGACTACGATAAGCTCGCCGACGCCATACGAAAATTCATGCTGGACTTCGAACCGGACGTTCTCTCCGATACCTTCCTGCTGCTGGCGTGGGCACCGACCCTTGAACTGCTCGATTACCGGCAGCTTGTCTGGCCCGGTCATGGAGGGAAACCCAATACCACCTACCAGTTCGTCGAAAAGGAGTACATGAAAGCCGGCGAGTACGATGAATTCCTCTCCGACCCATCTGATTTCCTTTTACGCAGATTTATTCCCCGAGCCTGGGGGCGTCTTGAACCGCTGAACCGTTTACGCCATCTCGGCCGGGCATGGTATTCGATGTCAGCCATTTATGTTTCGTCTTTCGGCAACCCTGAGGTAATCGAAGCCATGGAAAGTCTCATCGCAGCCGGCAAGGAATCGAGAAAAATGCTTGCTAAAGCCTTCGAATTCATTAAAGAAATGGAGGCAATGGGGTTCCCCCGCCAGTTCGTCACCACCAGTTACGCGCCGTTTGATTATATCGGCGATTTTTTCCGTGGCACCCGAGGGGTGATGATGGACTTTTTTCAGCGTCCTGATAAGTTGCTTGAAGCGATAGACAAGGTTACTCCCCTGATGATTGAACAGGCAACATCCGTCAGGAAAACAGACGGTGTTAACCGGGTATTCATGCCGCTCCACAAGGGAATCGATACCTTTATGTCACCAAAGCAGTTCGAAAAGTTCTACTGGCCTTCATTGAGAAAGGTGATGATTGCATGTATCGACGCCGGACTTACCCCCTGTCCCCTGTTCGAGGGAGACTGCACTTCCCGATTGGAGACAATAGCCGATATCCCGAGAGGTAAAGCGGTGTACTGGTTCGAACGCACCGACCTTTTCAAGGCCAAGGAAATTTTGGGAGATATGGTCTGCATCGAAGGCGGGGTGCCGTCTTCGATTATGATTAACGGTACCCCGGACGATGTGAAAACCTGGTGCCGGAAGCTGTTCGATATCGTCGCGAAAGACGGAGGATTCATTCTGAACGGTGATGTCGGTATTCCCGACGAAGCTGACCCCCGAAACGTTCGGGCGTTAGCTGAATTCGTAAAAGAATATTCCTAATTGTTAATTACGGGCTGTTTCAAAAAGTTTTATCAAGCATATCAGGCAGGGCAATCATACCCTGCCCTAAGGGTGTTCATGCCAACATGACCTTTCGTTTCCCTCCTGATTTTCTCTTTTTTTTCTTTCTGATTGAACGTTCAAGTTTATTAAGACTTGTTTAACCTCTTTGTAATTCTTTTGTTAGGCCTTTTTAATAAACAGCATACTCTCTTAACCTGTTTTTTAAGGTCTTATTGTTATAGTGATATCAGGTGAGAAGAATTGGTTAAGAAAGTACTGGGACTGACAATTGCGATACTGTTACTCTCAGGCATGATGGGAATCGGTACCTGGGCGTATTTCAGCGACTTCGAATCAGCCGCCGGTAACGCCATGACGGCCGGGACGCTCCTCTTAAAAACGAATGATTCTAACGGCGTAAGCCAGACACTCTTCGCTACTCAGATGAAACCGGGACAGGAAATCGGCCCTGAATATATTGTCCTCAAGAATGACGGCAGCCTCGACGCTTCATCGCTCGAAATCGAATTCAGTTACACTGAAAACGACGCCCCTGTCAATCTCAATCCGATAAACAAAACCGCTGATGAAACCGCTGCTGTTATTCAAGTTACGAATCTCACATACGGAAGCTCGAATCTGCTCATGTTACCCGACTTAAATTCCAATGGTAACGGGCATATCGATATCCAGGATTTAAAAAATTACGATTTCAGCGGACTGCCCGGCATCGTTGCCGGGGCATCCGAGTATTTCGAAATTACCGTCGAACCGATAACCGGCGGAGGTATCGGGCAATTCCAGGGAGACGGCATCTCCATTGTGATAACTTTCATCCTCAACCAGTAATAATCACCAAGGAGAAACCGATATTAAGAAGCTGGCGTACCTTATCGGACTGGCGCTGATTACCGTCTTAATGATATCAGCCATCTTTACCTACCTGGCCACACAATTCGGGTGGCGGGTAGATGCCGTGTTATCCGGCAGTATGGAGCCGGAACTGCCGACGGGAGCGATTGTCATTACCCGCCCGGTTACCCCGGAATCGATTGAAGTCGGCGATATCATAACCTTTCACTCCAGTATTACCGGAGATACCCCGATAACACACCGGGTCATCGAGAAAGGCGGAAATACAACGGTAACATTCCGTACTAAAGGCGATGCCGCCGATACCCGGGACCCCTTCACTGTTCCAGCCTATGACGTCATCGGTAAAGTATGGTTCAGTATTCCCCGGGCTGGTTTCATCGTTTCATTCCTGAAAACCCGCACCGGGTTTTATACCGCAATCGTTATCCCGGCAGCCGTTCTGCTGGTTCTGTATATCCGGATGATGATTCTTGAATTCAGAAAGAATAAAATATACAAGACTCATGAGGCTGCCCGATGAGTTTCTCGAAATGGCTCGCTTCAACCATTGCTCTGGTACTTCTGGTATCGACGGTAATATATGTCGGTACCACCGAAGCTTATTTTGCCGATATCACCACCAGTGATGATAACGTCCTTGGTTTCCGATGGGGCTTAATCAATCTGGAAGACGACTTCGAAGGCGATGACTGGGATGAGCAATGGAATGAAAACGGAACAACCGACTGGGTACAAAGCAGCCTTCGGTCACATTCGGCTCCTTATTCCGTGTTTTCAGACACATCAAGCTCAGGATTTCTAACTTCTAACGACATCGATGCCTCAATCGCTGATAATATTACGCTTTCTTTTTATTACCAGGCTGATAACCTCAGTATCGACAATGGCGTAAAGCTTCAAGGCTATAACGGTGTAAACTATGTTGATTTGGCTGTAATCACCGGCTCAACGAGCCAGTGGACGATGTTTTCTCTGACACTGACGAAAGCCGAATACCCTCAATTCTTCATTCCCGGCTTCAGGGTTCGATTCGTCAGTAATCTGGTTTGCAATCAGTATGTATATATCGACAATATCGGTATTATTACCGTCAACGAAGCTCCTGTAACGCCTGCCGGGCTTGTTGCCGAGCCGGGGGATAGAAAAGTATTACTTACCTGGACACCGAATCAGGAAGTTGATATCGCCGGCTATAGAATTTACCGAAGTACGGATAACAGTTCGTTTGAGCTTATAGAAAACCTCTATCCTTCGGCGAATTATACCGATACCGGCCTCGACAACGGGGAAACGTATTACTACCGGATACTGGCCGTCGATGCCGCAGGAAATACCAGCGACCCGACTGTATCTGTCAGCGCCACACCGCTTGACCTGGCTCCGGATACTCCAACCGGTTTAATGGCCGTTGCCGGAGACAGACAGGCTCTTCTCTACTGGACTGGTAATACGGATTTGGACCTTGCGGGATACAATCTCTATCGCCGTTCAAGCTCAAACGGCACGTACGAAAAGGTTAACTCCTCACTGATTCTCGCCGGTACCAGCAACTTTACCGATACCGGACTGACCGGCGGCGTTACCTACTATTATGTCGTTACGGCTGTCGATCAGACATCTCTCGAAAGCGGTTATTCTAACGAAGCCGAAGTTACTCCTTATGACAACCCGCCGGCGGCTCCGACTAACCTGACCGCTACCGCGGTCGGGAATCAGATAAACCTTGAATGGACAGCCGTTTCGGAAAGTGATGTCACCGGCTACCACATTTATCGCAGTCTCACCGGCAGCGGTAATTATACGCAAATCGATACAATACTGGTTCCATCGACTACCTTTTCCGACTTAGAACTGACGGCCAACGTTACCTATTACTATGTTGTTACCGCTTTCGATGCCGTCGGACAAAGCAGCTATTCAAATGAGGCTTATGCTACCATTCAGGGCACGCTAACTCCCCTCACCGCAATCAGCCCGATTACGGGTACCGCCAGCGTCGGACAGACTCTGACTGCCGGAACCGTTTCTCCATCGGGAGCGACAGTCAACTGGCAATGGCAGCGAAGCGACTCTGCTAACGGCACCTATACTAATATCCTGGATGCAAATGCCAACACGTATACCCTCGTCTCCGGGGATGAGGGCAAGTATATCAGAGTCGTCGCCACCGGTACCGGCGCTTATACCGGCACTGTTACCAGCTCATCAAGAGGACCGGTACTCCCGAACCCGAAGGTGATTACTGCCATCGGTAATATCATTGGCTATACACACGTGGGAGCAACACTAACCGCGGGCCCGTTAACTCCCTACGGGGCAACCGCAACCTACCAGTGGATTAAAAGCTCAACCGTCGACGGGACCTACGAACCGATATTCGGGGCAACCGCCGAAACTTATATAGTCGCCAGCGAGGATTATGACTGCTACTTCAAGGTAACCGCCAACGGCAGCGGTATCTACACCGGTACGGTGACCAGCTCTCCTACCTCCCGGATAGCGGCGGGGATTGTCGAGAGTATTGGCGATATCATCGGTACCACCAAGGTCGGAGAGCTTCTGACCGCCGGCCTGGTATTCCCGATTGGAGCAACCGTTACCTATCAATGGCAGATTGTCGGCGATTCGGGAACCGCCAATATTTCCGGAGCTACCTCATCAACATTCACAGTGACCGGTGCCCAGAACAACCAGTTTATCCGGGTCGTTGTTACCGGTATCGGCGCCTACAGCGGCACGGTGGTCAGCGCCCTGACGAAGAGCCGGGTTACCCCCAATATATTTACTCTTACAGGTATGGATACTATAGCCGGCTTCATGAACGTCGGTGAAATGGTTTCAGCGGGAGCCTTAACTCCTGAAGACGCTACCGCGACCTATCAGTGGCAGTTAGCCGCCTCGCCGTCAGGCCCGGCTGAAAACATAACCGGAGCTGTCTATTCGACCTATACTATCCAGCCGGGCGACCTTAACGGCTACCTCAGGGTTATCGCCACCGGGTCCGGAGCCTATATCGGAGAAATCACCAGCAGTTATCGGGGGCCGGTGGGAACAGCAACCTTAATCTCCATCGGTAATATCGTCGGTACGACCACCGTCGACCAGACACTGGCAGCAGGTGTCATATCGCCTGCCGGAGCGACTGTAACATACCAGTGGCAGAAAAGTGCCACCATTGGCGGTGACTATACCGATATTTACGGAGCTTCTACCAACATCTACACACTAACGACAGATGATGTTGGTTTTTATCTCCGGGTCAAGGCTACCGGCACCGGCAGTTATACCGGCACGGTCACCAGCGCCGGTACTGGCCCGGTTACCTCAGTCGCAATACCCATTACCGCCATCGGCCCAATCGCCGGTACCTTCACCGTCGGTAATACGCTGAGTGCCGGAGTGCTGACACCATCCGGAGCAACGGCGACGTATCAATGGCAGCGAAGCCTGAACGGAGGAACTTACGATAACATCGCCGGAGCAACAAGCAGCAATTATGTCGTACAGGCCGGAGACTTCGGATTTTATCTCAGAATCATTGCAACCGGCTCCGGAACCTATACCGGGGTCGTTACTTCGGACCCGACCGGGCAGACATCAGCCGGTCCGCTGCAAAGTATCTCGGACATTATCGGCACGACCGCCACAGATCAGACTGTCCACGCCGGTACGGTGACACCCCTCGGTGCCACCGTGTCTTACCAGTGGCAAATTTCAGTCGCCGGTAGTGCCAGCTCTTTCACCGATATCGCAGGTGCGACCGAAGATGCCTACCATTTCGTCCGTGATGACTACAAAAACAGGTATATCCGCCTGAAAGTAACCGGTTATGGCAGTTATTCCGGCACGATTTACAGTAATCCATCCGGTCCGGTCGTCTCGCTCGGCGAATTTCAGCCTCTTACCGCCATAAACGATATTATCGGTACCCCGCAGGTTGCCCAAACCCTCACTGCCGGAGTCCTTACCCCGGCCGGAGCATTCGTTACTTACCAGTGGCAGCGTTCGGATACATCGAACGGCACGTTCAGTAACATCGCCGGAGCGACAGCCAACACGTACACTCCAGTCGCCGGCGACTTCAATAAGTTCATAAGGGTCGTCGCGACCGGTTCAGGCCCGTATATCGGCGCCGTTACCAGTGCTCCGACCAGCCAGATAACCGCCGCGCCGCTTACCGGAATCAGCCCAAGTAGCGGTACGACTACCGTCGGCTCGACCCTCACCGCAGGTACCCTGTCACCGGCCGGTGCCACCGCCGCATACCAGTGGCAACGCAGCCTGACCGCCGGCGGAACCTATCAGGATATTCATGGAGAGACGGTTAGTACGTACATTATCCGTTCAAGCGATGAAGGCTACTACCTGAAAGTTAAAGCCACCGGTACCGGCAGTTATACCGGAACGGTCACCAGCGCTGCCAGCAGCCGGGTTATCGAAAACTTTATACAGATAACGGATATGGAGAATATCACCGGTACCGCGCGGGTCGGGGTGACCCTGATTGCCGGTCTGCTGACGCCTGCCGGAGCAACTGTTACCTGGCAATGGCAGCGGTGTTCCACATCCGACGGCGTCTACCAGAATATCGATGGTGCGACCTCGGCTACCTATACCCCTCCGCCGGTTGATTTCGAAAAATACCTCAGGGTTATCGCCACCGGATCGGGTGGTTATTCCGGCACGATAACCAGTAACCCGACCGCTCAGGTAGCGGCGGGCATTATCACCGGAATAGGAAAGATAAAAGGAACGACTGCCGAATCTTATACGATTACCGCAGGCGAGGTCAGTCCAGCCGGAGCAACCGTCAGCTACCAGTGGCAGTCAGCATCAGCGGGAAGCACCAACTGGGAAAATATTACCGGTGCCACGATAAATACCTTCTTTTTCCAGTATCAGACATATAACCAGAAATATTTACGAGTCGTTGTTACCGGTTCCGGCGCTTGGACGGGGACGATTTACAGCCAGCCGGTCGGCTCGGTACACAATACATCCACACCTGTGACTTCAATCGGTGCTATCAGCGGTTCGACGGTTGTCGGTCAGACGCTGATTGCCGGAGCGTTAACTCCTAATGCAGCTTCGGCAACCTACCAGTGGCTGAGATGCCAGACCATTAATGGAATGTACGAACCGATAACCGGCTACTATGAAAAAACATACACCTTATCGGAAGCTGACTTCGGTTACTATATCAAGGTTGCCGCCACCGGCTCCGGTCCCTTCTCCGGTGTTGTTATAAGTAATCCTACCGGACCGGTAACCGCCGCCAGCCTCACCGATATCAGTCCTGTCAGCGGTACAACCGAGGCAGGCCGTATCCTGACTGCCGGTACAGTAACGCCTTCGGGAGCAACCGTTGCCTGGCAGTGGCAACGGAGCAACGACGGAATCGACTTTGACAATATTTCCGGGGCAACTTTTAATACGTACGAAATCGATTCGGCAGACCTCGGCTATTACCTCAGGGTCATCACCACCGGTACCGGCAGTTACAGCGGAACAGCAACGAGTTCCTTTACCGGCCCGGTAAGCGAAAGCGCTGAGGAAATTACCGGTATCGGCGCCATCAGCGGCACTGTCCGGGTAGCTCAGACGCTCACCGCTGGCACGATTACCCCTTCGGAAGCGACCATCACCTGGCAGTGGCAGTGGTGCAATGTCGTTAACGGTAATTACCAGGATATCGATGGCGCTACTTCCGCTACATATACTCTGCTGCCGAACGATTTCGGGAGATATATCAGGGTGAAAGCTATCGGTTCCGGCGGGTATTCGGAAACTGCCGTCAGCGATGAGGTCGGTCCAGTCACTGAAGGGTTCATCGCAGGTATAGCTGACATCGAGGGAACGGTGGCTTCCGGTTACACGATATTCGCCGGAGAAGTCAGTCCTGCCGGAGCGACAGTCACATACCAGTGGGAGGTTTCGGCCAGCGGCAGTCCGGCTAACTTCTCGCCCATACCAGGAGCGACAGCCGATATGCTTCACTTCCGGGGAACAACGTATAATGGCAGATATTTCAGGGTGACGGTCACCGGCTACGGCAGCTACACGGGGACGACCACGAGCAACTATACAGGCCCGTTCTCATCTCCGGGTACCGCAATTACTGCTCTCGGCACTATCAGCGGCTCAGCGGTTGCCGGGCAGACACTTACCGCCGGCTCCGTTACTCCTTCGGGAGCAACCCTCGTCTGGCAATGGCAACGATCTGATACCGTAGACGGTGCTTTCGCAAATATTGTCGAAGCCACTTCCAATACCTATCAGCTCACTTTCGGAGATGTCGGCTACTATATCAGAGTCGTTGCTACCGGAACCGGCAGTTACGCCGGCAGCATCGCCAGCAACCCGGTGGGCCCGGTTTTCGGTACTATCACCAGTGTCACCATAGCCGGAACACCTGCCCTAGAGGAACTACTTGCTATCGATTCTCTCTCACCAACGGGAGCAACCGCTACGTATCAATGGCAGCGAAGCAACACCAGTGACTTCACCACTCCCGAGAATATCACCGGAGCAACATCTGCTACCCGAACACTGACCTCAGCTGATTATGAAAAATATGTAAGGGTCGTCGCCACCGGTACCGGAAGTTATACCGGTACTTCAACCAGTAATGCTATCGGCCCGGTAGCTGTCGCATCTCTGACAGCAATTGCCCCAATCAACGGCACGATGACAGTCGGACAGATACTCACTGCCGGTCAAACAACTCCTTCCGGAGCAGTTGTAACCTGGCAGTGGCAGAGAAGCTCAACCAGCAATTTCAGCGCATCCGCTAATATTACAGGAGCAATATCCGGTACCTATACTCTGACAAACAGTGATTTTGATTCCTATATCAGGGTGGTCGCCACTGGAATAAGCGGGTATGAAGGAACCGTTACCAGCGCTGCTGCCGGCCCGGTTTCCGCCGCATTACTGACCGCTATTGAACCGGTCAACGGTATGACCGTTGTCGGACAAACACTGTCGGCCGGTCAGGTCACGCCTTCAGGGGCGACCGTCAGCTGGCAGTGGCAGCGAAGTGATAATGCAAGCGGCAACTTTTCCGACATTGGCGGAGCTACGTCGGATACCTACACCCTGACAGCCGCTGATGCAGATAAATACATCAGAGTTGTTGCCACCGGCACCGGTGATGGATATGTCGGAACCGTTACCAGTGCCGTTGTCGGCCCGGTTGTCGCCGGATTCATCGAGATAACCGGCATCGGCGACATTTCCGGTACCGCCCGGTTCGGGCAGACACTGACCGCTGGTTCCGTCACACCTTCAGGTGCGACCTATACCTTACAATGGCAGCGGAGCACGACCGGCGGCTTCTCAACTTCCGAAAATATCACCGGAGCGACCTCAGGCACTTATACTCTGGCGGCTGCTGATATTGGTAAGTATATCAGGGTCGTCGCCACCGGTACCGGCATTTATACGGGAACTCAAACCAGTAATGTTATCGGAGTTATCGGTAAAGGCATTATAACCGGTATCGGCGACATTATCGGAACTCCTGTAATCGGTAATACCCTCACTGCCGGAGTGGTTATTCCCGAAGGGGCGACGGTGACTTACCAGTGGCAAAAATCATGGTATAACCCTCAGGGAGGCAATTTTCAAAATATTACCGATGAGGGTGCAGATACACCCACACTATATCTCAGAAGTGGAATAGCTCGTTGGGTTAGAGTTGTCGTCACCGGCAGTGGCAACTGGGAAGGAACTATTATCAGCAACTACGTCGAGGTACAATAGTTTATTTCGGGTTTTTCAAGATATCAAAGCGAGTGGTATAAAACCATCCGCTTTCCAGGATCACCAGAATTCACTAAAAAATAGCAATGTAAAATGACAATTTGGTATCACCAATCAGATCCGTGATTAGTCACTAATTTGCAGACAGTTTTTCAAGTATTTCCTGATCGATCGCCATAGCAATAGCACCCTTCCGATTTTTAACTTTCAATTTCGTAAGAATATTGCTTATATGCGACTTTACTGTTGCCTGGCTGATAAAGCACTTTTCAGCAATCTCCTTGTTTGAATATCCCTTTACCACATAACGAAGGATTTCTCTTTCTCTTTTTGTCAAAATACGAATATATGACCTGTTATTGGAGAATTCTTTTACTATCAGGTTCGTCAGTCTTGGTGAAAGCACATAATCACCTTTCATTATCGCCCGTAATGATCTCAGCAATTCATCCATATCATCCGACTCTGAAACGTAACCGGATACGCCGGCTCTGATAGTTTGTAACAATTGCTCTTTTGTTTCAGATTCACTCACAATAAGCGTTTTAACATCGGGAAACCGTGAGTGTATTGTCTTTAAAAATCTTAATTCTTCTTTAACGGAGATATGCATATCGATGATGATTATATTCGGATGTAGCTTTCCTACTTTTTTTATTGCATCATGTATATTACTGGCTTCACCGATGACTTTAAAATCATCACAACTGTTCTCAGACATGGCTCTGAAGCCATGTCTGAGAATCGGAATATCACTCACAATTAACAATGTATTCATTTCTGAAACCATTTTCCAAAGTGTGTGTTTACTGCTCATACGTAATAATTAACGGTTACTTTCCGGTACAATTATCAATAGTTCCATCGATCCAGGTAGTTTTTCCACCAATCGAGTGATTGTGGTTCGGTTATACCACCATAACAACCCCCTCCCGGGTATACAGCCCGCACCAGAGCAATCACATCCCATGTTTTCCAGTAATCGGTAAAGCCCGGGCTGGACGAATTGAATAATGAAGTTACGGCTTGTTGCAGAAAAGTTTTTTCCGCGTTGGAGTCATTCAAGTATTTTTCAAGTGCTGCGAAATTCCATTCTCCCCATAACTCAAACCAATTCGAGTAGTTATTGCTGTTTAAAATATTGCTGATTTGATTATTCAAGCATTCTGTTCCGTTGTATTCCTGATAAGTAAGAATTTCCATTAGGTCGATATCGGGGCCTACCCCAAAAATATCAAAGAACGTGCCTGTCAGGTTTTGTCCCTCTGTCCCAACTTCAGGCCGTTCATCAAAATGGTTTAACCAATAGCGGGAAGAATACCCAATCTGGCAGGCTGATACGTCTGCGGGGCTGTACAGTACCGTGAACACAGACATAACCGCTAGAATCGATATAGTTTTCAGTAATATTTTCATTTGACTTCTACCTCGAACACGCTATTCGAATTAGTGTCTGTTATTCAACAGTGACCGTCTTTGCCAGATTTCTTGGATAATCAATCGGGCACCCTTTGAATCTGGCTCCATAATAAGCTATCAACTGAACGGCTATCGTATTTACTATAGGGGAGAACAGGTACGGAACCTGTGGAATAGTTATGATTGAATCAACAATTCCATCGATATCTTTATCATGGTTATCAGTAATCACTATAACCGGCGATTTCCTGGCCTGGATTTCCTTGATGTTACTTATCATTGCATCATGCGTACCATCTCCGGTAATTATGGCAACTACCGGAGTTTTTTCATCCAAAAGGGCGAATGGACCGTGCTTGAGTTCACCACCGGCATAACCTTCTGCATGTATATAGGAAATTTCCTTCAACTTAAGAGCCCCTTCCAGGGCAATCGGGTAACTGATACCCCTTCCGATAAAGAATGCCTGATTGTGTTTTGAAAGAAATTCCCCGCAACGTTGAAACGGTATATCATTGTCCAGCATTTGTTTTACTTTTCCAGGAATGCTGAGTAATTCGTTATAAGCGTGAATGCGTGAATCGGTATCTATGATGGAAGAAAAGAATGTGATTTTATACAACTCAAGTAACTGGGCAACAAATGTTTTTGTCGCTGCAACACTGATTTCAGGCCCTGCATGAGTATACAGTACCGAATCGGACATACGGCTTGCTGTGCTGCCATATACATTAGTGATGACGGTTGTATTTGCCTGGTATTGCTTTAGTTTTTTTAACGGCACTAAAACATCCGCGGTTTCACCGGACTGAGTGATAGCAATAGTCAGGTCAGGAATAATCATCCGATTTCTATGATTCAATTCGGATGCTAATTCGACTCTCACAGGGATCCCAAGTGTCTCCTCTATGATATATTTACCAACCAGACCTGCATGATATGAAGTACCACAACCGATAATAGAGATATCACTTTGTCTACCAATGACTTGCCGGTATTCATCAACATTTTTTTCGCCGGATAATCCGTCAAGAGATTCTTCAATGATTTTGGGTTGTTCTCTTATCTCTTTAAGCATAAAGTGGTCGAACCCGCTTTTTTCAATCTCGGTTTTACTACAGTTGATTTCAGTGATTACCGGGGTTATCGTTGCACCTTTTCTTGTTATCCAGATTTTTTCTTTTGAAATTCTAGCAATATCACCATCTTCGAGATACATCACTTTATTAGTAAATTCAACAATAGCCGGAACATCCGAAGCTAAAAACGTTTCATACTCACCAATGCCGATAACGAGAGGGCTGTTTCTCCGGCTGGCAATCAATTCTTCCGTGTCTTCTTTCAGGACTATTATCGCCAGTGTTCCTTCTAATTCACTCAAAGCTTTTTCTACTGATTCCTGTAAATTCCCGCGATAATATTCTTCTATCAAATGAGGAATAATTTCCGAGTCTGTTTCAGAAACGAATTTATGCCCCCTGTCTTTCATTTTGCTGATTAGCTGAAGATAGTTGGTGATTATTCCATTATGAACCACCGCGATTTTCCCATGACAGTCAAAGTGGGGATGAGCATTAACTGCATTGGGAGTACCATGGGTAGCCCATCGTGTATGACCTATTCCTATCGAACCCTGGAAAATGGGAGTTCTTTCCCTTAACTCTTTCACTCTCCCCATATTTTTATACGATTTGATTTCTTGTCCGCCGATAGCGATACCACATGAATCATAACCCCGATATTCAAGCCGACTCATGCAGTCTATTAAAATAGCTTGCGCTTCTCTGTTTCCGGTATATCCAACTATGCCACACATAAAAGTACCCCAAGAATAAGAGTGGCGAACAAAAGTGTCAATCGCCTTTTCCCACCTAAACCTATCATTTTTTTCGAAATGTTGTGCTCATTTCAGTGTATGAAGGATTAATTTATCTCTATTCAGCAGGTAATTTCGTTTCCTTGGAATAGAGCTGCATCATGAATCGGATTTTAATGATATCAACAGAACGAAAGATTATTCCTGAAAAAATGGTAGTGCATCTGAGGACACAAAATTGTGATAATCCTGTATTTTAACTCTTCAAAGTTAATCGCCCTTCATAAACAGGCAATTAACGCGGATATCTAATCCGCCGGAATACTATTTGAAAAATGAGTTTATCGGTATCCAAAGCGTTTGATTGAGTGAAAAAAAACGATACGGTAACTTGTTTTTAAGGTTAAAACATACCAGGTTGCTTATTGAGGGTCAAAGAGAGAGATATAACGAAATCAACCCAATCCGTTTTTTACATGCATCAACATCCAGGAAAAACGATTGAGTTACCACGTAACCCTTCATTCAAGTGAAACCAATCCTGGGGCAAGGTTAATCCTCACGAACTGATTCCGGGTTATGTTAACGAGGTAAACTAAGATAGGAAAAGTAATGTTAGTACAGTTGACCTGATGTGGTTGTAAGGTTAATTTGGTGCAGAACAAGGTATTATTGATCCCCTGTAAAGAAAGATATATTCATAATTTATGCCGGGATTTGCTTTAACTTCTTTTCTCGCTCCGGCTTGATATCGTACTTTTACCGGAGTTTTTCACCTCATTACCTGCTGTAGTATGAATACTTTAGATCTCTCGGAAAATAAATAGTCAAAAACAATCGGTGAGACAAATCAGTTGCCCTTGTTTGAAATATCATTAAGAACAATTATAGGCACAAATCTTTTGTGTTTTGTTAATCACTATTAACGGGTTGACAATGACATAAGTAGACACAGGCATGAAACAAAATCGTGTTGCGCTAACAATCGATATCGAAGACTGGTACCACTTACCAGCGATTACCGGTGCACAAAAATCGAAATATAAAGACGTGCCTGCGTTTTTTGAAAACTGGTCTTCGCGATACGATTATCTCAGCGAACCAACCCGCAAAGTTTTAAGCTTATTGAAAGAGTTAAATTTAAAAGCAACGTTCTTTATTGTTGCTGATATCGTGGACAAATATCCCGGGCTTGTAGAAAACATCGTTGCCGACGGCCATGAGATTGCCTGTCACGGACTTCATCATGCTTGTAAGATTGACTCGAAAACAAAACAGCCTCTCATGTCGAAAACTGAATTCAGGGAACGTACCATAGAAGCCAGGGAAATATTGGAAAGAGTCAGCCGGCAAAAAGTCATAGGATATCGTGCTCCAAATGCTTATATAGCCGGTTGGATGATAGATATTCTCGAGGAAATCGGCTTTAAATATGATTCGTCAGTAAGTGTAAACTCCATTTATAACAAGAGTGACTGCTCTCTTGAAGGAGTCAGTTCAATACCATATTATCCCGAGCCTGGGAGTCTTAAGCAGGGGAACATGGCAAGGAGCATTGTTGAGATTCCCTGGCCTTTTTTTTCTTTAGTTTTAAAGTTTCCGGCCGGTGGAGGTCCATTACTGCGATTTTTCGGTACCAGATACATCAGCCTGGGGATAAGAGAAAGCCTCAAGAGAGGAAATACTCTATTCTACTTCCATCCACTAGATATCATTGAAGAACTTTTCCCGATATATTCATTCATCGATAAACTATTTTGGGGTATAAAAGGCCCGGGTGTAGAAAAAAAAATATACAGAATATTATTCGATGTCAAAGATTTGGCTGTTACTTGTTTACAGCTAAGCGATGAATATGAACATGGAAAGCAGCATTCGGAGAAAATCGCCAATCAAAGAGCAGGAATGTAAATGCAATGGTTCAACATCAACAAAAGTAATACATTTTCTATGATTAATTGTAACAACGTGTTGGATAAGTTTGTATAAAGTCAAAAAAAATGTTCATGATTTTCAAAAAACCAACTTTTGAAAACGTAAGTCTTCATGAAATCAATGATTTTTACAATGATTTAACAGAGGAGAAAGAATTCATAAATAATCCGGCAAATTTTCCTTTAGATTATGTAGCCGGTTATAGAATTGGTGATACGTTAGTTGCGGTAGGCGGACTAAAAAGAAATTTGTTATTTCTACATTTTGCTTTTATGATTGTACACTCTGCTTATCAAGGACAAGGAATCGCTAAAAAGATACGGAAACAATATTTCGACTATGCGAGAAATAAAGGCTATAGTTGCATACTCGCGACAGTAAACGGAAATAACAAAGCTTTAGAAATAGACGTAAAAGCTGGTTATCGGATTGTTTATCGTCAAAATGAACTGTATAGACTAATTTTTCCCTTAAATCGTTGGGGGCTATTGCTATCAACAATAGTACCTGTTTTTTTCAGAGCTTACTCTGGTATTGAAAAAGTAGTAAAGTACTGTTTGAGTATTTTTCATAAATGATAAATAAACCAAAAGTATTCGTGACTGATGGGAAATCGATTGCCACACTGGCAATCGTTCAATCTTTAGCCGAAAAAGGAATAGAGGTGACCTGTGGCGAGGAGTATCGCGCCTGTCCCGCTTTCTTTTCAAAGTATGTCAAGCATAGAGTCGTTTACCCATCCCCGGAAAAAAACCCTGATGATTTCGTGGATTTCATGTATAAACAAACCAGGAAGTATAGTTATGACGTTATAATGCCCGTCAGTGATGACACAGCTCTTTTGCTATCGAAATATAAAGATGTTTTTAGTCAAATTACTACGGTACCGGTTACTGATTTTGCTACTTTTCTCAAAGCGAGAAACAAGTCTGAGTTAATTAAGATAGCAATAAAAAATGAAATTCCTTGTCCTGTGACTTACTTTCCTGAAGAGCAGGAGTTGGTAACTATCAAGAAAATCGTAACATATCCTGCAGTTATCCGGGCTTGTTATAGTAATGGTTCGCGTGGCATCGTAAAAGTCAACAATCAAGATGAACTTGAAAAAAGCTTCGACCAAATGAAGCAGGCATATAATGATATTTTTATCCAGGAATTTGTACCCAATGATGGCAACAGGTATGACCTTAGTTGTCTCCGGGGTATTCATAATGAAGAGATATCATTCAATGTAATTCATGGGTTACGGTTTTTTCCCGATAAAGTCGGACCACAAAGCTATGCGATTACCGTTGAGTATCCTGAAATCGTGTCTTATGGTAAAAAGCTCATTACAGCGTTAAATTGGTTTGGAGTTGCCAACGTTGAATTCGTGATTGATAAAAGAGATGGAATGCCGAAACTGATGGAAGTAAATCCCCGTTTCTGGAATGGGGTCAAGCTCGATATTGCAGCGGGTATAGATTTTCCATATTTGTTATACCAGATAGCTAAAGGTAAAGATATAGTAGCGAATAACCATTCTAAAATCGGGACAAAATGGCGCTGGCTTTTTCCGGCAGATATCTTATGGTTTTTAACAGCGAAAAAAACACGACGAGAGGTTTTTAAATTCCTGCATTTTTTTGAAAACGATTTACATTACGCAACATTTTCACATCGGGATGCAGGGCCGCTCATTGGTGTTTGTGCACAGAGTCTTCGATACGCCTTTTCGAGAGAAAAGAGAGACTTAATGTTTAAACGAGGGTTATAGGTTTTTCCCGATTGATATTGTTTGTGGTATCGAGACACTTATACACCTCGAACTACAAATACATGGCTGAGAAAGATAAACTGCCGAGGGAAAGGGTACCTTAATGTTGAAACTATTGTTTTATGTTCCTACCGCAGCACAGTATTATTCATGGAAAAATATCATATACAAGTTGAAAGAACATGGCAATAGCTCACGAGTACTTCTTCGTGATTATGGTTCGTCAGTAAATATTGTCGATAAGTCCGATGAAATAGAATACTATATTTTCAAGCGTAACTTAAAAAAAATTTTACGCTATACTTCCCTGGTACGGAACGTACGATTAATATCCAGGCATGTAAAACAATATTCTCCTGACATTATCCTTGGGTATGGAGTCAGTACTGCTATCACCGGATTCTTAACGAAAACTCCATCTATTATTTTTAACGATAGTGAACCTATCGGACTTCAAAACAATATAATCGCAAAATTTGCGAATGTAGTTATAACTCCAACAGCATTTAGTAAAAATTTGGGAAACCGTCAAATAAGAATTAACAGCTTGAAGGAATTAGCTTATCTTCATCGGAACTATTTCCGACCAGACATTAGCATATTAGAAGAACTGGGCGTTTTACCGCAGGAAAAATATGTTATTCTGCGCTTTAATATCTTCGATGCTGTGCATGATATCGGTAAACATGGTTTCTCACAAAAAGATCAGTTTACTTTAGTAGATAAACTCAGCAAGTATTCTCATGTTTTTATCTCACCGGAAGGCAAATTACCGGAAGCACTTGAAAAATATCGTTTACCGATAAAGTATGACCGTATCCATCACGCTTTGTATTATGCTCAATTACTGGTAACTGATACTCAGACAATGACAACGGAAGCAGCATTACTTGGTACACCGGTCGTTCGTTGTAATAACTTCGTCGGGCCGAACGATATGGGCAACTTTGTTGAACTTGAAAAAAAGTATGACCTGATTTACTCGTTCAACGATACTGAAAGAGCTTTGCAAAAAGCAGTAGAACTCATACGGATACCTGATTTGAAAGAGCAATGGGTAAAAAAACGAGAGGCATTACTGTCTGACAAAATAGATTTCACTCAATTTATGGTCGACTTTATCGAAAATTACCCGAAGAGTCTTGAAAAACACAAACAACAGTATGGTGTTTCATGAAGTTCAAGTAAGCCCGGTTAACGACCTAACGCACCAATGCAACTAATGACACATTTGCTGACGAGATAAATCAAGATTGGAATAGTGATGTTAATGCAGTTGACCTCATAGTACCGTTGCATTAATTTAGTGTTGAACAAAGGCATCACCTATTCTCCATAAAGAGAGTATTTTCAGAAGTAATGTTATATGATATTTTTTTTCGCTGTTTTTTTTTCAAACCTAACATCACACTCTTAACCAAACGTGATACGTATAATCATATTGGTTTCTTACCTGAAGTTTTCATGAAGTAATAATTCGTAAGCAATCAAGGAAGACGTTTTGTCATTCTTGAATGAAATAAAGCAAGGCAGGATATCAATTGAAGCGTTATAGTGTACTTTTAATCATTAATGTCGTTTCTATTTTGTTGTTAATCACCGTCTTTTTACTACCCTCGAATAGCTTGCGTATCATCCTTGGTATACCATTGCTAACATTTTTCCCTGGTTACACATTACTTGCTGCCATTTTTCCAGCCCATAAGAAAGTTGATTTCCTTGAAACAATTACCTTAAGTATAGGCATGAGTATCGCCATAACATCGCTGATATGGATTGCATTGAATTATACCCCTTGGGGAATAAATACACTTTCCCAACTTGTAACCCTTGAAGGTTTCATTATCGTCATGTCAGTGATTACCTTTATCAGGAAACCAGGATACGAAAAACAATGGCAACCTCTTCGACTAATCGATATAAAGAACAAATTCCGGGTTAAAAGTAAAGTTGATACCTTTTTTACAGTTATTGTGTGTCTTAGTATCGTTTCTTTTCTGGGTATCCTCGGCTTTACTGCTGCCAATCCCAAAAATGGTGAGAAATACACTGAATTCTATATATTAGGTTCCGATGGTCAAGCAAAAAAATACCCGGTTGAATTTATACTTGATAATAATTATGTTAACCGTATCATATATAGCGATGGAACCGTCGAGTCACAAACAGTTAAGGATACTGTGATTCTTGGGATAGTTAATCACGAGCAGAAAACCTTAGACTATTTTCTAACAATATCAGTCAATGGTGAGCCGGTAAGAATCATTTATGATAATGATATCTCAGAATCAATCAGTGGTTTAACACTAAATAATGAAGAAAAATGGGAGAAAAAAGTAGGTTTTATACCGACAGCTATTGGGGACAATCAAAAGGTTGAATTTATACTCACGGCTGATAATGGTGAAACACAGTATGTTAACTCACTGCATTTCTGGATTAATGTCAGACAAGAAGAATAATACCTTTTATAAAAGAACCCGCTTTCATCCCCTCAGCTTGCTGGGGGGATGAAAGCGGCAATTTACGAGGGGGAATGAGGTACTTGCGGAAAGAGGTGATGATTTAGTATAAAAGCGGCATGGGAATAAGAAGAACAAAGCATGCTATATACGATATCAAGTATCACATAGAATGGATACCGAAGTACCGGAAATCAATATTTAGTCAAGAAATAGCAGAATACACAAAGGGAGTATTCACACAGATAGCAGAAGAATATGGGTTCATGATAGATACGATGGAGATAATGGAGGATCATGTACACATATTTATCGAGGTACCGCCGAGATATGCACCGGCGAAGGTAGTACAGATAATGAAAAGTATCTCGGCGCGGGAGGTATTCAAGAAGTATCCGGAAATAAGGAAGAAGCTGTGGGCGGGGGAGTTATGGGGTAACGGATATTTTGTACGAAGTGCAGGGGATAAAGTGACAGCGGAAATAATTCGTCGATTTATCGAATACCAGGCACATGAAGATGAAACGATACAGCTAAATATGTTTGACTAGCAATGATGCCCCCCAGCTTGCTGAGGGTTATTCACTGTTCCATGTTTCCGGACGCTGTTATTATTTTCCCGGATTCAGGTCCAGAATTGAAAAGCAGATCAATTGCTGACATATTTTGCTCGAACCCATCATACCGTTGCCGGTAAATCGGGTGTTCGAACTTAAAGTAACTTAGATGAATATCATTAGAGGTAAATTTTTGTGTTTCGAGGTAATTTTTTCCGCTGGGGCCTGATAAATATGTGTCTGCACCGACCTTTTTTGCAAATGCGATAATTGAATCTGTGGCAGACATTTCCTGTTCAGTTACTATTTCACTCGCTTTTACAATTTCTACCTTGATATTGAAACAAGTCATAAGGTAGCGGATTACTTCTAGATTGAATTCCCAGAGATAGGTAAATTCTCTTTTATATAAGTCCAAAAAAAAGTCCGAATAATAGTTAAAGTACTTTGTCTTGACGTAGTTCCTGTATATAGTCTGCCAGTGTTGAGTTTTCCATCGGTTATCTGCAGGCAGCAGAATATCGTGTATTTTCATTCTATCTGCCCGGTGCCCTAACGGTACTGTTAGATACACCCACCCGCTGTTCGTCCTTATCTTGTTTTTGTTGAATACCGTCTGGTTACCTGCTTCGAATATATCGGCAATAACAAGACAGTCAGACTGCTTGATTTTACTGAACAAACCAATCCAGGGAAGGTAGTTAGGTTGATGTGCGGTCATTATTTTTTTCAAAACAATACCCTGTTAAAAAATCATTCTGACCAGTTCAAAGCATTCCGCATAGGGAACATCAAGCTGTGTTCCTCTTGTACGAATCAGTGACAATATACTTTCCTCACTCATGTAACTCCTGTCACTTTGAGAACGATATGACTTTAATGATAGCAATTTCTTATCAACCTGTTCCTTTGAAAGCTGGACAAAAATATCAGTTGTAAAAGTAAGATTATTCCACGGATGTTCATATCCCCAGATTGATGCTTCTCTTTTAAAAGCTCTTAACGACTCCATATATATTACTCCATGGTCCTGGTGCATGTCTCTTGACGAGGGAACGAGGACCAGGCTCGGTGAAAACTCCTCCTTCATCTGGAGAATTTCCTCTAATATTTCCTGCCGGTACTTTGGAAAGTCTCGGACAGGAAAATTCATTATTTTTACTTTTGCTGAATCCAGTCCCAGTATACCCGTAGCCATTTTACATTCTTCTCGCAGTGTTTTTTTCGACATTCCATTTGGTACCGATTTTTCGCAGCCGGAAAATACCATGAAATATATCTCAATCCCTTCTTCGAGGAATCTGGCAATGGAACCTCCGGCTCCTAATTCGGCATCGTCAGTATGTGGGCTTAAAACGAGGACTTTATCATGATCCATTTTCATATCGTAATAATGTGCCCCCTGTTCTGTTTTTTCCGCGATTTATGTCCGAGAATATATTCGTTGATGTTGTCCACAATGGTAATAATCTGGTCTTGTGTTATTTCAGGGAATAATGGTAATGACAGCACCTGTTCCTGAGCAGTTTCACTCTCAGGAAAATCACCATTATAATAGCCCAGGTATTTATATGCCTGTTGGAGATGCAACGATAAAGGATAATACACAGCAGAATCAATCTGATTCATCGCCAAATGTTTACGCAGGGCTTCCCGGGCAATGAATCTGCCGTCAATTCTGAGGGTATAATAGTTAGCGGAAGAAAACACATTATTATCCAGGTCGGGAGTAAGAATACCTTCTATTCCCTCGAGTAATTTTGTATACATGGAGGTGGCCTGTCGCCGGGAATGAATCCACCCGTCGATGTATTTCAGTTTTACCCTCAGTATGGCAGCCTGAACAGCATCTAATCTGCTGTTATACCCGGGTATTGTATGGTGGTATGTCGATATCGTCCCATGGTTCCTTAATATTCTTACGCAGTCAGCCAGGTACAAATCGTTTGTAACAACCATACCACCATCCCCATATGCTCCAAGGTTCTTCGACGGGAAAAAACTCAAACAACCCATATCTCCGATTGAACCGACTTTTTTCCCCTTGTATTCAGCGCCAAAAGCCTGAGCACAATCTTCAATTATGCGGATATTATGTTTCTTACTTATTTCTATTATTTTGTCCATATTCGCCGGCTGGCCGAATAAATGTACCGGGATAATCGCTTTCGTGTGAGAAGTCCGTTCACTTTCGATTTGGGTTACGTCAATGTTGAATGTACGAAAATCGATATCAACAAAAACAGGCGTAGCACCACAATGAACTATTGCTTCCACGGTAGCCGTAAAGGTAAACGGAGTAGTAATAACCTCATCTCCGGCCTGTATTCCGCAAGCTTTGAGACTAAGAACTAAGGCATCTGTTCCCGAGGCAACCGAAACAGCATATTTGGTATTACAGTATTTTGCGATTTCTCTTTCGAAATCCTCCACTTCATCTCCCATGATGTAATGCCCTGATTCGATAACATGGCGTATTGCCTCATTGATTTCTGTTTGAATCCGGCTGTATTGAACAGATAAATCCGTCATGGGAATATACATCTTTTTACTCCTGTGTATCCTTGTTTAGTCGACTGTTTATTTCTTATTGCTTGATATATATCGTAAAGTAATTTTTGTCTATATAGTACCGTCAATCCGAGGCAAGTTAACTTGTAATTTTTACTTAAAATTAGTCTTATTGCTACCATCAGTCAACTGTATTAACATAACCATTCCCATAATAAAATGGCCTCTGACTATTTTTTTTATTTCGTTCCATTAAACTGAACAAAATCCAAGGTGAAGCTCTTTCCCATCTATTACAAAAGAGAAAGGAGCGGACTGAAAACACAAGTCATCATTCGGACTTAAAGTAACCCTGAGAAGCGCTGAAATGCAATAATACAGGCCTGCACGGCCGGCAGGTAAAGAAGTTAATAAATGAAAGAAACAACTCCGGAAACAGGACTAAGCGGCTTTTATTCCGTACACCGTGAAGGAGAATGGATTTCTGTAAAGGTATTGGGAAATCCGGACGAAACAACTGATGTAGGCGTCCATGGAGGCTCCAAATCAAACCTGATAACGGTTTCTGCGTCGAGACGCTTGATGAGGCCGATTTAAAAAATGTAACTATAGTATTACTATTTATATCTGTTGTTAAAACAATATTTTCCGTAAACTTACGCCTTAGCTTATACTTCCGACAATATTCGCAATTTGATAAATAAAGCAGCAAGCACACCCTATAAAAACAATAATACTTAAAACGTTGTATCTGACATTACTGAAGATGAAATATGAAATAATCAAAATTGCTATTGAACAGACAATCAGGAATTCAGCGATGCTTATCCGATCGTAAAAAGTCAACGCCACAATGCTCAATGTTAAAAAAATCAATGCCAACAAAATAAACGGATAGCTTTTTTTCATATTCTCAACTCTTTCATAACCGTATTCGTATAAGTTTCTTTACATGTTTTCTATCTTCACCAGGAATCATGAACTTAACAATGATAAAGACCATTAGTGTGATTCCAAGCAAAGTACATATTATTTCATTTAAGACAAAGCTTAGACCAAATGTAGCAAAACCGGCTCCTGCGGTAAGCCCAATCAATTTCACGAACCAAAACCAATCCAGTTTGATATGTATAAGGATTTTAGTAGCACCAAGTAAAATCAATGATGAGATCATCGAAGTAATGGATGTGGCTATGGCTGCTCCGGTTAACCCAAAATACGAAACAAGAATGCTATTTGCCACAATACTGATAACTACACCGAGTCCTGACAGTAAAAATATCCTGTTTACATAGGCTGTACTCGATAGTGCTCCTCCCACTGACGTTTGTATTGCCGTAAATATTGCTCCCGGAAGCAATATCTTTAAAGGATTTACCGCAAGGAGATACTCTTCATTAAAAAGCAATTCCAGAATCTGGTAACTCAGAAAGAAAAAGATAAACGATACAATGACTGCATATATGGCCGTATATTTCATGCAGGTATTGACTAGCGATTCTATGCTTTCAATCTTACTATCTGCCCAGTAACCGGCAATTGTCGGCGATGTGATTGATTGAATTGCCGAGGGCGGCAATGAAATAACATGAACGAAAAGAACAGCAATCGAGTATATTCCAACATCTGACTCATTCATAAAATAACCGATTATCGTACTGGATGCATGTGTCATAATCGTTCCCATTGCATTTGCCAGTACTACAAAAAAACCAAATGATAATAAGATTTTCGATACAGGAATGCTTTTAAGAATTAATGATAGGGAAACTTGTTTTCTTACCACAAAGAGAGAAGCTGTTCCGATAACGATAACCGGTAGTATCAGGCTGATAACAGCAAACTCTATGGCGAATCCTCTTACTGCAAAAACAATTGTAAGAATAATAACGATGATTGACTGGATGATATTAATCAGGCTGTAAAGCCTCATCCGCCTTACACCATTTAAAAAACCTAATACTGCTTTCTCTATGGCAACAAACGGGAATGAGAACGAAACTATCTTAATTAGGATTGCTAATTCGGGCATCTTAAAGAAGTAATCGGCTATCGGTTGAGCACTAAGAAATAATACTAAACCAAGCAGCAAACCGATGAAAAAAGAAACCGAAACTCCGACTGAGATAAAACGCCTGATGTTAGAGTCATCCTCTTTGTTCTCAGCTACATATTTAACCATTCCTGCGTTTATTCCGAAACCGGAGAAAACAAGCCCCAGTGCATATACCGTAAAAGCCAGGGTATATAAACCAAGATCGTTAGACCCGAAATAGTTTGCCAGGAAGGCCCGGAGAATAAACTGAAGTGCTGCAGTCATTATCAGACTGACAAGCGACCACCCGGTATCTTTCAGGAATAGCTCAACGCTATTTTTCATCGAACTAACTTCCAGTCGAACAATCGAATTACTTCAGACACTATCTCCGGGTTAATGTAGTAGATGTTCATTCCGTTATTGGAATATAACCTGTACAGACTGGAATCATTATCAAGTGAAATGAAATCGTATTCATTAAATCGTCCCACTTCTTTCCATATCGAGGTGTAGGCAATTTTGTCATAATCAGTAATAACCAAGTAACAACTGTCTGTATAATGCGAACCGATTGCCGATTGTTCGTTATATCCAAAATTGTTTATAACCGAATTTGTATATCTTTTCAGTCCCGTCTTTCCAGATGAGGCCTCACGACCTACCAGTGCCATAGCAAAATTTTCTGGAGGTGAAGCAACATATTCTATACCCAATGTCTTATCAACGTTCTCCAGCAACCATTCGGTACCTTTTAAGTCCGTACCTGTGATTTGTATATTAGGCTGGCTGATGAAAGGTGAAGAATAAAGCGACCTTATGCTCAGCAGGGATGACAAAATAATCAGCACTACCAGAACAGTCGCACCGGTACAGCTCATCACCTGTTTGAAAATACTGACATTTTTTTCTACCGAATAGTAAATAGGTACCGGATATGTCTTCATTGCCAATATTCTGCTTAACAAGATTCCGGCGAAAACAGGCAATAACATGTTGATGTAACCGAGTATACGACGATCCCATTGTCCGCTTGCCAGCACCGTTGTCCCGGGCATCCCTGAAAGATATCCTAAATATAGCGCCCCGCATACAATAATTACACTGATAATAGCCAGAAGTTTTGTTTTATCGATTTCATCGTCTGAGAATCTTTTACAAAGGAGCAAAGGTATCCCTATACCCATTATCAGTAACAGGATGATATCGGCTCCGAACATTTTAATTAACAGGATGAAAAAGTCAAGCCCATGTATATCCAACTTATCCAGACTTGAGGTGAGTTCTCCAAGCTTGCCTGTATTCATTCCGAAGATGATTTCTTCCCATAATATCTTCAAATTCAGATGAAAATCCGTATGGGCCAGCATCCACATGCCAAAAATCGCTAATTCAATAACTATACAGGGTAAAAAAGTATTCCTGTTAAATTGTGAATTAAACTGTATTCCGTCTTTCAGATAACGATGTAATACAGGTTTTATAATTTCAATCACAACAAGCATCACAATAACTATGAGTGACGATAAGGGATGGAAAAATGGATACATGACTAAAACAATCACCAGCGGGATTTTATACTCGAGCATATCCTGTTTTAAGTAAAGGTATAGTAGTAAAGGCAGGAAAAAGATCGACCAGCCGTTTGGAGACAAGATTACGTTGTAACCAGCAGCGAGAATTATTATTCCGGCAACGAGAGTTGAAAGAATCTGGATTTTCTTGTTTGACGTTAATATCCCGGCCAGGACGTAGACAAACAGTACCGATAGTATCGATAGAACCCCGGTACTGAAATTTGCCACGATAATATCCGGCAGGTCCGTGACATTAATGATTCCAGAAAGATACACATGCGTGACAGGATATACATTACCCGCAGAGAATCCGCCATTAGTAACAATATCCTTAGTAATTCCCAGATAGGCAACGTTATCCCCCCGCCAGCTTATATAACCCCTTATATAAGGGAAATAGAGCAACGCTATTCGTGAGGACAGAATAACAATTAAACCCAGAAGCCATATTTTTGACTTCTCATACCCGTTGGTAATAACCTGGGTTACAATAATGGCGGCACCAATCAGAATACTAGCTATCACAAGAAACCAGAAGGCAAAAGGCGTGCTATCATATATGTCAAGTTCGTATCCTGAAGCAGGATTATTGTAGGCGATAACGAGAGCTATGCCGAGTAAAATAAAACATATTACCGTTAAAATTTTTTGAATATTTCCAAGCATACAATCAAACCTTTTCTTTTTATCTTGATAACACTTTTTCCCAAGCTTTTATTACCTTATCGTCGGACAAATCCTCCATTGTTTGAATAGCCTTTTGAGACATCCTGTTATATATTTCCGGGTTCTGCAGAAGAGTCGCTATAGCTTCTGAAAATCCTTTAGAATCTTTATAACTATTAATAACAAATGAATTAACTCCGTCCTTTGCTATATCCATGATATCGCCGCAGTTAGATACGATACTTGGTAAGCCGCATAACATTGCTTCCAGATATACATTAGGGAAACCTTCCCTTTCAGATGAATGGAGGAATATCTTGCTGCGATTCAAGAAATAAGGTACATCGCTCTGATAACCCGCGAAGTAAATATTGTCTTTAATTCCCAAGTCTTCCGCGAGGTTCTTCAGGTATTCCATCCGCACACCATCACCAACAACACAAGCCTTGATGTTATTCGTGCGATCTTTTATCTCAGCAATCGCATATAATAAAATTTCGGTATGTTTTATCGCATCAAGAAAACCCACCGAAATAACGTCGAACGTCTTTGCGACATCGATAGGATAAAACCTTTCCCTATTCGCCGGATGAATGATGTCGAAAACTCTACCTTTATTCACACCATGATTTACGAGGTATTTTTTCGTTACCGAACCAGTTGTTATTACTGCATCGGTTTTTTTCAACATCGCCAACACAATCCGGCCGTATAATGGAGGCGGGTTGCGAAAGTCGATTCCTTCGATGCTACGTTTCCTGTATAACTCCGGAATGCCTGCAATCATCGAGACGAAGATTTTTTTTCTGAACAACTTCCCAAGAACAAACGCAACAATTCCATGTGGCCATAAATGATAACCTCCTATGTATTGGTACTTTCTTGAAAATGAGTACAGAAACATACTCAGGTATTCATAACAAACTCCGAGTAAAGGATTCCTGGCTATTGTGTCAGGGGGACAATTGTAGATTACTTTCGTTCTGACAGGACCGGGATGCCTGCAAAATACTCTTACTTCTTCTACATTTTCAACTTTAGCTATCGGACTTATCAGATGATCGATAATACTACTGCCAAGCTTTCCTACCTGGATTAATATTCTTATCCTTTTCTTATTCATTTCTTTACTCATATTTCCTTATGACTGTCTTTAATTTGCCACGTGGTGACGGTTGTATTATGCTGCAAAATTCGATACTTACATCGATATCCGTACCTGCTGCCTTTTGAATTGCATTTAGAATGTAGTCCGAATCATTTTGTGAATAATGTGCATTTTTAACTATTTTAATAAGGATTTTGTCAGGCGCCTGTTGGACAATCTGATATTGCAGCACAGGCAAGTCTTTAAAGATTAAGGAAAAACCAGAGATTGTAATTCCGTTTGAAAGCTTGATGATATCATTTGTTCGTCCTTCGAGATGTTTAAGCAGGGGAAGCCCTCTTCCACAAGAACAATCTCCATCCGAAAGCGTTCCTGTATCTCCTACTTCATACCTGATAAAAGGCATTGCATAATTATGTAAATCCGTTACAATTATCCGTCCCG
>CAYXEG010000011.1:0-2666 GCA_964463875.1 uncultured Dehalococcoidales bacterium
GCTACACCGCCGGTAACGGCAATCTTGTTACTGACACCGATTCTCCGGCACATCGTCTTTATCCGCCCGGTCACCGAGAGATAGATACCGAGAGCGATATCCGGCATCGGTGTCGGCGGTACCCGGTGGACGTGGGATATTACTTCCGATTCGGCGAAAACGGCGCAGGTGCCGCTGATTTCGGCTCCTCTGGCAGCATTCATGGAAAGTTCCGACATTTCTCCGATTGGTACTTTCATCAATTTGGCCATCTGCTGAAGAAAAATACCTGTCCCGGCGGCGCACTTGTCATGGTTCGCCCAGTCGTCCACCCTTCCCCGCTGATTGAGCTTCACCACCGTACTGCTCTCGGCGCCGATATCAATCACCGCCCGGATTTCCGGATTCTCTTTGATGATTCCCCTCGCCAGGCAGGTGGTGATTGCCTTGTTCTTACTGAAAGAAACCCCCTTGCCTCCGGCGCCGGTCGTCACCACGACACATTCTGCCGTCGTATCGAGGCCTGCTTCCGCCAGCACTTTATCCCGGGCTTCGACGGCCGTCTGTTCCGGCTCATCGCCGGTATCGATGACAACTGTCGCCAGTTTATTGCCGCTATCGAGGACGACGGCCTTGGTGGTCAGGCTTCCGATATCTATTCCAATCGCGTACATCGGCTTTCTCCCCGGTCGGTTTATCGGTCTTCGAGCAGCTCGAAGAAACGCTCCATTTTTTCCCGCACTTCATCCTGGGACGTTACCGTACTGTCAAGCACGTCGCAATCGAGCGTCAGCACCGGCAAGTCCAGTTCGTTGAGCCGGTCCTTGAACATCTTTATCATGGCGCAGGAATGGCGGCAGTAGACATCCGCATAGTATATCGCCCCGTCCAACCTGTATTCTTCGGCGGTTTTCGATATACTGCTCAGCGTCCTGTCTCCCATCGGGCCATACATCTTAGCCGCCGGCTGCATGAACGATTTCTCCACCACGCTCTCCACCGGTTTCGAAGCGTCCAGCCTTCCCTCTCCCCAGTCGGTGAAAAACGGTTCGAGCACCGAGACTGCCCCGTATTCGACAGCTATCTTCTCAAGGAAGGACATCAGGTACATCGGGGGAATGAAAAGACTCATCAGGCGGAACCGTTCCTTCGGTACCGCTCCCCGTTTTTCCGCCACCGCCTGTTTCAGCTCGGAGAGCAGCGTTTCGAGATACTCAATCGATTCCGGCTGCCCCGGAAACAGGTAATCGATAGTCACCAGCTCGAGGAACCCAAGCGGGCTGAACGGTGTCGGAACGCTTTTTCTCAGTTCGTTCACTTCCCGCATCAGTTCAATCTGCCGGTCAATGCGGGCGACTATCTCCGAGAGCCGGCTAAAGTCCATTTTTCTGCCCGATTTCTCTTCGAGAAAAACAATCATTTCTTTAATTTCATTCACCATGTAGGCCTTTTCCCGGGGGCTGTCCTTGAACGGACGGTCGAGGAAATACCCGGGGCAGTCACACAATTCCATGACCAGTTCGCCGCTCTTGGCGGTGTTATCGCAGACCATGTTCGACCAGAGCATGACATCCGGCCGGGGTATCGAATGAATCTGGAAAGCCCCCGCCAGCCCCCGGTGAGCGGTGCATATCTCGGAGGCAAGGCCGAGGCTTGACCCGGCCGCCAGGATATCCGAGCACTCGCCGGTAAAGAGCGAGGTCATCCAGGTGGTCGTTTCGGTGTGCATCGGGACGATATCCATCGCCAGCAGTATCTCCGAAGGGAAAAAAACGGTGTGGGCAGCCACGAAGTCGTTATTTTCCTTCGCGTCCCGCAGTCGGGTGAAATAAGAAATCAGCATCTTATAGTAGAGCTTCTGGCTTTGCCGGGTAGCCGGGTCAGCCTCTATCATCCGGGCAATCAGCCGGCAGGCCCGGATGATGGCATGGATATTGTTCGATTCGGTCTTGCTCGTCATTTTCTCGCCTCTATCATTTCAAGGAATGCCTGCACCCGCGTGGCTATCTGCCCGGAACCGGAACTGCCGAATTCGAGGTCGAGAGAAAGCACCGGTATGTTGTGCGCCGCCAGCCGGTTTTTCAGCAGGGGCAGGTCGTGGGCGTAGGGTACGCAGTACCGGATTATCTCGCTGATAACACCGTCGACTTTGAAATCGAGCGCCGATTCGACGATTCTCCGGAACCGTTCTTCCGAAGGGTACATCCGGGCGCAGGGATAGTTGTTCAGGTACCGTCTCGCCAGCGCTCCGACGGGCGATTCGCCCTCCCTCATTTCCACCAGGTCGCCCCAGTAGCGGGTGCTGGTACAGAGTTCGTCGGTTACCACCAATCCGCCCTGCTGCTCAATCGAATCGATGAACTCCGGGTTCGTCAGGACGCTGCCGGTCACCATCAGCCGCGCCCGCCCCGAATACCCGGTTTCTGAGGCTTCCAGCTCTGCAAGCAGGTTCTGTAATAACGCATTGAAATTTTCTTTCGGTATTCGGAAACAGGCGTCGAGTACCTCCATCGTCTGAGCGCCGGTGATAGGAGGGTGTTCACGTTTACGCAGTTCATAAAGCCGGTGGAGGAGCGACCGCCATTCGTTATACAGGCGAATCGAATCCCGCAATGCTTCATCGGATATCGTGATACCAAGATATCCTTCAAGATTCGTTTTGAACAGCTCCACCTCGGCAGTATACA
>CAYXEG010000011.1:2676-10755 GCA_964463875.1 uncultured Dehalococcoidales bacterium
CAGTTCGAGGGCGCTGTCCGTATACTTCCTCGGTACCGTCAGTACCTGGTGGAAAGGCGTCCCGATATACTCCCGCCAGACATCGAAGAGCCGCCTTGCCCCGTCACAGGTCGAGCCGCCGACAACACCGTCGAGAAAGTCATACCCTTTGCTCAACCCCATCTGGAGGCAACTCCGGGAAAAAGAGCAGTTATTCATGTACAGGTAGGCGTTGCCATCATCGAGGTCGGCCTCGTTATCGTAGCCGGTTATCCGTATCGGGTAGATGCCGGCAGCGTGGAGTATCTCTTCCGGCACGTAGGTGCAGAGAAAGCCGAACACCTTTTTCCCCGACTCCTTTGCTTCCCGGACATACGATATGTCAGGGAATGTCCGGTTGATATCCCGGAACGGTTCCAGTCCCACCGGTGTCGCTGGTTTGCCGTTTATTTCGGTTGTTTTCTCCATGATACTCCCTTGTTCCGATGCTCCGTTCAGTCGATTTTAACTTCCGGGTGATATCCCACGAAGACCGCTCCCGGCCCGGTACCGAACCCCATTATCGGGCTGTAATCGGAAATAATCATATCCAGGCAGTTGAATCTCTTCTTCAGTTCATTAGCCAGTCCCTCCGCTATATCGGCGGCAGCGGCATGGGTTACCATAAAGTACAACGATTTATCGGTCGTCCGTTCGTCTACCAGTTTCAGGAGCTTTTCCAGGCCCTCGCTCCGCTTCCTTGCCCGGTCGACCATCTCGACGGTTCCTTCATCGGTCATGGCATTAATCGGCCGGATATTGAACATCGAGACTATCCGTGAGGCCATCTTCGACATGCGGCCGGTGCGGTAGACGTAGCGGAGCGTATCGAGCATCATCAACCCGCCGCTCTTCGCCCGTACCGCCTCAGCGTAAGCAGCAACACCATCGATTGATTTCCCCGCCTGAGCCGCTTTCGCGGCGGCGATGACCACCAGGCCTTCGGTGCTGGCACAGGCGCGGGAATCGACGACCTTCACCGTTTTCCCCGGATTGTTCTCCATGTAGTGCTTCGCTGCCAGCCCGGCTGTCTTGTTCAGCGCCGTCAGGGCTGAGGCAATCGTAATAAAAACGATATTGTCCGTTTCTTTCCCCAGTTCCTCGAAAGCCTGCACTATCATTTCTGTTTTCGTCGGCGAGGTAACGAAGCTATCCGGATCATTTTCTATCTGTTTGTACGCTTCCTCAGAGGTTAAATCCACCCCTTCGATATACGCTTTACCGTTGATGTAGATATTGGCAGCCGGTATCACATGGATATCGAACTTCTTCTTCAGGTCGCCGGGAATACAGGCAACGCTATCGGTCATTATTCTCACATCAACCATAAACACCTCCGCGGGCTTCTTACCCTGTTTTTCATTGTTCAGCTTCAGGATACCAGGTAGCCTCCGTCGACGGCGATTACCTCGCCGGTTATGTATTCGGACATATCGGAAACGAGGAACAGGACGGTTCGGGCAATATCATCCGCCTCGCCCATCCTGCCCAGCGCCATCCTCCGCATGAAATTTTTCAGCTCTTTCAGTTGCGATTTCTGCTCGGTTTCGGACGTTTCCCCGACATGTGAGTAGATAGCCCTCGTCAGCATCCCGCCGGGAGCGATAGCATTCACCCGGATACCATGCGTACCGAGTTCGCGGGCAAGGCTCTTCGTCAGCATGATAACCCCTGCTTTCGAAGCGTCGTAGGCGGTCATACCGGTCGACGACGGGTGAATCCCCTCGATTGAGGCAAGGTTGACGATTGACCCGCCCCGTTTCCTCGCAATCATCGATTCGACGGCATACCGTGAACAGAGAAACGTCCCGGTCAGGTTCACCTCGATGACCCTCCGGAAATCATCCCCGGTCATTTCGGTAAACGCCTTGCGCGGGTAAATGCCGGCGTTGTTAACCAGGATATCGGTACGTCCGATACCAGCAAACGAATTTTTAACCCGTGCTTCGTCGGTGATATCGCATTCGATAAACGAACTCTTTTGGCCAAGGTTGCGGACGGCTTCCCCGCCTTTAGCGCTGTCAAAATCGAGAATGACGACACGTGCTCCGGCTTCGAGCAGCCGGGCGCTGATGGCATACCCCAGCCCCTGCGCCCCGCCGGTTACGACAGCGGTTTTACCGGTAAGGTCCATCAGTTCGAAAAATGGCCTGGTCTGTTCCTGTTCCATGAATAATACCCGCTCTTACCTAGAGATACTATGTATCTTACTATTGATTCGGATGAATAGCAACACTCAGTTACGAAACGGTTATACTCTTTGCAGCAGTCAGTATGCGGTTTCTTGACACCGATTCAAAAAAAGAGTAAAGTTTTCTTGTCTTATTTGACAATATTTCTTTACGGTTCAATGAACCCATTTTCGGAAAGGACTCGATACAATGAAACTCTCGCACAGGCTCCTTACTCTCTTTTCAGGTTTGTTACTGGTTTCTCTCCTCGCTACCGGTTGCAGCAATGACAAAACGGCAGTTGACGATACGAAAGAAGCCGCGCCGGTCGAACTGAATGTTTCCGCCGCCGCCAGTCTGACCGATGCCATCGGGGCTGTCAATACCCTCTACATGGAGAATAACAAAAACGTTACCGTCGTCACCAATCTCGGTTCATCGGGAACCCTCCAGACACAGATAGAACAGGGAGCGCCGGCGGACGTTTTTATTTCGGCAGCCGCCAAACAGATGAATGCCCTTCAGGACGGCGGCCTGATAATCGAAAGTTCCCGCCGCAACCTTCTCAATAACAAGGTTGTCCTCATCGTTCCCGCCAACAGCACCCTGGTTATCGATGATTTCACGGATTTAACGAATAATGCGGTACAGAAAATAGCTATCGGCGACCCTGAGTTCGTTCCCGCCGGTTCCTACGCGAAACAGGCCCTCGAACTGCTCGGCATATATGAAACGATTTCGGAAAAACTGATTCTGGGCAGCGATGTCCGACAGGTGCTCGCTTACGTCGAAAGCGGCAACGTCGATGCCGGTATCGTTTACTCGACCGACGCCGCGATTACTGACGGCGTTAAAATAGCTGCCGACGGCCCGGCCGAGATAAATGATAAGATTGTCTATCCGGTGGCGATTATAAAATCAAGCAAAGTTGCGGCAGCCGCTCAGGCTTATATCGATTTCCTGGGAGAGAGTGAGGCTGCAGCTATTTTCAGCCGGTACGGCTTCAGTGTCGTGACGCGCTGATAACCGATGATGTACAATTAACCGGATGATAACAGAATCATACCTTGCACCGTTACTGATTTCGCTGAAAACCGTCCTGACGACGACCGTTATCACCTTTTTCCTCGGGATAGCGGCCGCCCGGTGGATGGCCGGATACAGCGGCAGATGCAAAAGCCTGATTGACGGCCTTTTCCTTCTGCCGCTGGTGCTGCCCCCGACCGTCGTAGGATTCGGCCTGCTTTTTCTCTTCGGGAAGAACGGCCCTCTCGGCCAGTTCCTCGACATGCTCGGAACGACCATCGTGTTTTCCTGGCCGGCAACGGTTATCGCTGCCGTGGTCATGACCTTTCCCCTGATGTACATGTCGTCCCGGGCAGGCTTCGAGCAGGTCGATAAGAACGTCGAAAACGCCGCCCGGACCCTCGGCGCCAGCGAATGGCGCATCTTCTGGACAGTGACCATGCCGATGGCCTGGCCGGCCGTCGCCGCCGCCACGACCCTCGCCTTTGCCCGTGCTCTCGGCGAATTCGGCGCCACTTTGATACTCGCCGGTAATATCGCCGGAAAAACCGCCACCATTCCGGTAGCTATCTATTTCAGTATCCAGTCAGGCTACAACGAAAGGGCGGCGATACTGGCAGGCATCGTCCTGGCTATTTCCTTCATCTCGCTGGCAGCTCTTGCCTACTGGAAAAGGAAAACCCCTGAACCTGCCCCGCTCCCCTTATCTCCTGAGCAGTAACAAAGAACAACAAAAAAGGTTCTGTTTGCACATGGTTAATATTGATATCATTACGAATGAAGTGAAACCTGTCCCGGTTTTCTCCCTTTTGTAAAGTGGCACATCCCGTATAAGCGAAGCGCAATCGGGAGGAGACTAAGAGGGATTTTGAAATTTTTAGTTAGTTACCATATTCTCATACCTGCCAGCTAAAACCGAATAGAACCAAAAAAAACGGAGACTGACAGTTGCTTGAAGTGTCGATAAAAAAGAAGTTAAAAGGGTTCAGCCTCGATGTTTCTTTCTCCGCGGGGAAAGAAATCATGGCCGTTCTCGGCCCGTCCGGCTCGGGAAAAACCATGACCCTTCAGTGCATCGCCGGCCTTCTCAAGCCCGACGAAGGCTATATCCGGCTGGACGGACGGACGCTCTTCGATTCATCCTCGAAAACAAACCTGTCTCCCCAGACGCGCAAGGTCGGCTTTGTCTTCCAGAACTATGCCCTGTTCCCCCACCTGACCGTCCGGGATAACATCGCCTACGGCATCCGCCACCGGCAGAAACCGGATATTGCAAAAAGGGTTTCGCAGCTTGTCACCGACATGCACCTTTCAGGCCTTGAACACCGCTACCCGAAACAGCTTTCCGCCGGCCAGCAGCAGCGGGTCGCCCTCGCCCGGGCCATCGCTCCCGAACCTGATGTCCTGCTGCTCGACGAACCGTTTTCCGCCCTCGATGCGATGGTGAAAGAACAACTTGAAGTGGAATTGCTCAACCTGCAGAAAATCTACGACGGCCCGATTCTTTTCATTACCCACAACCTCTCCGAAGGGTACAAACTCGCTTCGAAGATTGCCATATACGATTCCGGAACGGTCGTCCAGTGCGATAAAAAGGAAAAACTCGTCAACTCTCCGGCCAGCCTCACCGTCGCCCGCCTGACCGGCTGCAGGAACATTTTCTCGGGAGAGATATCGAAAGTATCGGGCGGCGATGTCTGGATAGACGTCCCCGGATACGGCTCTTTCAGGACCATCCTCCATCATCCGGAAAATTCCTGCCTGGTGCCCGGGCTTCAGGTCGCCTTCGGTATCCGCTCCGAGCATGTCCGGCATGCTGACGGTAATACGGAAAACACCCTTTCCGGCACCGTCACGGCGGTGGTTCAGGAAATCACCTCCAACCGGTGTATCTTTCAGTCGAACAAAAATCCCGGGCAGAGTTTCGAAGCGATATTCAGGACCGGCACGCATGACGGCATACTCGAAGCGGGAGTGGCAACCGATTTCTACCTGCCCCCGGAATACATTGTCGTCATCGGCCGGTTCCTCAACCAGCCCCAGCTTTAACGGCGTATCCTTTTTTTTAGTTCTGTTTACATATGGTTGGTATGGACGTCTTTGCGAGTTTCACCGTCAACAGGTGAACCGAAGCAATCTCAAGAAATCTATTTATCTAATTTGTCTATTTTCCGACAACCAAAACCGACCAGCACCATGGTTTATTATTTTACCCTGCCTTTGCTACAATAGGAGTACCGGATGATTTCACAAGGAGTATGAACATGCGCGATTTCAATGAAACCGATAAGCAGAAGAAAAAAGCCCGGAGGGTGGTACCGGAGAATCCGGCGAACCTTTCGCCGGAAAAGCTTGCCGAACTCGAAAACAAGGTAAAAGAGGCGTTAAAAGGCGTTCATCTTTCCTGCCCGGTTGCCTGGACAATCGCGAAAAACGCCGGTGTTCCCAAAATATCCGTCGGCGCCCTCACCGATAAGCTCGGCGTCCGGGTCACCGATTGCCAGATTGGGGCTTTCAAGGTAGAAAAAACCCTCTTTGACGGCCCGGCCACGGAAAAGCTCAGCGACGAACTCCTGAAGGAAATCGAAACCCTGAACGAAGCGGGCAATCTCACCTGCGAAAAAACCTTCGAACTGGCGGGAAAATACAAGGTCAAACCAATCACCATCGGCAATGAAACCATCGCCCGGGGTATCAAGATACGGCAATGCCAGTTGGGGTGTTTTTAGAGAAATAGTTGCTGGAAATAAAAATGGCTCCCCGATTTGGATTCGAACCAAAAACCTAGCGGTTAACAGCCGCTTGCTCTACCGTTGAGCTATCGGGGAACACCGATGCGGGGATGGCTTAAAACCATATTTATTATCGCCATTTTTTGGCTTCAAGTCAAGAAGAAATTTACAGATACCATGTGCCTGTGGTCAGTTGACTTGAATTTGTAAAAAGTTCGACATTAGACCTTCGTAAAAGGTTGTCCGAAAAATCCCTCTTCGGAAGTTTGTGGTTAGGTTGATTATTCAGCTTCTCCCTTTTGAAAGGGAGATTGAGAGGGATTTTTCTACATCTACGATTTTATTTATCATCTACTTGTACCCATAATAATGAAAGAGAACCAGTTTACAACACCATCGTTGTTTGATATAATCATTCATACAAGATTATCTCATACCGATAAGGAACAATTATGCCCCGCCAGAACAAGAACCATGAACGAGATAACCTGAAGCAGGCAATCTCCCGGGCGCAAGACCTGGTACGCAGGTATGTTCCTGAAAACCGCTCCTTATCTGACGAGTTGATTCGGGAACGGAGAGAAGAAGCCGAACAGGAAAACAAACCGTAGCAGTACTTTTCGCCAGACAGACTCCACCAAAAAAGGAGGCATTCGCCTCCTTTTTATTCTCAGTGAAAAACTTGTCTACAGCGCCTTGCCGGCCAGCTCGGAAATGTCGTAAATCTCAATCTCCGTCCCGTACTCGGCAACAGCGTCCCTGAAATTCTTGACGCACCACGGGCAACTCGTAACGAGCGCCGTCGCTCCGGTCGCCTTGGCTTCTTTCAACCGCTCGTTGGCCGTCCACAAGGATAGCTCCGAATTCGCCTGGCTGACGCCCGCTCCGGCGCCGCAGCACCATGAGTTCTCCCGGCACCGCTTCATCTCCACCAGTTCGATGCCCCTGATTCCCTTCAGAATCTCTCTCGGCACGTCGTAGAGCGCTTTCTCGCCGAGGTGCCTCCCCAGGTGGCACGGGTCGTGGTACGTGACCTTCATCGGCACCTCTTTCGTCAGTTTCAAGCTGCCGTTCTTAATCATCCGGGAGAGAAACTCCACAAAATGAAGCGCCTCGTATTTCGGTTCGATGCCCGTCTTCGGGTACAGGTTCTTGAAGGTGGCGTACCCGTCCGAGCAGGAAGTGACCACTGTTTTCACCCCGAGCGAATTGAACGTCTGCAGGGTGTGCTCGGCGTACTTGGTAAATTCCCCGGTGTAGCCGATTTCATACGACCGCCCGCCGCAGCAGCATTCCTCGGCGCCCATGATACCGACATTTACTCCGGCGGCTTTCATCAGCGTTATGACGCTCTTCTGAATATTCCAGAGTTCTTCCTGGTAGGAAAGCAGGCAGCCGGCGTGGTAGAGCACCTCGACGCTTTCTTTGGTAGCGTTTTTTATGTCGAGTCCCTTCGCCCAGTCGCCCCGTTTCGTTTTCGGCTCGCCGAAGACGTTGTCCTCGCCCCGCAGACCGTAGTACATCGTCATGTATTCGGGTTTCATCAGCCCCCGGGTAACTGCCTCTTCTCGGGCTCCCCGGACAATCTCGAAAATGTGGGTGTGGTGGTAGACATTGCACTGCTGCTGGCAGGAAAGGCAGCCGGTGCAGGCATAGAGCCGTTCCCGAATCTCGTCGTCATCGAACGGCAGCTTGCCTTCGTATACTCCCCTGGCGATGGCCATCATTCCCGAAGGGAAATATGATTCCTTCTGATACCGCTCTCCGGCCGGGCAGGAAGGGGTAAATATCTTAAGAACTTCCTTACAGGTACCGCATCTCGAGCACCCGTAAAGCCACTCCTTGACGTCTTCCAGACTCATCGTTCCTCCTTGTTTTCAGATATGCCGTTCCTCATCGTTTACTCCTCAGGCGCCCCCCACCTGCCGGGATTCATAATATTAAACGGGTCAAGCGTGTTTTTGATTTTCCGGTGCAGGTCAACCCAAGCCGGACCGGCTATTGCCTCCAGCTTTCTGACCGCCCAGACCGGTGTCTTGTACGGTATGAAGCCGTTCTCCAGCACCAGGTCGAGCTGCTCGTTCGTGCAGGCGATAACCCTTCTCACTGTCTCGGGGTCGCCCTTATCGAAC
>CAYXEG010000011.1:10765-15248 GCA_964463875.1 uncultured Dehalococcoidales bacterium
TCCACCGCAACCCGACGAAGTGGCCTTCGTTCATGACCCGTGTGTACGCGCCCCGGCAGATGTTGTATTTATCCTCGATGAGACAGCCTTTTTCGACGGTTTCAGCCCACCTGCTTAAGGGCCCGTAACAGCCGACCCAGGCGAGGCCACCTCCCGAACAGAGCACGCCGAGCGCCTGCATCGGGAATCCCGCCCGGCTGCTCGGGTGCGGTTCGGGGATGTTAACCTTCATCGATTTCAGGTCTTCCCCGACCAGTTTGTTGAGCACGTTTATCTTGGCGGTAAGCTCTTCCTGCGAGTTACCGGATACCTCGATTGATATCCCGAACTCCGGCTCTCCGGGTACTTTCTCCGGCGCCGGATATATCGGCGCTTTCTCCCCGTTCATCGCCTTGACGGATATCTTGTTGAGAGCGAACGAGGTGCCTATCATATCATCGACGACGCGGGTTCTGGCAATTTCCCGGTACAGGACCGCCGCGTCCGCGAAGTTGTATACCTGGTAGTTCAGGCCGGCTTCGAATTTCGGCTTCGGCCAGATGCTGACCGCCATCTTGGTAATAATGCCGGTCGTTCCCTGCCAGCCGAGGAAAAGGCCGGCCAGTTCGGGCATCGGCACCAGCGCCTGCCAGGTATTACTGACCGAACAGGAACCGATTTTTACCAGTTCACCGGTGCTGAGCAGTACTTCAAGGCCGGTCACCCAGGATGAGGCCGCTCCGTACCGGAACGAAAGATTGTCCAGCCCCTGGAGAATAGCATTCGTAATAACGCCCGTGGAAGGAGGTGAAAAAGCGTAGGTGTACATAAAATCGGGATGGTGTTCTTCGAGATAAGCTTTCATGTGGCCGAAGGTAACCCCCGGCTCGACGACGGCGTACATGTCGACAGGGTTGACCTCGATAATCCGGTTCATCCGTTTCAGGTCGAGGATTATCCCGCCTTTGAGAGGAATCGCCAGCCCGCCGATGTTCCCGCCGCCAACGTACGGGTTCAGCGGGATTCTTTCTCTCCTGGCCAGTTTGACGATTTCCCTGACTTCCTCCAGCGTTTTGGGGAGTACCAGTATATCGGGCATGTGTGGTTCGGCCGGTGTCAAATCATATGAATGTATGTACAGGTCGGCTTTGTTGGTAGAGACGTATTCGCTGCCGACAATACTGGTCAGTTTCTCGACAACCGAGTTCCTAACCGCTTCTTCCATTCTCTCTTCCTCCTTAGTATTATGTTTTGTTAGCGTAACGGGCGATAATAATAAACAAATATACACCATTCAAAAAAATAAAGAAAGGTTTTTCACACAAAAGGAGCGAAAAAGAGGAAAGTTGTTATGAAACGAAGGTGCCGTCGCTGATATGCCTGGTTTTGTCAGCGATTGCCGCCATTGCCAAATCGTGGGTCGCGACGACGATTCCCACGTTTTCGTCGGAAGAAATATCTTTGAGAAGCTTGAAGATGGACTGGCCTGTCGCCAGGTCGAGTTCGCCGGTCGGCTCATCCGCCAGTATCAGCGACGGTTTGTGCACGAGCGCCCGGGCAATTGCCAGTCGCTGCAGTTCGCCACCGGATAACTCGTACGGCCGGTGTTTCGACCGTGCGCTCAATCCTACCTGCTCGATGCAAAGTTCCGTCCTCCGGTGCCGTTCCGCCCTGTCCCACCGGGCGATACGCAACGGCAGTTCGACGTTTTCATACGCTGAAAGCAGCGGCAGCAAACCAAACGACTGAAAAACGAAGCCTATCCGGTGCCGCCGAAGTTCGGTGAGTTCCGCCTCGGACAACCTGGCAAGGTCCTGGCCTTCGAACATGACCGTCCCGGACGTCGGTAAATCCAGCCCGGCAAGCAGGTTGAGCAGGGTTGTTTTTCCGGAACCCGAACGGCCGGTAATCGCCAGCAGCATTCCGGAGGTGATTTCCATATTTACATCATGAACGGCATGAACTTCTTCGGAGCCTATGAGGAACATCCGCCCGACATTGCTGGCTGTTACCAGAATTTTCCCTGTCATTTCGCCGTATCTCCGTTATTGTTCTCTCCCGGCCAGACGATAATGTGGTCGTCTTCGAGAGTCAGCCGTACCCTGCCCTTCAGTTTTAACTTGTTGACGTATTCGCGGGGAAGCTGAAGCCGCCCGGCGGTATCGAGGACGATATATTCATCGAACCGGATTTCCTGGCCTTCTTTTTCCTGTCCCCGAATCGAACCTCGGACCGATTCGATGCTCGTCCGGCCGTCCCGGATGGTGACCACCCGGTCGACCTTGCCGGTGATGGAATTATCATGCGTGACAATCACAATCGTGATGCCGAATGCCTGGTTGATAGTGTGAAAGATATCGAGAATCGCCGCCGCCGAAACGCTGTCCAGTTCGCCGGTCGGTTCGTCCGCCAGCAGTAACGGCGGATTGTGTGCCAGAGCAACCGCGATGGCTACCCTCTGCTGTTCGCCGCCGGAAAGCCGCTCCGGCTTATGCTCCATCCTTGAAGCCAGGCCGACTGCTTCCAGCAGTTCTCCTGCCCGCTGCTTTCGTTTTCTGACTGATTCACCGAGGAGGGTCATCGGCAGTTCGACGTTCTGAAACGCCGTCAGGTACGGCAGCAGGTTTCTCCCGGTCTGCTGCCAGACAAACCCCACATCCCGTCTCCGGTACTGTCCGAGGTCACGGGCTGAGATATTTACCAGGTCACGACCGCCGACATCAACTTTTCCGGCCGTCGGATTATCGAGTCCGCCGAGGATGTTCAGCAGCGTCGATTTCCCGCTGCCGCTTGCCCCGACAATCGCCATCAGTTCCTTTTCCCTGACCTGCAAATCAAGGCCCCGTAAAGCAACGACCTCCAGGTCGGCTATCTTGTAAATCTTGAAGACGTCTTCACAGGTTATATAGTTTCGATTGTCATTTACACCCGACATTTCTTTATAAGTCTCCCATTCGAAGCGTCTTGTGTATCGCTACCCGTGAGAAGAAGAGAATAACCAGCGAAATGGTGATGACAAAGGCAAGGGCTAACAGCCCGTAGGCCATGCCTATCGTCCCCCAGTTGACCGTCAGGATAAACGGCGGAAGGACGCGGACTCCCTGCTCGGTAAGCTGGAGGAACGGCATCATGATATTGCTCAGCCGTGCTCCGATAAAGGTGCCGAGCCCCATGCCAACGATGATGATAAACAACTGCTCGAAGCAGACCAGGCCGATTATCTGGCGCAGCGAGAAACCGAGTGTCCGGAGAATGGCGAAATCAAGCTGCCGCTGCTGCGCCGAAAGGTACGAATAGACGATAAATCCTAAGCTGCTGACCAGTACCACCCCGAGGAAAGCGATTGTCAGCATACCGCTCCAGCCGGCGCCCGCCAGCGGGTCGGTCTTGAGCTTTTCAAGCATCGCGTCCCGGTAGTATTTCTCCCGGGCACCGTAGGTACCGTGGTCCATTTGCAGTACCGCCGCAGCCCGCGTTTCAGGCTCCCCGGTAAACGTCAGCCAAACCTCGTTCGGATAGGTCGAGGCCGAAAGCTGCCGATTCCGGATACTTAAAAGGCGGTCGAGATTCACCAGTATAAAACCCTTTCGCATCGGGTCAAGACTGGGGAAATAGTCGATGGTATCGACCGGCGTCATGTACATGAACTGACCGGGCAGACGTATCTGAACGAGCGAGTCTTCCTGTATCCGGGCGTTGGTCAGAAGGGTGTTGCTGACGACCGCCGCCAGCGGTCGTTCATCGAGGTTCACGTACAGCGCCGGCCGGGAACTCGACCTCGACGACCAGGCAAACCTGCCCGATGAACTGCCGCTGAAAGTTGTCAACATATCAGCCCGGAAGGTTCCAGCGGTCGTCTGCGTTCCGGAAAGCGAGCCGGCGGTATCGTCCGGCGAAACCTGCCACCTGCCGATATCTTCGTAATCCTCGATGATAACCGGTTCAGAGAAAGCGTCGCCCCTGACCTGCATGTCATCGAAATACAGCACCTGGGTACTGGAACTAAAGCCTCCCCCGCTTTCCGTTCTGAGGTAAATGCAGGAAAGCAGCATCGGGGAGGGAATCCATTCATCGGTTGAATACAGGGTCAGCCGACCTTCGAGGTAATGCCATTTTTCGGTCTCCGCCGGTTGCCCGAGTTCAATATCGAGGTACCTTCCCCGGCCGTCCTTAACCCGGGCAAACACCGTTACCGGCAGGCTTCTTTCCGGTGAGAAAACATTGACACCGAGATATTGGCTGCCTTCAGGAATCGCCAGTCCTTCATCGACCGGCCTGTCTTCTTTCAGGATAGCCATCACGTCGCTCAAGCCGATATCGCTGAAATCCTCGCGATACCAGGCGATATTCTCCATCTTTTCCGGATCGATAGCCAGCATGGTAAATTCCGTCTCGGTAAACATGGTACCGACCCGGCCGTCCATCCGGTAGACGACTCCGATGTTCTCTACGCCATCGACGCCCATATATCGTTCTTCGAGAACTGCTTTCGAAGAATAGGAAC
>CAYXEG010000011.1:15258-36556 GCA_964463875.1 uncultured Dehalococcoidales bacterium
TTAATGTTGGTCAGACGCATGTCCCCGCCGGCGATGTAGTTCGTCCGCTCGACGTAACTTTTATCGAGCGTCCCCAGGAAGGTCGCCGAGAACATGCCGACACTCCCTGCCATCACCAGCAGCAAAATCAGCCGGCTGTAATGGACCGGGTTTCTTGCCATGTACCAGAGTCCCAGAACCAAAGGCGCATTGCCGATGTACCGTGAAAGCCGGGTTGCCAGTTTTATCAGCAGCGGGAAAATCCGCAGAAAGACAATTGCTACCGCCATCATCAGCAGCATCGGGGTAACCAGCAGCAGCGGGTCCATGCCCAGTCCGCCGAAGACATCGATGGTCATCAGCGAACCCCGGGAATGAAGCTCCCAGTAGAGAACAACTCCGAAAACCAGCAGCACCAGGTCGAGGTAATACCGCTGCCAGAACGGTTTTGCCGGTGGCCGGGCAGCCGCCTGGCGCTGGGTAACGACTCCCCGTCTCGCCGCCTGTACCGCCGGTACCAGCAGCGCCACCAGACAGAGTACCGCCGCCGTAATTGCCAGGATAAGGACGGTGTTCGAATACCTGATGGGAAGGAGTCCCCCGCCGGTCAGGGCAAGGAATGACTCGGTCGTGCCGAGCAGGCTGAAGGTAAACGCGCCGAGAATCGGCCCGACAACCGCTCCGACAACACTGATAACGAGTCCCTCCATGAAATAGATGCCGATAACGTGCCAGGTACCGGCGCCCCGGCTCCTGAACAGGGCTATCTCGCCTGCCTGCCGGTCTATCAGCATATTCGATACGGTAATCAGGTAGTAGAGAATGATAGCCGCTATCTGGAATACGATAAGGAACAGGGGTATCTGGGTGAACATCAGCTTGCCCTGGTACTCGGTGATGACACTATCGAGCGAGGTGAAAAGCCCGGAGCGCGGCAGGCTGGATAAGAGCTGTTTCTCCATGCGCTGAACGGAGTCTTTTATCAGACCGGCGTTCGAAGAGCTGATTTTTTCGATATCGACAAAATAGAACCAGTTAAAAGTCGCCCGGCCGTCCGCGAATACCCTCGAATAGGCATTGAACAGCGTATCATGGTGAATGAATATCGGGGCGACCGGCGGTTCTTCCGCCCCCTGGGGAACGGTGAAAATATCGGTGTTGAGCATCCAGTATTCTTCGAGCGGGTCTACCGGGTCAACGATGCCGACCAGTTTTACCTTCAACTGCGCCGCGTTATCGCCGTACCCGCCGGCGAATTCCAGGTAATCCCCGACACCGACATCGAACTTGGCCGCCGTTTCGCTGCCAATCATACCTTCGATTTCGTAGTTCGGCTCCCGGATTTCCTCATCGGTCAGCCCGGCAGGAGCCGGTTCGTACAGCCGCCCTTCGACGATATTGATATGCGGTTCAATATCCGAGAATACCTGGAAATGTCCCCTCGGCTGGAACTGCCCGCCGGGCGTTTCCCGGTCGGTGTAGTAAACGAAGAAAGACTGCGACTTTATCCAGGTTTCCTCGTCGCGGACAATGGTTCGGATATTTCGTGAAATCTGCTGCTCGATAAGCGCCTCGGCATCGCTGTATTCTTCCTGGTTGACGAAATAGTTCGGAGCGTAGATATGAAGGTCGAGGAGTTCAACCGTCTTGTTTTCGAGGGAATGTTTCAGCCCGAGGTCGTTAATCGCATTGGAGTAAAGCGGAGCGCTTGAGAGCAGGGCAACTGCCACGATAACACCGACCAGCACCGTCGAGAGCAGTCGCCAGTTCGTAAGGCTCCTCTTTATGACAATCTGCCAGGCAGAGAGAAGTAAAGACATTTGACCGATACTATAGCAGATAGTTCCCAAAATTACAATATATTTTTATGATATTTATCTGATTATTTTTTATTAGTTTTTAATATTGGACTTTTGAGAGAAGCTGCCGAGCTTCGCAAACCGGGCTGTCTCGTGATACAATCAGTCTGATGATTGAAAACTATATCGAAATCGACCTCCCCTACGGCGAATTGAAAATGACCGCCCGGATTCCAAAAGCCAATCTTTCTTTTATCCTGGAAAAACAGGAACTCGGCGGCCTGGAGGACGAAGGCGCCGTTATTACCGAAAGCTTGAGAAATCCCGTCGGCAGCGCCCCCCTGCTCGACCGAATCGAAAAAAACGACAAGGTTGCGGTCATCGTCACCGATAACACCCGCCACTGTCCGGAAGACCGGCTGCTGCCCCCGATTCTTGCCGAACTGGAGCGGAAGATTCCTTCGGAAAACATCACCATCATCTTCGCCCTGGGGCTGCACCCGCCGCTCGATAAAAAAGCCATGATTAAGAAACTCGGTAGAAATATCGTCGAAAACTACCGGGTGCTTAACCATGACGTCAACAACTGCGCCAATATCGGCGTCACTTCACGGGGAGTGCCGATAGACGTCGATAACGAAGTCCTCGGCGCCGATTTCCGTATCAGCACCGGCTTCATCGAGCCTCACTTTTTCGCCGGTTTTTCCGGCGGCAGGAAAAGCATCGCTCCCGGCGTCTTCTCCGTCCGCGCCGCTTATAAGAACCACAGCCGCAGCATGCTCGAACACCCGATGGCAAGGACCGGCGTCCTGAAGGGTAACCCTGTCCACGAGGATATGGTCGAACAGGCGCGGGCTGCCGGGCTTGATTTCATTGTCAATGTCCTGCTCAACAAGAAAGGTGAAATCACCCACGTCGTCGCCGGCGATATGGTTGAAGCTCACGAAAAAGGCTGTGAAATCGAACGTAAAATAGCCGGAATCCGGACCGATAAGAAAGCCGATATCGTCATTACCACCAATAGCGGGGCTCCTCTCGACCTCGACCTCTATCAGTCGGTCAAAGGCATGGAAACCGCCTCGCACGTTTGCCGGAAGGGCGGTATTATCATCATCTGCTCGGCCTGTTACGACGGCGCCGGGCCGGTCGATTTCGTCGAGCTTCACCGCATGGCTTTCTCCCCGGAGGAAGTGCTCGATTTAATAAGCGACGACCATCCCTCCGGCGTCCAGTGGCAGAACCAGATACTCGCCCGCGTCCAGGTGAAAAATGATATCTATGTCGTTTCCGGTATGAACGGCGATATCATAAAAGATATGATGATGAAACCCTTCGCTTCGCTCGATGACGCCCTCGAACAGGCGTTCCGCAAGCTCGGCCGCGACGCCTCCATCGGCGTCATCCCCGAAGGCCCGCTGGTGATGCCGATAGTTTAGGCAGGCAGTCTACCGGCCGAAGACTCGCGCCGCTTCTTTCATCCTGTCCCGCACCGGCACGGCAAACGGGCAATTGTCCTCGCAGGTACCGCACCCGATGCAGTCGGACGCTTTGCTGTTCAGTTCCAGGTAATGGCTCCTGAGCGAATCAGGAACGCTCCCGGTCCCGGCCGCTAAATCAAGGTACTTCATCACCCGGGCAATATCGATTTCCGCAGGACAGGGCAGGCAGTGATTGCAGTACAGGCACTTGCCCGTCATGGCGTACTTTTGTGTATTGCCGAGAACAACCGAATAGTCCTTTTCTTCGCCGGAGGCTTCGGAATAGCGGGCGGCAACTCGTACCTCTTCAGGCGTCCGGCACCCCGCCAGGAAACTGGCCACCCCCGGGCGGGTCAGCGCGTAATGAATGCACTGCACCGGCGTTAACGCCACCCCGAAAGGCGACGTTTCCGCTTTCAACAACCTGCCGGCTCCTAGCCCCTTCATCACCGTAATCGCAACTCCTTGTGTCTCGCAGGTTTCATAAAGCTCAGCCCTGACCGGGTCGATTCCCTTCATAGTGTCGTCAGCGTATTGTTTCGGTGAAAACAGTTGTTCCAGGTCGGCAATCGCCGGCAGCAAGTCGAACGCCGGATTGACCGTGAACAGCAGGACATCGATTACCCCGGTCTTCACCGCCCGGAGCGCTACCGCCGGATTGTGGGAACTCATACCGACAGCCCGGATTGTTCCGTTCTTTTTCAGTCCCTGAGCATACCTCAGTACGTCCGTGTTGAGGATTGCATCCAGGTCTTCGTCGCTGTCGACGAAGTGAAACATGCCGAAATCGATATAGTCCGTCCGCAACCGGGTCATCAGGTCTTCGAAGTACGTTTTCGTCAGCCCCGGCTCCCGGGTGCGCAGGTACTGGCCGTTCTGCCAGGTTGCCCCGAAATGCCCCTGTATCATCACTCTGTTTCTTCTGCCCGCCAGCGCCCGGCCGATGTTGCTCCTCACGTCCGGCTCGGGCATGAAAACATCGATGATATTGATATCGGACTCAATCACCGCATCGATGACCGGTTTGATATTTTCGTAAGTCATTTTCTCAAGGTGTTCCGCGCCGAAACCGACTTCGGAAACCTTCAGGCCCGTGTTACCCAGTGTCCGGTATTTCATTCGTTTACCTCCTGTCAGACCTGGATTGTATCCATCCGCGATGTGACTTGTCAATCGCTTCCGGGCGGTTTGTATATTTCCTCCTGTTAGGTATAAGATAAGGCCAATACCAGAGAACTGCTCATGAAAAAAAAGGAGGAAAGTATGAAAGTAATGGTTATCGGAGGAAGCGGACTCTTCGGAAGGAAAACTATCGCCCACCTGCTGGAAGACCCGGATATTACCGGTGTCGTCTCTGTGGACCTTGCCCCGCCCACGGAATGGTTCAGAAAGCAGATTGCGAAGTACAGCGACAAGTTCCATTTCGTCCGGGGAAACGTTTCCGAACTTGAAGATATCCTGAATGCTATGTCGCTCTACCCGGTCGACGGCCTCGTCAACTGGGCGTTCGTCATGGGTTCCGAGGTCAATACCGACCCGCGCCTCAGCACCAGGGTCAATGCCCTCGGCATGTGCAACGCTTTCGAAGCCGCCCGGCTGATGGGCGCGAAACGTGTCGTGTACGCCAGTTCCGAGACTGTCTACGGCCCGCAGAGTTTCTACGGCGACCGCGATGTGGTCGAAGACGACCTGCTGATGCCGAGCCACTCGTACGCCGTCTGCAAGAGGTTTGCTGAAATTATCGCCGCCCAGTACCAGGAGCGCTACAGCGTTCAGTTCACCGGTGTCCGCCCGACTATCGGCTACGGCCACGGCGGCCGCTCGCCGGCGCAGTACTGGTCGGACATGCCCTCGGCAGCCGCCGTCGGCAAGCCCTACAAGTTCGAGTTCAAGATTGACGGCTATCAGTCGCTCGTCGCCGCTGATGACCTCGGTGAATTCACCAAGATACTTATCAAGGCGCCGTCATCGCCCCACCCGGTCTATAACGTCGGCGGACCCGCGACCAGTGTTCAGGATGCCGTCGATATGGTGAAAAAATACATTCCCGATGCCAAAATCGAGATGAGCACCAAAGAACCGCCCTTCCGGGGAGGCGGCGGCGGCCTGCCCTGGAAAGTCAGCATGAAACGGGCAATCGATGACTTCGGCTACCAGTGCATGCCCCTTGCCGAAGCCATCCTCATTCACCTCAACGATGCCCGCCTCGAAGCCGGACTGGAGCCGATTAAGGGATAATATTCTCTAAAAACGAAAAAGCCCGCGGTTGAAATGTATCGCGGGCTTTTTTTTGCATCTTTGCCTGGCAGCGCTGAGGTTACCGGATACCGATGAGTATTTCCTTGTCTCTCCAGAATGTTTTCCCTTTGACCAGCCAGGCAAACCCGAAAGCCCAAATCATCAGCCACTCAAGTGTCAGAACCGGTTTTATGACCGAGATAACGGTGTCCTTCCAGCACAAATTGTAAACCACCGTAAAAACAAGACCGAGTACCATGAAAATTCCGCATGCAATATATACTTTATTCCGTTTTTTCTTGGCTTGCATATAGGGATCGTTTGTTTTTATTCTGCCGAAACGGAACGAAATCAGGGTGTGCCACAGATCATTCGGACGGGAATCTTTTGTTTTCGTGAACAGGAAAAGACAGAAAAAGGAAAATACGATAAACAGCCCGGCTGCCGATACGAAGTGTACAACCGATTCCCAGCCACCGGCTTCATTGGAAAACAGCATTACCCCCAGCGCAAATATCCCTGCCAGTTTCCCTGCAATGTTATCGATGATATCATACCCTCTATACCTCATCAGCAGAATAACGACGGTAAGAAGCATGACAACAAAAATTTCTCGGCTGCGGGGGTCAGAATAATCGCTAAGTGAATCTTGAACCGAACCCAGCAGAAAGAACCCGCTGGTAACAACGATTACCGGTAAAATAAACCCGAGAAATCCCAGGACACGACGGGTACGGACCAAACGGTAACAACCTTTCTTATCAGCAGCTCACATTCAGACCGGCTTACAACCATGCAGTAACGTGATTACCACCGAAAAAACAATGGCAATATATTAAGGGAACTACCTAATCTTAACACAAGTTAAAATATGTACCTATACCAAGAGGTTCTAAGTATTGAACCGACAATAGCCACTTTCAACGAGACTGCAGGTCTTCAGATGGCAAAGTAACGTTTATTCGAAGTTATTTTAAGACCTTCCTTGTCAGCGAAAGCTTTTTCCCGGTATAGGGCGGGTACATGACATCGGATTCGAGCGGCAGAATCCTTTCCATGACGATTTTTTCATGCGAGAAGGTAATAAAAAGGAGGAAGTTTCCTTCCTCCCTTAAAAACTATCTGAATAGTGCCAGACTTATTTCTTCTTCGCTATCGCTTCTTTCACCGAGACCGCCAGGTCTTCCGGCGTCAGGGCGAAGTGAACCGCCAGCTTGCCCCGGATATCGGAATCCCTGCCGGACTGGCTGAATTCGTCCTCGACCCCGAACCGTATCATCGGACAGGGGGCGTTCTCGCAGAGGACCGCCGCGACGCCTTCCCCGAGTCCCCCGATAATGCTGCCGTTCTCGGCCGCGACGATTGCCCCGGTCTCGACCGACGCTTTAATTATCGCTTCCTCGTCGAGCGGTTTGAGGGTAGACATGTCGAGGATACCCACATTGTATCCTTCCTTCTCCAGCAGTTTTTCCGCTTCGATAGCCACGCCCACCATCAGGCCGGTTGCGATAATCGTGGCGTCCTTGCCGTCTTTTATCGAATAGGCCTTGCCAATCTGGAAGGGATAGTCATCGGTGTATATCTTCGGCGGTACCGGACCGGCTTCCTGCCGGATAAACACCGGGCCGATGTATTTCAGGCAAGCCTCGAAGGCTTTTTTCGCTTCGACCACGTCCGCCACCGAAAGCATCACCAGGTTCGGCAGGCAGCGCATGAAAGCGAACGTTTCCACGTAGTTATGGGAAATACCGGTATCGCCCCAGGCGCCGCCGCGTCCCAGCAGTTTTACGTTGAAACGGTCGACCAGGATGCTCTGGCGTATCTGGTTATAGGCGCGGGCAAGGAGAGCAAAATCGAAACTGTGCACCACCGGGATAAAACCCTCTGCCGCCAGGGCGGCGCAGACCACCGCCGCATTCGCTTCGGCGACACCGCATTCAATCACCCGCTCCGGCATGTTCTGGGCAAACCACTTGATGCCGGGGCCACCCATGTCCTCGAGTACCATCAGTATCCTCGGGTCCTTCTGCGCCATTTCTATCATTACCGGGTCGAACCCTTCTTTCGGTTCGACCGGTGCGCCTATCTCGACGTACCTGTTATACTTTGCCATATTTTTCTCTCCCTTCCGCGAGACCGACCTCGACGCCTTTGCCCCGGGCGAGATGAACGTGGGTTTCTTCCCAGGCCGGGATACCGTGCCCTTTGACGGTGTGGGCGATAATGCACTTCGGCTTGCCGTCGCCGTAGAGGTTCTTCGCCAGTTGTATCGTATCGACCACTTCTCTCATGTTGTGGCCGTCGATTTCCTTGACCCACCAGCCGAACGATTCCCATTTTTCGCCGAGCGGCGCCAGCGGCATGATTTCCTCGGTCGGGCCGTCGAGGCTGAACTTGTTGTAATCGACGATAGCAATCAGGTTATCGAGCTTGAACTTATTGGCAAACATGGCCGCTTCCCAGACCTGGCCTTCGTGGCATTCGCCGTCGCCCAGGATGCAGAACACCCGGTAGAGCGGATTGTAGATTGTCTTAAACCGGGGCAGGAACTGGGGGATACTCGATTCCGGCGGATTGGCGGTCGTCTTGAGTTTTTCCGAAAGCGCCAGCCCGGCGGCGAAAGAAAGACCCTGCCCGAGCGAGCCGCCCGAATAATCGATGCCCGGCGTTGCCCATCGGTCGGCATGTCCCTGGAACGGCTCCCGGTACTCGTTGTATCCCTTGAGTGCCTCCCGGGAAACGTAACCCAGTTCCGGCAGCACCGAGTAGATTGCCTCGCAGCAGTGCGCTTTCGAGAGAATCATCCGGTCCCGCTCCGGCCAGTCATAATCGGTCGGGTGAAGCCGCAGGTGATGGAAGTACAGGGCGATAATGATTTCCAGCATGGACATCGACCCGCCGGTGTGCCCGGACAGGCTGCTGTCCAGCAGTTCGAACATGTTGTGAAGCACTTTCTGGTATTTCTGATTCAGTTCCTGAATCAGCTTTTCGTCTGCTGCCATGTCTTCCTCCCCTTCTTTTCGATTTTCACGGTACCGGCCGTCAGTTCGGCGCCGCAGCCCGGGCATTTCTTACCGTAGAAGCCCAGCACGGTCTCCTCGGAAGGAATCGCCCGCATGTAAAGCCGGCGGTCGATTTCTTCACCGAAGTACAGCAGCATACCGCATTTCGAACAATGTATCTGCTCTGTCATTCACTTCCTCCTTATCAAATCGTCATTGCAAGATTCACCGTCAAAAGGCACTCATGTCCCGTATGAACGCCAGTGAATCGGGATGAACCGAAGCAATCTAAACGACAATAATTTCCGAACTATCCAATTTTACGCTATCGCCCCCTTACATATGAAGTCTCTCTTTTCCCCCTTTTGTAAAGTGGCACATCCCGTATAAGCGAAGCACAATCGGGAGGGGAGCAAGGGGGATTTAGTAATTTCCGAGGCTCATATCGGCCAGGTACTAATAAATCCTTACATCTTCAGCATGACCTTGACGCCCTTGCCCGCCTTGTGGTCGGCAAAAGCCTTCACCACCTCATCGACCGGATAGATGCTGATGAGCGGTTTCAGGTTCAGCTTCGGTAGCATCGCCCCCGCCCGGATGAACGAGTACGGCGAAACCAGCACCGATTTAATAGAGAGTTCGTGCTGGTACATATAGAAAGCGTTGACCCCGATTTCCATGTCCCTCGGATAGACGGCGCACCACAGGATAAGCCCGCACTGGTCGGCCAGGTAAATCATTTCCTTGGCGACCGACGGGATACCGCTCGCCTCCATGCAGAGGTTGAATCCCCGCCCGCCGGTCAGCTTCATGGCGGCTTCCTTCAGGTTCTCTTTCAGCGGGTTAACCGCCATGTCGGCTCCCATCTCGAGGGCTATCTTTCTCTTCGATTCGACCGGTTCCGAGACCATTACCTTCGAGGCTCCTGATTTCAAGGCGAACTGGAGGAGAAGCTGGCCGATGGTTCCGCCGCCGGTAATCAGTACCGTATCGCCTATTTTCATGTTGGCGATATCCATCATGTGGACGGCCACCGCTACCGGTTCGACGAACGCCGCTACATCGAGCGGGGTATCGTCCGGCAGAGGAAACACGGTGTTTTCCTTGTAAACAGCATATTCGGCCATCGCCCCTGAGTTCGGCGTCAACTGGACGCAGAAGTGCTCCATCCCGTTATTGCAGTAGTAACAGGCACCGCAGGAACTCCGGAAGTTCATGGCGACCTTCTGTCCCACCTTGAAATTGCCCCGAATCTGGCTGCCGATACCGACAATCGTTCCCGCCGCTTCATGGCCGATGATATTCGGTCCGGGTTTCCACTCCGGAGGAATGAACCGGCCTTCGACGATTTCCGGGTCGGTTCCGCATATTCCCGAATAGGCTATCTTCACCTTTATCTGGTCGGGAGCCATCTCCGGCTCGGGAAGCTCCTGTACCTCAAGTATATGGGGTTCCAGTAAAACGACTGCTTTCATGTGTTTTCAACCTCCTGTTTTGGTTTTATGCGTATTTATTATCTCACTTTTCTTTCGTAACAGACATTGTTTATCACCAGCCACCCCCCCCCTTTTGTAAAGTCGAAGACTCGCGATTTATCGGAGGGGAATTGAGGGGGATTTAGTACTATAACAATTGTCCATTTATATCAGCTAAAAGATGAACAGAATCATTCTTGATGCAAACCGCGATATATATTCGCTTATGATTTGTTGAACATCTGAATCCGGTACAGATATTCCCGGAGTCAGACCACCTGAATTATGAATGAGCGTCGTCGGCTTTGTCAATACAAATAAGCCTCGTTTTCTTCGGGCCGTTAATCGGGCATCAGGTATGATTATTGACGAAAACCCGTTTCTCGACTACAGTTAAACCGGGGTAAGCAGACCGGGTGACCGCCCCGATGAGGAACGGCTCTGCCGGGACGAATCGGGGAGGAAAGTCCGGGCTCTACCGGGCAGGATGCTGGATAACGTCCAGGAGGGGCGACCCTACGGAAAGTGCCACAGAAACATACCGTCCAGATGAACCCTGACGCAGTCGGGGTGACTCAGGATAAGGGTGAAATGGTGAGGTAAGAGCTCACCGGCGGCCGGGTGACCGGCCTGCCGGGCAAACCCCATCCGGAGCAAGACCGAATAGGGAGATAGTGGGACGCCCGGCCCAGTCTCCGGGTTGGTCGCTTGACCCCGATGGTAACATCGGGGCTAGATAGATGGTCACCGTCCCGATGATTCCCGACGCAGTCGGGACGAATCGGGATACAGAACCCGGCTTACAGGTCCGCTTACCCCTCTTTCAAGCCTGTTGATACCGGCGGGTGCATCCGCAGACGCTGGTCGGTAATCAGCTCCACGGTAATGTCGGTGCCTTTGCCCGGCCTCGACTTCACTTTCAGGTCGCCGCCTATCAACCGCACTCTTTCCTGCATGCCTGCGAGGCCGAGTTTCCCCTGCCGGGGCAGTCCGCCGATAGTTTTGGGGGCTTCGAAGCCTTTTCCGTTATCGCTGATGACGATTCTGACCGTCACCGTGGTAAACTCGATGTGAACGTTGACCCGGGTCGCCCCGGAATGCCGGGCAGCGTTCCTCAGAGCTTCCTGGGTCACCCGGAAAAGTATCAGTTCCTCGTATTCGGCCAGTCGCCGCTTCTCTCCGGTCGAAATGATGTTTATCTCCATGCCGGAGTATTTTTTGACCTCGTTCGCCAGCCACTCCAGGGCTGGTTCGAGGCCAAGCCGGTCGAGTGTTGCCGGACGCAGGTCCTGGCTCAACCGCCGAACCCCGGTCATGATTTCCACCGTGTCCCGCTGGAGTTTTTCTATCGTTTCGCGGTCGGCATCCGAAAGGTCCTTGCTTCGCGAAGCCAGGATATCGAGCTGCTGGGAAAGCACCACCAGCGCCTGGATGGTATCGTCATGGAGTTCCCGGGATATGCGTTTTCTCTCTTCTTCCTGGGCTTCGGTCGCTTCCTGAATATAAAATTTCAGGTTTTCCTCCATATTCCGCTCACTCGTCACGTCACGGGCGATATGGAGAAACCCGGTCGGTTCCCCGTCTTCGGTTATCAGGCTGGTACTGAGTTTCAGGTACACTTCCGCTCCGTCCGCACGGATAAATTTCTGTTCGTAGGTACCGTTGAGCGTTTCCCCCTTCAGCAAAATCTGCCGTACCTTGCGGGCGATTTCCAGCGAGTCTTCCGGCAGGAATTCCCTGACATTCATACCGATAAGCTGGTCTTTCTCGTAACCGATTATGGTCGTCGAAGCGTCATTGACCGTAACGAGGTTCCCCTCCATGTCCTGAAGCCAGATACCGTCATGAGCATTCTCGAACAGTTTCCGGTACCGTTCCTCGGAAACCTTCAATTCCTGGTGGGCTTTTTCCAGTTCCTGCAGGTAGAGCCGCTCCCGGCTGAAAACCCTCAGCGAAAAAGCCGATAGCCCGCTGATGAGAAATCCCACGACAGTCACGATAACCGTTTCAATGATTGCCTCGCCCGGCATTTCGGCGATAAAAATCGCCCGGGGCAGCATGCAGACCAGGGCAACCACCGAACCGATAACCGCCCCCCTGATTCCGAAGAAAAATCCCGCCCAGACGATCGGTACGAGATAGAGGATTCTCTCCAGCGTCGAGCTGGACAAGCCGGAACCGGGCATCAGGTTTTCGAGGCTGAATGAAATGGTGAAAAAGTCGGCATAGTGAGAAAGGGTAATCAGGACGAACAGTATTGTGACAATGAAAAAACCAGGCTTGCGGAAATCCTGCATCAGGCGATTCTGTATCGATAATTCGGTATGTTTCACGATACGCCGGTTCTCCTCATCGGGTGGGCGCAGGCGAATAATCAGGCATCGAGCGTGACCCAGCCTTCTTTAAGCGCCCGGACCACCGCTTCGGTCCTTGAGCTTACCTGGAGTTTGTTGAAAATATGGTTAAGGTGGCTTTGAACGGTGCGCAAACTGAGAAACAGCTTGTCGGCTATTTCCTGGTTACTCGAACCCTGGGTAGCCAGTTGCAGCACTTCGATTTCTCGGTCGGTCAGAATCTCAGCCGCTTTCTGCTTCCGGGGGTCTCCCGAGGCGGTTTCAGTGAACCGGTTCAGCACCTTGCGGGCAATTGAGGGGTGCAGTACCGATTCGCCGGCATGGACAGCCCGGATTGCATCGATAAGTTCGTTTCCCCGGACACTCTTTAATAGGTAACCGGCGGCGCCGGCTTCGAGCAGGCTGAAGACAAACTGGTCGTCATCGTAGGCCGAAAGTATCAGAACGGTCGTTCCCGGCGCCTGCTGCTTGATACGTTTGGTTGCCTCGATACCGTCAACGTTCGGCATGGCAATATCCATTATCACCACGTCCGGCTTCATGCTGAGCGTCATTCTGACTGCTTCTTCACCGTCAGCGGCTTCTCCGATGACATCCAGGTCATCTTCCTGTTCGAGAAACCGGCGTGTCCCTTCCCTGACGATGGCATGGTCATCAGCTATCAGAACCCGTATTCTGCTCATAAGACACCTCTCTTACCTTCTTACTCAATATTACTACCGAACATAACTTTTCTCAAGTCATTACACACTCCGGGTAAAACCGGTTCCACGTGAAATCACTCTGCCTGTTAAGCATATACGCTTAAACGTACGAAGAAGAGAACAGGCGGTACATCGCTGTCCGGTCCGGTGTATAGCGGTATTTAGCAGGATAAGAAATAGGTATCGTTGCGGTAGTCAGCCCCGGACGATGATGTTATTCTCATGTTGAGTACTGAGAGGAGAACGAAATGGCAACCGCCGAGGCTATTCTTTTAACCCTCTGCCTTTTTGTCTTCATTCCCCTGCTTCTCGGGCTCACCATCGAACGGGCAGTTACCGCCGCCAGCCGGAAAAAACGGACCGGCGAAAATTCCGGCAAAACCCCGGAACTTTCTTTCAATAAAGATAGCAAAAGCAGATTTCTCTAATCCGCCAGCCATCCCCCTGATAGTTAATCGATAAACACCGAAGGTTCTTTTCGTTCCCGGCATGTCTCGCTCAACCAGGCACGGGCTTTTGCAACCTGCGGTGAGGTAATTTTCTTCGCTTCCACCGGGCACGCCTTGACACAGGCGGCACAGAGGATACACAATTCGTCATTCGTCACAATCTCGTTCGTCGCCGTGATTGCTCCCGTCGGGCATACTCCCAGGCATGTCTGGCACATCACACACAGGGTTTTATCGGTTACCGGTGCGATTTTCTTCATCACGTGCCGTTCCTTCAAGGGCAGATTTCCCGGCACATTCAATTCACCGATGTCTTCCGCCTTCAGCGTCTTTTCCATTTTTTCCGCTATTTTTTGACCCAGGTCCCGGGCAATTGCTATATCCTGCGTATCCGGCCTTCCGGCAGCCAGCGGGCTTTCCGGAGAACTGTAGGAATGCTCGCCGATAAAGGCACCCCCGGCAATCGGTTTGAATCCCTGTCGCAGTGCGATTTCCCTCATCTCAACCAGCGCATCGTCATACTCGCGGTTGCCATACACCACCACGACCACTGCCGGAGTATTTTTTCCTTTTACCCTCGTAAACCGCTCTTCCGCTTCAACCGGAATGCGTCCCCCGTACACCGGCGCCCCGAGTATCGCCAGTCCCTCGCTGACTTCTTCGATGTCCCGGGTAACTGAATCGGGTCTCGTCAGGTCAATCGTTTTTATTTGTTCAGCCCCGATTGTCTCAGCTATCCCCTCAAGCACTTTTTTCGTCGTACCGGTCGGTGAAAAATAGACCAGGGTAACAGTTTTTGCTTTCATGGAACCTTTTCTCCTTCGCTTGTCGGCGAGGCGTTTTTTCCGGATGTATCATCAGGTGACTATTAAAATAGTACCATCTCCCGTCCTCCGGTTTCAAGGCGACATGAACCACCGGCGTCGCGGGTACCGGCGGCTGGCAGGCTGACTGCCCGTCACCGTCTTCATTCGGTAGTAACAGTTTTGTGGTATCATTGAAACAGTACCATCCGGTACCAGTCACGAATTTCATCGAATGAACCGGTAAAGGATTAATCGATGCCGAAATCAATAAAAATAACGATAATCAGTGTTGTCATCGCCCTGGGACTGCTGACAGCCTTCACGACCGGCTGCCTGGTTGGCAACGATGCGGTTATCGGGCTGTTCCCCGGACTCGAAGTTGTCGAACAGGTCTGGGGGCTGATTCACAGTAAGTACGTCGAACCGGATAAACTGGATTCGCAGGCTCTCAGTAAAGGAGCTATCGAAGGAATGCTCGATTCGCTCGATGACCCCTATACCTCGTACCTGGACATCGAAAGTTACGAACTGAGTATGAGCAGTATTACCGGCCAGTTCGAAGGTATCGGCGCTTATGTGGGCATGAGAAACGGACAGGTAACGATTGTCGCCCCGATTCCCGGCTCGCCCGCCGAGCAGGCCGGTATAAAGCCTGGCGATATCATCATCGAGATAGAAGGGGAATCTACCGAAGGCCTTACCCTGAACCAGGCGGTCCTTGCCATCCGCGGACCGAAAGGCACGTCGGTAACGATTACTGTCATTCACCCGAATGAAACCGAACCCATCGAAATGACCATCACCCGCGACGAAATCAAGGTTGCCAGCGCTTACCTCGAAATGATGGATGAGCTGGCTTATATCCGGATAACCAATTTCACTGAACGCACCAACGACGAACTGTCCCCCATTCTCAAGGAAATAGAAGAAAATTCGGCCGCCGGAATAATACTCGACCTGAGGAGTAACCCGGGCGGACTGCTCTCTTCGGTCGTCGACGTCACCAGCCGTTTCCTGAAAGACGGGTATGTTCTTCATTCGCAGAACAACGCCGGAGAACGAGACTCCTATGCGGTCAGAAACGGCGGGAGGAAAACAAGTGTTCCGATGGTTATCCTGACCGATAATTTTACCGCCAGCGCCAGTGAGGTGCTCTCCGGCGCCCTGCAGGACTACGGACGGGCAACGGTCGCCGGTACCGTCACCTACGGTAAAGGGAGTGTCAACACCCTGTTCAAGCTCGATGACGATTCCGGCATCTATATCACCACCCACCGCTGGCTGACTCCGAACGGACGGCTTATCGAAGGCCGGGGAATCACCCCTGACTTCGAGATACTGGAAGGCGACCTGGTCGAGTGGGCGAAAAGTTACCTGCGCGACACGATAAACAAGTAACATGCTTCGTCACCCCTCACCGGTGACAGGAACAGAGAGGATATATGGAATTCGATATTCGCAAAGCCAGACCGGAAGAAATGGACGACTTCAGAAAAGTCGTCAAAGCGGCTCTCATGATGACCGCTCCCGACAATCTCGACCCTGATTTGACGCTCTGCGCCTTCAGGGACGGCAAGCTCGTCACATCCTATGCCGCCTGGAATATGTCGCTGGTGCTGAACGGCGGTATTGTCCCGTTCGCCGGCGTTACCGATGTCGGCACCCACCCCGTGTACCGGAGGCATGGTTTCCTGCGCAAGGTAACTTCTAAACACTTCGAAAATCTCCATGAGGAAGGCAAACTGCCGATGACGGCTTTGTATGCCTCACGGGCGGCTATTTACCGCCGGTACGGCTATTCACCGGTAGTAACGAACTGCTCCTATACCGTCGAACCGCGATTCATCCAGTTTATCGGCGGTAAGGAACCCGCCGGGACCTTCCGGGAAGGCAGCGAGTCTGATTTGAAGGTTTTCGCCGAACTGTATAACCGGTTTATCACAAAAAGAACCGGTTATCTTCAGCGCAACGAGGAAAACTGGAAAAGGAAACTGAATCCACCGCCCAACCAGCCGGAACACCGCCTTAACTTTAATGTCATTTATGAGGAATCTGGCAAACCGCAGGGATACATGCTGTATACAGCCGCCCTGATTCTCGACGGGCCGAACCGGTGGAGCCAGAACATTCAAATTTCCGATATTTCCTGGAATACCCCATCGGCCTTCCGGGCAATCTGGGAATACTTCAGCCGGATGGATGTCATCATCGATGTCACCTGCATGCACGTCCCGGTCGATGACCCGTTACCTCACCTCCTCCTCGAACCGAGAAAGCTGAATAAAACGAGCCGTGACGGCCTGCTCGCCCGCATCGTCGATATTCCGAACGCCCTCGACAAGCGCGGCTATGACGAAGCCGGGACGCTTGTTTTCAAGGTTTACGACGATTTCTGCCCCTGGAATAACGGTACCTGGAAACTCGAAGCTTCGCCTGACGGCAGCTGGGTATCTTCCGTCTCCGCATCGCCCCAGCTCGAAATGCCCCTCAGCACCCTTACCCTCCTCTTCTTCGGGCAGATAAGCGCCACGGAAGCCTGGCAGATGGGGCGGCTCGACATCATCGACCCGAATTGCCTTCCCCTCTGGGATAAGGTATTACGCACCGCGTATAAACCCGCCTGTGCGGATAGTTTTTAACATTCTCTGATAACGAAAAAAGGGGCCGGGAAAAAATCCCGGCCCCTTTCAGTTTCATGCAGGTTTTACGAATTATTCGTCTTCAGCCTCTGCTTCCTCGAACTTCCTCGGCTCTATCTTCTTGAGGTCGGACTCGTTTTCTATATAGTCTATATACAAAATGCCGTTGACATGGTCGATTTCATGTTCGAGCGCTTCTGCCAGTAGTTCGTCGGCTTTTATCCGGACTTCCCGGCCGTCGATATCCCGTCCTTTAACCGTGACCGTCTCCGCCCGCTTGATAGTACCGCTGTACCCGGGCACGCTCAGGCAGCCTTCGGTAACAACCCGTTCTCCCTTTCGCTTGACAACCTCAGGATTAATCAGGGCAAAGTCCTCGACGTCCTCGATATTACCGAGAACGATAAGACGAATCGGAATCCCCACCTGGGGAGCCGCCAGCCCCACGCCCGGAGCCGCATGCATCGTCTCCAGCATATCGGCTGCCAGCTTGCGAATCGACGGGTCGATTGTTTTTACGCGTTTCGCTTTTTCCCGTAACACCGGGTCAGGATATGTCCTGATTGGTAGCACCGCCATTACATCCTCCCCTGCGCTAAACCTTTCTTTAATTAATTGTAACTAGTAAAGCCCGACAGGGTCAATGTCTACCGTCCAGCCCTGAGGAAAAACTATCTCACCAAGAAAACCGGAAAGGCCGTTCCCCCGGACGATTATCTGCCAGCGGTACCTGCTCCGGAGCCGGTGGATAAACGCCGGCGCCGGCCCAATCAGGCTCATGCCTGATATTCCTGCGGCATCTATCCTCGTTGAAAGTTCTGCTTTCATCTTCTCCGCTGCCCGCCGGCAGGTATCATCGTTGCCGTGAGTAAAAACCAGGCTGGCCAGCCGGCTGAAAGGAGGGTAATTCAGTTCTTTCCGATAGTCGATTTCCCTCTTGTACAGGCTGAGGTAATCATGATGCGATGCCGCCCTGATGGCGTAATGCTCCGGCGTGTAGGTCTGAATGATGACCTGGCCTCCCCGCGGCCCCCTCCCCGCTCTCCCCGCCACCTGGCTTAAAAGCTGAAACGTCCGCTCGCCGGAACGGAAATCCGGTAAATTAAGCGCGGTATCGGCAGACACAACCCCGACAAGCGTCACCAGCGGCAGGTCCAGCCCTTTGGTAATCATCTGGGTGCCGATAAGGATATCAGCTTCGTGGTTCCGGAATTTTTCCAGTATCTCCCGGTGCGAATCCTTCTTCACCGTCGTATCGCTGTCCCACCGCAACAGCCTTGCTCCCGGAAACGCCTCGGCGGTTTCCTGCTCCAGTTTCTGGGTACCTGCTCCGAAATACCTGATTCTCCGGCTGCCACACTCCGGGCAACGCTCCGGCGACCGTGACCTCCGGTTGCACTGGTGGCACACCAGCAAATCTTCTGCAAGGTGGTAGGCAAGCGGCACATTACACCGCTTGCACCGCAGCACGAACCCGCAATCCCGGCACTGAATGTACGTCGCCGCCCCCCGCCGGTTCAGGAAAAGCAGTACCTGTTCGTTCCCCGCCAGCGCCGTCCGTATCGCCGAAGCCAGTGAACGGCTGAACATGCTCCGGTTTCCGGATTTGAGTTCGGCGCGGAGGTCGACAACCTCGACCTTCGGCAGCGGTGCGCCCTCGAAGGGAGTCACCCGCTGGGAGAGTTCGAGCAGCCGGTAATGCCCCTCTTCGGCAGAATGGTACGATTCGACATCCGGCGTCGCGCTGCCCAGTACCACCGTCGCCCCCCGCAGTTCCGCCAGTTGCACCGCCACATCCCGGGCATGGTATCGAGGCGAGTCCTGCTGCTTGTACGTCCATTCGTGCTCTTCGTCGAGGATAATCAGTCCCAGGTCAGGCTGCGGCGCGAATACCGCGCTCCGAGGACCGATAACCACGTCCGCCTCGCCCCGCCGTATCCTCTGCCACTCGTCGTACCGCTCGCCAATCGAAAGCCGGCTGTGCAGTACCGCCACCCTTCCCGGGAATCGGGAAGAAAATCGTTCGATGGTCTGGGGAGTCAGTGAAATCTCCGGCACCAGCACGATGCCCCGTTTTCCCTGCCTGACCGCCTCGGCGAGACATTGCAGGTATATTTCCGTCTTGCCGCTGCCGGTTACCCCGTGGAGAAGAAAAACCTCCGGATGCCCCGGCTTCACCTGCCCGATACTACCGCATATTTCCTGGTAAACGGCCGACTGCGAGGTTGTCAGAGTCAGCGGGAAAGATATATTTACCGCCTGCGATGCCAGTGGATTCCGCCTGACTTCAACCTGTTCGAGAGCGATGTATCCCGATTTCGCCAGCGAATTGACCGTGCTTCTTGGAACCCCCGAACGCCGAATGAGTTCAGCAATCGGCAGCGCCTCGCCTGACTCGAACAAAAACTCCAGTAACGCCGCCTGTTTTTCGGTCCTTTTCGTTTCTTTAAGGCGGGAAATGACGCCGGCGGCTTCATTCCGGTCGATGAGAGTTATGATGCGCGATTCGGTTTTCGTGCGGACTTTGAAAGGTTCGAGTTCGTACTCCCGCCTCACCAGCCCCTTCTTTATGAGGGAGGTGACCGCCCGCCGGGTTTTCTGCTGGCCGAGGTGTTTTTCGACGTTTTTCAGCATCGACCGGCCGTTGTTTCGCAGGTACTCTATCACCGAAGCCTGCTCCGGAGAGAGCCCTGAAAGCTCGTATTCTTCCGGAAGGACGGCGGTAAGGCAGGCGACCGCCTGCCGGTCGTAACCGGGGGGAAGCATCAATGAAACAACGCTGAAAAGAGGGGCAAGATAGTGGCTGCTTATCCATGACGCCAGTTCGAGGTAAGCGGGAGAGAGAACGGGTTCCTGTTCGATTAATCCTGTGATGTCCCGGGTTTCTTCGAAGGCTGGGGTATCGGTTACGGTAAAGACAACACCCTGGAGTGTTTTATCGCCAAACGGAACCCATACCGCCTGACCCTCCTGTAGATGAAGACCCGGCGGTATGGAATAACTGAATGTCCTTCGCAATGCTGCGGGGGAATTGACACTGACCTCAGCATATCTCATCATTTGCTCCGATGAGATTACCTGACTTATTCTGTCGCTTCTTCCTGTCCGTTTACGGTTTCCGCGTTTTCGGCTGTCTCATCCATGACATCGGTGATTTCATCGACAACCTGAGAGCCGCCAAGCTTCTGGATTCTCTCGTTCTCGCGTTCCATCTCTTTCCGGGTTAACCGCTTCTCCCGTAGACGGGATGTCTTCACGCTCAGATTACGCAGGTAGTACAGCTTCGCCCGGCGTTTCTTGCCGCGGCGCATCAGTTCCACTTTTTCGACACGGGGAGAGTAGAAAGGGAAGGTCCTTTCCACGCCGACACCGTAAGCAACCCGCCGTACGGTAAAACTCGAGGCTATTCCCCGGTTTCTGATTTTAATGACGACTCCCTGAAATACCTGGATACGTTCTTTATCGCCTTCGACGATTCTCGAATGGACTCTGACCGTATCACCGGAGGTAATATCAGGGATATTTAAATTTGGTTTGATTTCAACGACCGACTCTATGTTCATTATCATTCCTCTCCGACTACCATTATATATTATTTGTAAGGTTTACGTAACCCCTCTGCAATCTGTTTTTCGCCGGGCGTCAAATCAGCTTTATCCAGTAAATCGGGCCGCTTTCTCGCCGTCCGCCTGACCGATTCCTCCCGCCGCCACTCCGCCACCTTCGCGTGATGCCCTGATAACAGTATCGCCGGTACTTCCCATCCCCGGAAAACCGGCGGCCGGGTATAGTGCGGGTACTCCAGCAACCCGCTGGAATGCGATTCCTCGACCGGCGACTCCTCTGAACCGAGCACCCCCGGAACAAGCCGGATTATCGCATCCATCACCACCATCGCCGCTGTTTCTCCCCCGCTCAGCACGTAGTCGCCGATACTTATCTCATCGGTCACGAGGTGCTCGCGTATCCGTTCGTCGACTCCCTCATAGTGTCCGCATATCAAAACAATGTTCGCCGCCCCGGCGTACTGCCGGGCTGTCTCCTGCGAGAGCAAACGGCCCTGGGGGGTCAGTAAAATCACCGGAATATCTTCCTTATCTATAGAGGGCGTTTCCTCAAGTATCTCCGAAACCGTCGCTTCCACCGCTTCGAACATCGGCTCCGGTTTTAAGACCATGCCGGCCCCTCCCCCGTACGGACAGTCATCGACGGTGCGGTGACGGTCATGGGTGTAATCCCGGATATTCCTCGTTATTACCCGGACGAGTTCACGGTCCCCGGCCCGCTTGAATATCGCGGACCCGAGAATACTCTCGAACATTTCCGGAAACAGTGTCAGTACGTCGATTCTCATGATACAGATTTCATTCTAACA
>CAYXEG010000012.1:0-21577 GCA_964463875.1 uncultured Dehalococcoidales bacterium
TCGATTCCCAGTCCCTTGGCAGCGATACAGACCGATTGAATGAACATGCCGATATCGAGATTATTCGAGAGGGCCTTGTCCTGGCAGATGATGGCGAGTACCGGAACCCCGAACATCCTGGCTCCCCATTCCTGGAAGACCTTTCGCGAGTTCGGGTCGTTCGGGTCGAGTTTGAGGAGTTCCATCCGTTCTTTCGTTATCTGCGCCATGCGTTCCTGGATAAACTTCGGCATTGGCGGCGGGCCTGACGGAGGAGCGGCCGGAGGGTTCTTCGCCCGTTCCCGGTAGATACCGCGTATCTTTTCCAGGGTTTTTCCGGTAGCGACAAAGACCTCCCAGGGTTGACCGTTGCCGCCGGAGGGCGCCTGGCAGGCAACTTCCATAATTTTCATAACGGTCGCTTTTTCGACCGGCTTCGGACTGAAATCGCGGACGCTGTACCTTTCGAGAATTGCTTCAAGAGCGTTCATTGTAACCTCCCTGTGACGTTCGTTTCAGGCGCAAGTATATCATAAACGGACGGAATTTTCTAAAAACTACCGGTGGTTGTTTCACACAAACAGTAAAGAATGATATATAATAAACCATCGTTCTAAAATTCCGGAGAGCTGCGAAAAATATCGAGAGACGTGCGCCTGTAGGAAGGTATGGCGGCGGGTACCGAAGTGAAGGAAAATCGGAGGGAACAGTGATGGAAACTTATAAAGACGCAAAGAAGAGTATCGAGGAACGGACGGAAGACCTTCTCTCGAAAATGACGCTCGATGAAAAAATCGCCCAGCTTGGCAGCATATCCGCTCAGCACTCGACCGGCGGTGAAAAATATGCCGGGATTCTGAAAGAAAAAGACATGGTCAACGGCATCGGTCATATCAGCGCTCCGGCGCGTTCCTCCGGCTTGCCGCCGAAGCAGCTAGCCGAAATGACGAATGAGATACAGAAATACCTCGTCGAAAAGACCCGTCTCGGTATTCCGGCAATCATTCATGAGGAATGCCTGAGCGGGATGAGAGCCGTCGGAGCGACTATCTTTCCCCAGGCAATTGGGCTGGCTTCCACCTGGGAGCCGGAACTGATTGAAAAAATGACGGAAATAGTCCGCCTCCATATGAGGGCGACCGGCTTTCACCAGGCGCTTTCGCCGGTACTCGATATCGCCCGTGACCCTCGCTGGGGACGAACCGAAGAAACCTACGGAGAAGACCCGTACCTGGATGCGGAAATGGCGCTGGCCTTTATCCGGGGGCTTCAGAGCAAAGATATCAGCAGAGGAGTAGTCGCAACCCTGAAACACTTTGCCGGTCACGGTTATTCGGAAGGCGGGTTGAACTGCGCTCCGGCTAATATCCCGCCGCGCTTGCTGCGGGAAGTCTACCTGTATGCCTTCGAGCGGGCAGTGAAAGAAGCCGGGGTATACTCGGTGATGAATGCCTACCACGAAATCGACGGTGTACCCTGCGCTGCCTCGAAAGAACTCCTGACGGATATCCTGGTGAACGAGTGGGGGTTCGACGGCGTCGTCGTCTCCGACTATTTCGCGGTTCGCCAGTTGATGACCTATCACAACGTGGCGGCTGATGCCGGCGAAGCAGCGGTGCTGGCTTTGAAAGCGGGCATCGATTCCGAATTGCCCGGTACCGACTGCTACGGTGCTCCGCTCAAGGAAAAGGCTGAAAAAGGCGAGTTACCGATGGAGCTGATTGACCGGGCGGTCCGGCGGAACCTGAGGATGAAGTTCCGCCTCGGGCTGTTCGAGAACCCTTACGTGGACCCGGATGCGGCTCCGGCAGTCTTCGATACGAAGGAACAACGGGAGCTTGCTCTTGAACTGGCCAGGAAATCGATTGTTCTCCTCAAGAACGAAAGTGCGATTCTTCCCCTGAAGAAAGGTATCAAAACGCTGGCGGTTATCGGCCCCAGTGCTGACAGCCAGCGAAACCTGATGGGAGATTACACCTTCCCGGCCGATTACGGCCACCGGATGTACCGGGATGAGAAAACCGGGCTTCAGACCTTCGAATGGACGGATGAAGCCTACGCCGGTGACAAGGTTGTCAGCTCGAAGGTCGTCAGTATTCTCGAAGGGATACAGGCGAAACTCGGCAGCGGTACCCGTGTTGTCTACGCGAAAGGTTGCGGTGTTACCGAGCCTTCGGAGGATGATTTCGAGGCGGCGGTGAAAGCCGCTAAAGAAGCTGATGTGGCCGTTGTCGCGGTTGGCGGCAGGTCGGGCCTGCTTAAAGGATTCACCAGCGGTGAAATGCGCGACCGGGCGAAGCTGGGACTGCCCGGCCACCAGAAGAAACTGGTGGAAGCGGTACTTGCGACCGGCACACCGGTTATCCTTGTGCTGGTCAACGGCCGGCCGTATACGCTGAAAAAACTGGCGGCGAAGGCAGCTGCGATTGTCGAGGTCTGGCTGCCCGGTGAAGAGGGCGGGACGGCGGTGGCGGACGTGCTGTTCGGCGACTATAATCCCGGCGGAAAACTGCCGATGTCTTTCCCTGAAAAAGTCGGCCAGATACCGGTCTATTACGCTCACAAGCCAACCGGCGGCCGGTCTTCGGCATGGGTAGATTATGTTGATGGCAGCGTGAAGCCAACATACGAATTTGGCTACGGATTAAGCTATACGACCTTCGAATACAGCAACCTTTCGGTAAGCCCGGCAGCGATAAGCGCCGATGGCAAGGTAACGGTTGGGGTAACGGTGAAAAATACCGGGAAAATGAACGGTGACGAAGTCGTTCAGCTTTACATAAAAGACGTTATCGCTTCGTTACCGAGGCCGGTTAAAGAACTGAAAGGATTTAAGCGGGTCGCCCTGGCACCCGGTGAGAGCAAGGACGTAAGGTTCACCGTAAAAGCTGAGAATCTTGCCTTTTACAACCTTGAGATGAACAAAGTAGCGGAACCGGGCATGTTCAAGGTAATGGTGGGGAGTTCGTCGGAAGACATTCGGTTGGACGGGGAGTTCGAGGTTAAAGGGTCATGAAACGATTGTCTTTAGGCCTGGACATCAGCACTCAGAGTATCTCAGCAGTGATACTGGATATCGATTCACGTTCAGTGGTCTGTGAGCACTCGATAGATTACTGGTGGGACGAGCGGCTGAACGGGTTCGGTATCAGACAGGAAGACTATCTCCTGCTGCCGAGTTCAGAGGGAGAAGCAAACCAGCCGGTGATGATGTTTTTTTCGGCTCTCGACGCCATATTCGCCGATTTGAAGAGCCTGATAAACCTTAATGATATCGTGGTCATCAACACGTCAGGACAGCAGCATGGCCACGTCTATCTGAATTCAGGCGCGACGGTTGCCTTCAGCCGGTTACAGACAGAAGATTGTGAAGCGCATGACCTTGTCGATATGCTTAATCCATGTCTTGCCTGGGAAGCGGCGCCGATATGGCTGACCTCGAATACCGGCGAGCAAGCGGAATTTATCAGGCATTTCGTTGGGGGCAAGCGACGGGTTATCGAACTGTCGGGAGCGGATGCGCCGCTTCGGTTTACCGGAATTGTACTCCGGCATACAGGTCAGTCTTTCCCTGAGGTCTACCGCAACACTTCCCGTATCCAGTTAATCAGCAGTTTGATACCGGGGATACTAACTGCTAATCCGGATGTACCGGCGGACTACGGAAACGCCAGCGGCATGACGTTGATGGATTATCGGGAAAAAGCCTGGTCGGAAGAGTTACTGGAGGCTGTTACGGACGGCCTCGATGGGGGTGCTGAAGGGTTACGGAGTAAGCTGCCCGGTTTAGTATCGCCCGATGCTCCGGTGGGGAGAATTGCCGCTTACTTTATTCGAAAATACGGTTTTTCACCTGACTGCCTCGTTATTGCCGGGTCAGGCGATAATCCTCAATCGAAAGTACTGGTCACCGGCGACTTATTGAGCCTGGGGACGAGCATTGTCAACATGGTATCCACTGATGGAAAAGCGCTCGATATAAATGGTTATGCCAGTGCTATGTATGATGGTGTCGGGCGGCCATTCATGTTCGGCACCCGGACAAACGGGGTAATGCTGTGGGACAGGATGAGAGCGACCTACGGAATGGAAAAGCAGGATTATGTTCCAGCAGAAGCCGCCCTGTGTGTTACTCCGGTGGGAACGAACATGCTGTTCTGGCAATCGAGAAGGGAATCGTTTCCTCCGTCCGAAAGCGTTGAAATAACCAGGGTCGGAGGGTATGAACCGGCTTTCGGTAGCGATTACTCCGCCCTGATTGAGACAACCCTTGCCTTCGTTTACACATACTCGAAAGGTTTCACACGGGAAACGGGAGAGACGTTGTACGTAACCGGTGGTGCCCGGAAGAGCCGCCAGATATTGAAGCGGGTTGCGGCGATGTGGAACCGGTCGGTTACTCCAATAGAGGCCGGAGGAGCGGCTCTCGGGGCAGCGGTTGCCGGAATTTCCGGATATCTGAAATCCCGGGGAATAGCCTTCGATACGGAAGACTACACTCGCGGGCTGCTGAAGAGGGAAGAAGCAATCCTGCCGGAGTTGGAAGACGTGAAAGCGTTTCATGCTGAAGGCGGTTTCCTGGACCGGTTCAGGGAAGAAGAGAAAAGAATTCTTGTCTGAGACTACCGCAGCTATTTCCTCAGCGTGGCGATGAGACGCTTCGGGTAGAGGAGCAGGTCGAGAGCAGCATTGATATCGTTTACCACAATATCGCAGTTACGCATGGCTTCGGCGGCGGCTCCTTCCTTACCGATAATGCAGATGCCGATAGCCGCTTCCCTGAGCATGAGGCTGTCGTTCGAGCCGTTGCCAATGGCAACAATCGTTTCGCTTCCGGCTTCACGAATGAATTCGAGTTTCTGCCTGTCTTCGTTACCGGGCATGATTATCTTCAGAGAAATACCGAAATAGTCTGCCAGTCTCTTCGCCTGCCCCTGCGTATCGGCGGTGATGAGATAGATATCTATCAATCTGGAGAGTTTTATCAACCGTTCCGGAACGTTATCGATGATTTTCCCATCGAAGGCAATCGTGCCGTTGACATCGAGAACGAGGGTAGTCAGGATATATGTCAGTCTTCCCGGGATTTCAATTTCAATCACTGCTTCTACCTGACGATGATGCTGCCTTTGGGACAGTCCGTTATTTCACCGATGATGGCGGCATCGGGAACGCCTTCCCTGTGCATTTCCTCCAGTAGCCTTTCGGCCTTATCTCCCGGCACTGCGATGAGCAACCCGCCTGAGGTCTGGGGGTCGTAAAGGATGTCGGACATATACCGGGGGACATTATTCCGGATTTCCACCATATGTTCCCTGAATTGCCGATTCCGGTGGGTACCGCCGGGAACAAGCCCCATGTTGGCAAGGTCTTTCGCTTCTTCGAGGTACGGAACCCTGGTAGAATCGATAACCATACAGACATCGGTGCCCTCGATCATCTCGGAAGCGTGGCCGAGCAGCCCAAATCCGGTGATATCGGTACAGGCATTGACACCGGTTTTCACCATCAGTTCAGAGGCCTTCGCGTTTAGGGTCGCCATACATTCGGTTGCTTTTTTCACGCTGCTTTCTTCTGCCATGCCGCCTTTCAGAGCGGTTGTGATGATACCGACTCCGAGTGGTTTGGTTAGTATCAGTTTATCTCCCTGCCTGGCTCCGGAGTTCCTGATTACTTTGTCCGGGTGAATAATACCGGTCACGGAAAGGCCGTATTTCGGTTCTTTATCATCGACACTGTGTCCGCCAACAAGGGTTACCCCGGCTTCCCGCATCTTGTCCAGTCCGCCTTCCAGTATGCGATGGAGGACTGAGACATCGAGTTGTTTTATCGGGAAGCAGACGATATTCATAGCCGTAAGGGGTTTGCCTCCCATTGCGTACACATCACTGAGCGAATTGGCAACAGCAATCCGTCCGAAATCAAACGGGTCATCGACTATCGGTGTAAAGAAATCGACTGTCTGGACGATTGCCAGGTCGTCGGTGAGTTTATAGACACCGGCATCTTCTGAACGTTCCATTCCGGTTATAAGATTCGGGTCGCTGATAAGTTTCAGCCCTTCGAGCGCTTTCGCCAGGTCCTCCGGACCTATCTTACAGGCTCAGCCGGCGCCGCTTACCATTTCGGTGAGACGAAGGACTTTATCTTGTTCCATTTTTATTCCTGTTATATTTTGATTATTTTTTCTGATTTCAACAGTGAATCAACCGTATCGAACATATTGGTTACTTTACCGACTTTTAGCTGTTCGGTAAGGTTGTAAAATGCAAGGCAGGTGCCGCATGACAGGATTTCCACGCCGGCTTGTTCGAGCAGGTTCAGGGTTTCGAGGACTTCCGACCCTTCGACGGTGAGTCTGACTCCTTCATTTAGAAACATAATTTTCTTCGGTTTCGGGTCAGCGTCCCAGAGTGTATTGAGGAATGCTTTCATCAGGATTGCCCCGAGTTTTCTGTCGCCGGTTCCGAGGAAATCACTCGTTATCATTACCACATGACCGCTCTGTTTTGGCGTGTCTTCTTCTTTTTCTTCGGACTTTTCTTTATGAATAACGATATGGAAAAGGCCGTCTTTTTTAATGGTGGTAACAGTACAGCCCTGGCTTTCGGCGAAGCGCTGAACGTTCTGGCGGCCTTCTTCGCGTTCGATTATCACCGTGATATCGCCCTCTTCAATCTTTTCAAGGGCTTTTTTCGTTTTTATCACCGGGAGCGGGCAGGCAAGCCCTCTGGCGTCTATTTCTATTGTCATGGTATTTCCCTCCGGCCTTTTACAACTGCCCCTAGCAATCCTGAAGTTGTTATTGTAACATTATTAGATATTTTTATGGAAATGATATAATATGATTAAGTAAATTCTATCATAAGAGCGGTGTATATTCAATATAAGCAACCTTTATCAGGGGGTGGAGAATGAACCTGGACCATTTAAAATCATATATAGAGGTAATCAGGACCGGCAGTTTTTCCGAGGTAGCAAAGCGGCTTTCCATTAGCCAGCCGGCCGTTTCTTTTCAGATACAGAAGCTGGAGCAGGACCTGGGAGTCCGATTAATCGACCGCCGGCAAAAAAAGCTGACGCTTACCGAACCGGGGAAGCGGCTGATGCAGTTCGCGGAGGTGGTTCAGGCCGAATACACCAGTCTTCTGGCGGACATGGAGCAGTTGAGGGAAGAAGTAGTTGGTAATCTCGTCGTTTCCGCCAGTACCATTCCCGGCGATTTCATGCTGCCGCCGATACTCAGCGAATTCAAGAAAATCCACCCTATGGTACAGATACAGGTGGTCATCAGCGATTCCGGAAAGGTAATCGAAAACGTTGAGAACGGTACTTACGACGTCGGTTTTTGCGGTATCGCTCCTGAAGACCCGGAGATAGAAACGGTTAAAGTTGGCACCGATGAAATCGTATTAATCGTCTTTACCGACCACCCGTTCGCCTCACGGAAAAACGTTTCGTTCATGGAAATTGTCGAGGAACCGCTGATAGTCCGGGAAGAATCTTCCGGGACTCAGAAAAGCGTCAATGAGATGATGAAACAGGCCGGTTACGACCTCAACCTCTGTAAGATAGCCCTGACCCTTGGAACGACTCAGGCGGTCGTCTCGGCCGTGGAAGCCCAATCCGGAATTGCTTTCGTTTCCAGTTATGCCATTCAGAAAAGTCTTTCGCTCGGTCTGGTCAGGGCGGTGCCGATAGATAACCTGACCATGAAACGGGATTTCTACTGTATTTACCGCAAGGAGCGCATGACTTCACGGCTGCTTGATGAGTTTATTTCTTACATCAGGAAAAAAAGCAGTTAGGTTAAAGAAAAAAGCCGGAGAAATGCAACTCCGGCTTTTTTTTAACAATATAAGCCGTTACCGTTTTTTCACGTTTGCCGATGCTTTCGGCACCCAGAGTACCTGTCTCGGCTTCTTTTTCAAGTCTTCCGAGAGTTCGTCGATTGAACCGTACTTCATACAGGCGGCCATGCAGGTATGAACGCAGGCGGGTTTTTGCCCTTTCGCGGTGCGTCCGGCGCAGAGGACACACAGTTCGGTCGGGATGGGGATGAATTTCAGGTAATGTTTGTCATTAGGCAGGTTCTCCACCGTTTCGACGACCCTGATTCCTCCCATACCGGCCGGCCAGTTGTATTCCTGTTCGCAGGCAACCTGGCAGGCATAGCAGCCGGTACAATATTCATAGTCAATCAGCATACCGTATTCGCACTTATTTTCAGCCATGTTACTTCTCCTCTCCGGAGCCGACTTTGTATATCTTGCACATCAGTTGCTTGGTGATGGTGCCGAGACCGTCTTTCCCGTAAACACCCATCGGCATCAGTTGGTTGATGTTGGATTCCCACAGGCCATAGAGTTCTTTTTCATTGCCTTCCCGTTCAGGGAACCACCAGGCGTGAGCCGCCATGACCATCCAGCGCGGTACAATCGGGCTGACCTTAGCCCGGTTCTTGACTCTGCCCATCCAGTTTTCAATCCAAACCCATTCGCCGTTACTGATACCATGTTCTTTTGCCGTATCGGGATGGATTTCTACCGTCGGGTCAGGATCAATTTCACGAAGCCACGGCTGACTGCGATGCTCCGAGTTGAAGAAAACCGGCGACCTTCGGCCGGTAGAAAGAATCAACGGATATTTCTCAGCCAGGTCGGGACGACTTATCGGGGTTATCGGAGGTTCTTCGTAATGAGGAATCGGTTCGAGTCCCCAATCCTCTCTCAGTGTCGAGTATATCTCGACCTTGCCTGACTGGGTGTTGAAACCAGGCTGATTATCCTGCCTGAGCAACCCTTTTTCAAACCGGTGGTAAGGGGCGCTGGGAATACCTTCGGGTGGAATCGACCAGCCTTTTTCCTTCAGTTCATCGAATGTCATACCTGACGGTTCGAGAATATCGTTAAACAAGTCATAAATAGTATCCCACTTGAAATCGGGGTCAAGCCTCTTGGCAAGGTCGAAATTGATTTCAATCAAAGATTTGGTTTCACCGACCGGCTGGAGTACTTTGTTTATCGTTTGAAGGGGTACCCACCAGGAGCGGATACTGTCGTTTTCCAGGAACGAGGTCGCCGGCAGTACGATATCGGCCATCTGGCAAGTCGGTGTCATGAACAGGTCGATGACCGCCACGAAATCAAGTTTCTTCATGGCTTCGACCCAGCGTTTCGGGTCATAAGCGGTGCCGCCGACGATATTACAAGCCTGGAGGAACATGCCTTTTACCGGGTAAGGGTCTTCAGTGAAAATCTGGTCGAGCATCATATCGGTATGGGCGCGCCAGACGAATTGCCGGAATGGTCCGAATTCTTTATAGCCGATACGTTTTTCATCGATTTCTTTCGATTTCTGTTTGATGACGCCCTTGGCGCCAGGCAGAGCGTAAGCAACTGCGTTATAGGCGTATTTAGCGATAACGTTGCCGCCGGGAGTATCGAGATTTCCAGTTATGCTCCAGAGTGCAGCGATAGCGGTAGCGGTGGGAGAAATGCCCGGAGTCGAATCTATCGCCAGCCCCCACTGAATAGTAGCCGGTTTGCTCTTCGCGTACAGTCGGGCGGCTTCGAGGATGTCCTGCTCTTTCAACCAGGTAATTTCAGCTACCTTCTCTACCGGGTATTTAGCGGCTTCGGCGCAGAATTGTACCCATACCGGAGTGACGGCAACGGTTGTCCCATCGTTGAGGGTCACCTGGTATTCGCCTTCGAGGGCGGGTTTTTCACATGCCGAGGTGTATCGGGCATTCGCCGAATCCCAGATAACCGGCTTGCCGGTTTTCGTATCCCAGACAACGAAATTTTCCTTCAACCCTTTATCTGAAAGGTCACTCTCACGAAGCAGTTTACCCGTATCCTGACGTATCAGGTGCGGAGCGTTTGTCCATTTCTCGACAAAATCCCGGTTATACAGCTTTTCCTGAATGACGATGTTCAGGAAGCCCATCGCCAAAGCCCCGTCAGTCCCCGGCCTGAGCTGGAGCCATTTTTCGGAACGGGAGGCGAACCACGAAAGACGCGGGTCAATCGTGATAAGTTTGGCGCCTTTTTTCATCAGATCGATTGCCCAGTGGCCGAAGATATTGTCAGGGCATGAGGCGGGGATATTGTAACCCCAGACCATGATGCATTCCGGCACTTTATATTTCGGGTCGTCGTGTCCTTTCGGCAGCCATTGCCCCGCATCAAAAATGCAATAATCGCCGAGGACGGTTTCGGACGCTACGATTCGGGGGGTATAACAGGCTGTCCCGCTCATGGCAAAGCAGACATTCGGACTGCCGTATGCGTAAGCGAGCATACATATCCAGGCCCCGACATCCCGGCCGGTTCCCATCGGGAACACAACGCTTTCCGGGCCGTACTTTTCCTTGATGGTATTCATTTTTTCGATGATATAGTCGTAGGCTTCTTCCCAGGAAATTTCTTTCCACTTATTTTCGCCGCGTTCTCCCGTTCTCAGCATCGGGCGGGTGATGCGTTTCGAATTATAGACGTACTGGGTCATGGCCAGGCACCGTGAGCAAAGCCTTCCCCGGTTCATCGGATGGTCCGGGTCACCTTCGATTTTTACCAGTTTCCCGTCTTCGATGTGAGCCAGTACACCACAACCTCCGTGACAGCCGGGGCCGGCCGACCAGGTAGTAGTACGTAGTATTTCCCGTTTCTTTTCCTTTGTCATCAGATTACTCCTGTCAATCACCAAATAATGTTGCACTGATATCATTACCGAGTATTAACTTACTATTATAATAATCGTTTTCCCGTTCAATATCCAGTAGGGATGTCTTTTTAAGTTAATATGGATAATCTCAGTTCATTTGGATTATAATAGAGATACCTTGTTTACCCCCGGCAACTGTGGTATGTTGATTAATGCCAATGATACCGGAAGGAGAAAACATGCGGTCTAAACAGCGCCGAGAATTACGCTCATCAATACGGAGAAGTTTCATCCTGGATAAGGCTGAAGCTCTATTCCTGGAAAAAGGGTATAACGCCACCAGCATGAACGACATTGCCAGTGCCTGTGACTGTAAAGCCGCGAACATTTATAATTTTTTCACCGGTAAAGAGGCTATCCTTTACGAAGTAATCAGAGATATAAACCGGGAACTCCTCGAATTGATAACACCGCTGGAAAACGATGAAACGACCAATCCGGTCGACTTATTAAGGAAATTCATCAAGATACACTTTGCTTTCCACACCGGTTTAAAAAAATCGATGATAACTGTGACCGATACCGGCTTGAAAAACCTGACCGCCGAGCACCGGAAAGAGATAATGGAGTTACGCCGCAGGTATAATAAGATTCTTCAGAAAATTCTACACCGGGGAGTTGAGAAGGGAGAGCTTGGCGAAATCGACGAAACGATTGTCTGTAATTTCATTGCCTCGATAATCATTCGCAGTAATGTCTGGTTTTCGGATAAGGGAAAACTCTCCGTCGAAGAGATGGGTAACGCGATATTCGAGTTCGTTTATAAAGGCATCAAAGCTCATTAGTCAAAAAAAGCCGGTCACTCCAACCGACCAGCCTTTCTTAACTTGATTCGGCTACTTCTTTTGTTCCAGAGCCGCGGATAGTTTTTCAGGGGTTATCGGCAGTTCTTTCATGCGAATTCCCGTAGCGTCTTCGACCGCGCTGGCAATAGCCGGAACGGCCGGGATAATCACCGCTTCTCCAAGCGATTTTGCTCCGAATGGCCCTCTCGGATCGACTGTCTCCACAGGAATCGTGATAATCGTTTCGGGCATATCCTGCGACCTGAACACTTTGTAATCGGTATAGGAAGGGTTCATGACCTTGCCGTTGGCATTGAGTACCAGGCCTTCAGTGAGGGCAAAGCCTAACCCCTGCGCCAGAGCGCCTTCAGCCTGACCCTGAGCGAGCGTCGGATTGACCACCGTACCGCAGTCGTATGCGGTCACCCATTTGACAACTCTCGGGACGCAGGTTTCGGGGTCGACCTCCACCTCCGCGGCGTTAACCACGAAGGAATAGGTTGCCGAAGCCTGGCCGTACCCGTGGTGGATATCCTCTTCGGTCGGCCCCTGGTCGAAACTGCCTTTGCCGACGAGCGGAGTTCCGAGTATTTCGTAAGCATACCTGGCAACCTGACTGAACGGAGCGGGTTTAACCGTGTTACCGGATTTCCGGACAATACCTCTGATGATTTGCAGTTCTTCAGGGTCAGCGGACATCAGCCTTGCCGCGGATTCCAGCAGTTGCCGTTTCAAGTCGGCGGCCGCTGTTTTTACTGCGTTACCGGCAACGAAGGTAGTAGCGCTCCCGGTAAAGTAGAAGCTGGGTGAAAGGTCGGTATTTACCGGCATGATATAAATTTCTTTAACGGGGACGCCGAGTTCTTCAGCCACAATCTGAGAAATAATGGTATTGGCTCCTTCGCCGATTTCATGCGAACCGACAGTAACATACACCTGACCGGTCGGGTTCATCTCGATAATTGCCGAGCAGAGATTCGACATACCGGAGACGCTGATACCACCGCCCCAGTGAATACAAGCGGCCAGTCCGACGCCCCGGTTTTTTCCTTTCCCCCGTTTGTTTTTCCAGTCGATTGCCTCGGCGGCTTTCTCGATACATTCCGCGAAACCGCAACTCGATATTTTCCAGCCGTTGGGTGTTTCATCACCAGGTTTGAAGGCATTCTGCAGTCTTAGTTCTACCGGGTCGATACCGAGCTTTCGTGCTATGATATCCATCTGGGATTCGATAGCGAAGGTCGCCTGGGGATTGCCGAAACCCCGGAAAGCGCCGCCGTAAGGTTTGTTGGTATAGACAAGGTAACCGTTGATTCTTGAATTCGGCACGTTGTAATGAGCACACAGAACCGTGCAGCACTTGTAAAGAGCCGTGACTCCCTGACTGTTGTACGCACCGTTATCGAGGATAGCATCAGCTTCCCGGGCGATTATCCGTCCGTCCTTGACTCCCGTCCTGATTCTGATGACGGAAGGGTGCCGGGTGCGGCTGTTGATGAATTCTTCATCGCGGCTGAAGTGCAGTTTGACCGGTCTGCCGGCTTTCTTTGCCAGGTGGGCAGCGATTGGCTCCAGAGAGTGCATCGCCATCTTGGAGCCGAACGAACCGCCGACTCCGGTCTGGTGAATCGTCACGTCACTGAAGGATATATCCATAATCCGGCTCAGTTCGCGGCGTAACCCTGAAGCGAGTTGAGTGGTCGACCATATGGTCAACCGGCCGTTCTTTTCCCAGCGGGCGACACAGCCGTGGGTTTCCATGCAGCAGGGTGCGATATGGGAAGTTCTGAAAACATCTTCGAAGATATGGTCGGCTTCAGCGAAGGCTCTATCGACATCCCCGAACTTGTACTTCAACTCCACGGATATATTGCTTTCATGATCTTCATGTATCAGCGGAGATGAGGCATTCATGGCTTTTTCCACGTCGAGAACCGGTTCGAGCGGTTCGTATTCGACAGTTATCATCTCGAGCGCCTTTTCGGCGGTTTCCAGGTCGACCGCCGCCACCGCTGCCACATCATCGCCGATAAACCGTACTTTATCCTTCTCCAGGGGCAGTTTGTCTTCCAGTCCCGGCAGGAGACCGGCATTGGTGCACATCCGGTTATCCGGAATATCACGGCCGGTAATGACTGCCATGACACCGGGCAGTTGTTCGGCTTTGCTGGTATCTATTCGCTTGATACGGGCATGGGCATGAGGGCTTCCCAGAATAACGGCATACAGCATGCCTGGCAGATTGATATCAGCCAGGTATTGAAGTTCGCCGGTGGCTTTTTCGATACCGTCAACGCGGGGGATACTTTTACCAACGAATGATAGCTGTTCTTTTATATCGTGCTGTTCTCGTACTCTAGTCTGCATTTGCTACCGCCTCGATTGCGTCGATTATTTTGACATACCCGGTACAACGGCAGATGTTACCGTTGATGCCATGTTTTATTTCTTCCCGGGTGGGGTGGGGGTTTTTATCGAGAAGTGCTTTTGCGGTCATTATCATGCCGGGGGTGCAGAAACCGCATTGAATAGCGCCTTTCTCGACGAACGATTCCTGCAGAGGGTGCAGTTTGCCATTCACGGTCAAACCTTCGATGGTGGTTATCTCTTTACCGTCGGCTTCGACAGCCAGCGTCATGCAGGAAAGAATCGAGTTCCCGTCCATGATGACCGTGCAGGCGCCGCATTCTCCCTTGCCGCAGCCTTCCTTGACGCCGGTCAGGCCAAGGTTGTCCCGTAACATGTTCAACAGGGTCTGGTTGGTTTTCACTAGGATGGTACGGTCCGTGCCGTTTACTTTACAACTGATGACTTTCTGATTCTGCTCCATTTATTTCACCCCGCAGTCTTCAAGCGATTCCCTGATAAGTCTGCTGATAAGCACTTTACCTGCTTTGTACCGGTAAGCAGCCGTCGAGCGTATATCGTCGATGGGTTTGATGTCTTCAGTGACTTTTTCCGCGGCTTTTTCTATCAGTTCGTCGGTAACTGCCCGGCCTTCCAGCGCCTGCTCGACGTTTTTTGCCCGTACCGGAGTTGCTCCGACAGCTCCGAGAACTACCCTGATGTGCTCGCAGGTTTCTCCGTTCATTCTCAGTACCACTGCGCAGTTGACCTTGGAGAGATCCTCGGAAACACGGCTGATTTTTCCGAAAGCGGTCCCGTAAGCGCCTTTGACGGCGGGTATGTTAATCCCGACGAGCAGTTCTCTGTTGAGGACATTCCTGCCGGGGCCGGTGAAAAACTCACCTGCCGGTACGGTTCGTTCACCCTGATTCCCGGCGATAACCGCCATGGCATCGAAGGCAATAAGCGCCGGCGGCGTATCGGCTGACGGCGAACTCCGGCAGATGTTGCCGCCGATGGTTGCCTTGTTTCTCACCTGGGGAGAACCGAGGACTTCAGCAGCTTTCGCGAGCGAAGGGTATTTATCGGCGATTATTGCTGAATTTACTATTTCCGATATTGTCGTCAGCGCTCCGATGTGCAGGCCGGTGGTTTCATTCCAGGTAATCCCCCGCAGTCCGGGGATTTTTTTGATGTCGATAATGTTATCGACTGAAATGATTCTATCTCTCAGCATCACCATGATGTCGGTACCGCCGGCAAATATCCTGGCTTTATCCTGATATTCATTCAGAAGAGAAACGGCTTCCGCAACGGTACAGGGTGAATGATAGACAAAAGGTTTAAGTGTTTTCATAAACCGTCTCCTGTGAAAAGGTAAGTTAATTAATGTTCATTAACTTTCAACTCCAAAATACCACAAATATGATATGTTGTCAAATAGGAATATGGTTACATTTGTGTTAAATCACTGATAAATAGTTAACGAATGTTAATTTATATTATGAAAAAGCTGCGATATGGATAGTATTTATGGAGAACTGCCGGAGAAGTCTCGGAAACGTATGCGGGAGGCTGATTATCTGGTTAGCGCTATTATCAGATAATCGAAGGCAGGGTACTGCCTGAGAAGAAGACTTCTTTCAGCTTCCTAGTAGTCAGCAAACTCGAACCCCGGCGAAACGGTTGTTCCCATCAGGGCGCATTCTCCGCCCGGCAGAAGCCGGCATCCTTGCCATACTCCCCGGGGAACGAGCACCTGGGGCAGCATTCCCTCTTCGAGATTCGAACCGATAATAACTGTTCTACCGGTTCCATCCGGGGAGAGCTGAAGCATTTCGACCGGGTCACCGTAATAAAAATGGAATATCTCGTCGGAATTGACCTGGTGCATGGTGGAGAAGGTATCCGATGTCAGCAGGTAGTAGATAGCCGTACCGAATGAGCGGCTGCTACCGTATCGCTCAGGAAGATAGTCTCCGGGTAAAGATTCATCCGCCTTGTACGTCTGGGTATAATAACCGCCCTCCGTGTGGGGTTCCAGTTTCAGGATATCGATGATTCGTTCGGCGGTTGTCATTGTCCCGGTTCCGGCCGGGTGTTTCTCACTATGGCGTCGGACATCCGGCACACCCGTACCATTTGTTTTACATCATGTATCCGGATGATATCGGCTCCGTTAGCAATGCCGATTGCCACGGTTGCGGCGGTGCCTTCGACCCGGTCGGCGGCAGGCAGCTTCAACACCATTTTAATCAACGATTTTCGTGACGTACCGAGGAGAATCGGCTTACCCAGGGCTTTCAGTTCCGCCAGCCTGCGGACGATTTCGATGTCCTGCTGCCAGGTTTTTCCAAAACCGATACCCGGGTCAACGATGATGTTTTCTTCCGGCACCCCGGCTTTTCGGGCGACGGCGATTCCTTCCCGGAGGTCTGAAATGACTGCTTCAACGGCATTCTCCAGGTATCCGGTATCCCTTTTAGCGGCAGTATCATATGTTCCCCGGTCCCGCTGGTTACTCATCAGGATAATCGGAACCCGGTAGGCAACCGCCAGTTCGGCTAGCTTCGGTTCCTTGCGGAGTCCCCACTGGTCGTTCAGGATATCGGCGCCGGCTTTCAGGGCAAGTTCGGCGACGTCGGGTTTCATGGTATCGATGCTGATGGGAATATCCACTTCCCGGGCAATTTTTTCGACAATGGGGATTACCCGTTCTATCTCTTCATCGGCTTTGATTCCGGCAAGGCCGGGACGGGTCGATTCTCCGCCGATATCGAGGATATCGACCCCGTCTTCGATGAACCGTTTCGCCTGTTTCAGGGCTGTTTCGGCATTTGTCTGCCCGTCGCCGGAGAATGACTCCGGAGAAGCATTGATGATGCCCATGACGTAGGTGCGGGTTCCCCAGCGAAATTCGGTTTCTCCGCATTTCGTTACCGAAGGTCGACTCATGACCGGATTCCTTTCCTGTTTCATACTCCGCGTAAAATTATCGCTTTATCCAGTCGATGCCGTCCCTGGCTTTTCCCCAGCCGGCTTCTTCAGCGCCGGCCATCGGTCCGGCATTCGGCCGTTTTGCCATTTCCTCGCGGCGTTTTTTCTCCATCTCTTCCATCCGTTTCATGCCTTCGGGAGTCGAGTAGTTGATTACTCTTTCGTAATTGTCCCGCAGCATTTTCTCCGGGTTATCGAACTGGAAGATATAGAGTTGCTCGTTTTCGATACCTTTTTTCAGGATTTTCGCCAGGTCGACCGGGTCTATACCGCTTTCGTAGAAAGCTTTCTTTTCGTACTCCATTGTCTTCTGACTGACGTTGTAGCCGGTGTTCTTCAGTTTGTCCGGCCGGGTCAGGGGCGATTCGTGGATGTTGGAGTTGATACCGATTGGGCAGAGGCAGGAGACACCGATGCCGTAGGCCTTTAACCCCAGGTAGTAACTCTCCATCAGGTTGACGACGGCAGCCTTGGCACAGGCGTAGGGAGCGGTGTTGGCGAATCCCATGAAACCACCCCAGGATGCGACGGTGGTGATATGGCCTCCCTTGCCGGCTTTAATCATGCGGGGAACGAAGGTAACCATGCCGTTAATGACCCCGCCCAGGTTGACGCCCATGACCCAGTCGAAATCCTCGAAGGTCGAAGCTTCGACCGGCCCGAAGGCGTTAACGCCGGCAGTATTGAAAAGGAGCTGGGGAGGGCTGCCGTAGACTTTTTCAACTTCATCAGCCGCTTCGGCGTAAGCCTTGCGGTCGGTTATATCGAGTCTGATAGCGTGAACATCAGCTTTCTTTTCCCTGAAGTAGGCCAGCGCCTGGTCGAGGTGGTCCTGGCGGATATCGGCAATTACCACTTTACAGCCTGCTTCGGAAAAGACTTTTGCCTGGCCGAGTCCCGCCCCGGAAGCGCCGCCGGTGATGAAAGCAATCTTGCCGTTAAAATCCCTCATGGTTCTCCCTCCGCGAATATTTTACTCAGCATAATACAGGGAGTGGAGAGTTTCAACCGGCTTTTGTGAATCTGACTGACGACGACAGACAGGCCGGATTATTTGACATGATTTCGGAAGGGTGCTACAGTTTCCGTAAATACGCGTAACAAGGAGGTCTCATGGGTATTCTTGCGAATAAAGTAGTCACGGCTGTTATCTGTATTATCGTGGGTATACTTATTCTTCCCTTCATCGGTCTCCCGGGTATTCTTGCCTGGATTATCGGCATCGTCCTCATCGTGTACGGTGTACTGGTTCTGATGGGTAAAAAATAAAGTCTGCCTGATAACCGGTTGACAGCTTGTAAAACGACGCAGACTGTTTATAGTGTGCCTGGAAAAGGGGCTTCATACGTATGAAGCCCCTTTTTAGTGGGCGGTAAACTTGTTACCCCGATGGAATGACGTGTAAAATGTAAAGAGACTAATAGAATAATAGATGGTATCTGCAATCCCGCGTTTTTTTTTAAAATCAATCATTGGTTTGATTTTAATAGAGGAGGTCAAAAAATGAAAGGATATGCAGGGAAGCTTCTGTTTGTCAACCTGGGCACAGGGGAAATAACGGTAGAAATCCCCGATGACAGCCTGTACCGCGATTACATCGGCGGTTACGGCCTGGGTGCAAGGGTTCTGTACGAACGGATGAAGGCCGGAGTGGATGCTCTCGGGCCGGACAACATGCTCGGTATCGTTACCGGGCCACTCACGGGCACCCCGACACCAACCGGAGCGAGGTATGTCGCAGTCGCGAAATCACCTTTAACGGGCGGATGGGGCGACGCCAATTCAGGAGGGAAATTCGGGCCGGCTTTAAAATTCGCCGGTTACGATGCCGTCTTTTTCAGCGGAATATCGGAAAAACCGGTTTACCTGTTCATCGATAAAGGTAAAGCGGAATTAAAAGACGCTTCGGACCTCTGGGGAAAAGAGGGCTATGAAACCGAAGACCTTCTGAAAGAAAGGTACGGAAAAGACTCCGAAGCTGTTTACATCGGCCCCTTCGGCGAAAAAGTATCTCTCATCTCGTGTATTTTAACCGAACGGGGAGCCGCCGCAGGACGTTCCGGATTAGGGGCGGTAATGGGTTCGAAACGACTGAAAGCAGTCGTGGCAATCGGCGATGAAAAGAGCCTGGAACTTGCCGATAAAGACCGGATGAACGCTGCCAGGAAGAAGCATGTCGAAGCTATCCGGACTCCCGGACCGAACGGGAAATCGTTCGTCGATAATTTCCATATGTACGGCACTACCTCTATCACGGCGAACTCTGTGCACAGTGGAGATACTCCCATTAAAAACTGGGGAGGGATCGGTGTCACCGATGTTCCGGATGTTTCCCAGATTACTCCCGATGCATCAATATCCAATCTCGATAAACGGTTCGGCTGCTGGCATTGCCCGATTGCCTGCCAGGCATCATTAAAGGAAGGAACGGGTGAGTATAAGTATCCGGCGGGAAACCGAAGGCCTGAATATGAAACGCAGGCGTCGTTTGGGCCGCTGTGCCTCAACACCAATCGCGAATCCATCGAGTTATGCAGTCACATCTGCAACAACTATGGAATCGACACGATTTCCGGCGGCTGTGTCATTGCTTTTGCCATCGAGTGCTACGAGAATGGTATCCTTACCAAGAAAGATACCGACGGCATCGAGCTTACCTGGGGTAATCACCAGGCGATTGTCGAGATGACCTGGAAGCTGGCAAAGAGGGAAGGCCTTGGCGATATACTTGCGGATGGTGTCAAGAAAGCCGCCGAGAGAATCGGCAAGGGAGCCGAAAAGTATGCTGTCCACATCGGCGGGCAGGAAATCGGTATGCACGACCCGAAACATTTTGGAATGGGTGGCGAGACTGCCGGAGCAAGATACCATGTCGAAGCGACACCCGGACGGCACACCCAGGATTTCGGGCCGGCGGCTTTCGGAACGCACATTGTCAACGCCATCGGTTGCTGTTTATTCGGCTTTTCCGGGCCAACGAAACAACTGATTCCCGAATACATGGCGGGAGCAACCGGGCTGGAGCGTTCGATGCCGGAAATTCTGAAATGCGGGGAGAGAATCGGCGTTATCCGCCATCTCTTCAATCTCCGGGAAGGCATTAATCCGCTGGAGATTCCGATTCATCCCAGGATTGAAGGCAACCCGCCCCAGAGCGAAGGTCCGCTGGCAATGGTAAAAATCGATATCAAGCAGCAGGATTACTGGGCATACGGGGCTTTGAACTGGGATATGCATTCCTCGAAACCGAAAAAGGAAAAGCTTCTCGAACTGGGAATGGAAAAAGAGGCCGCAGCACTCTGGCCGCAACAGCCGGGCAGGCCTTTCTAGTTCAACCCGACTACGGCACTGCAGCGGAGTTGTCCGGATATTTTTCATATCCCGGGCAACTCCGTTTTCATTCGTTTCCTAACCTTTTCCAGTTGTGCACGTTATACATAATGAATGCTTGCCGAGAAGGGGTAAAGGAAAATGAAAAAGATATTGTTCACATTATTGGCAACGGCGTTGGTACTGCCGATGGCCGCCTGTTCGCAAACTGCCTCAGCGGGTGAAGTAAAATCAAATAAACCCCGGATTACCCAGCTGAATGTCAGCGTTGAAGATAAAAATAAGCTTGCTGAAGGTAACAGCGAATTCGCTTTCGACCTCTACCGGGCGTTGAAGGGCGAGGACGGTAACCTTTTCTACTCGCCGTATAGCATTTCGGCCGCCCTGGCGATGACCTGGGCGGGAGCAAGGAACGAAACCGAACGGCAGATGGCGGATACCCTTAACTTCAATCTTACGCAGGAACACCTGCATCCGGCATTTAATTACCTCGATATGGAACTCGATAAGCGTGGCAAGGGAGCCCGGGGGAAGGACGATGAAGGCTTCAGGCTGAGTGTCGTCAACGCTATCTGGGGGCAAAAAGGGTACAGCTTTCTGCCGACTTTCCTCGATACGCTCGCTCTGAATTACGGTGCCGGGTTGAGAACCCTCGACTTCGCCGGTGAAACCGAAAAGTCACGGGTGACCATCAATGACTGGGTGAGCGAACAGACCGAGGAGCGGATAAAGGATTTAATACCGCAGGGAACGATTGACCCTTCGACGCGGCTTGTCTTGACCAATGCCATCTACTTAAATGCCGCATGGCTGCATAAGTTCAATGAATACGCTACCGCCGACCGGCCGTTTTATCTTCTCGACGGCAGCCAGGTAGAAGTACCCATGATGAACCAGACAGAAGAATTCGGATACACCGAAGGCGAAGGATACCGGGCGCTGGAGTTACTGTATGACGGGAGAGAACTCTCGATGGTAATACTCCTGCCGGACAGAGAAAACTTCAGGAACTTCGAAGATGAGTTAACCATCGGGCTGGTGAACGGCATTATCAATAACATGCAACGCGGCCAGGTAGACCTGACAATGCCGAAATTCATGTTCGAATCCGAATTCAATCTGAAAAGCACGCTTTCAGCAATGGGGATGCCGATTGCTTTCTCCGGCAGCGCTGATTTCTCGGGCATGACCGGCCAGCCCGACCTGTATATCGACGAAGTTATTCACAAGGCGTTTGTCCTGGTGGATGAAACGGGCACCGAGGCGGCTGCGGCAACGGCGGTGGTCATGAAAGAAAGTGCCATGCCGATGCCTGACCGTGTCGTGACGTTAGACAGTCCGTTCATTTTCCTGATTCGGGATATCGAAACCGGCACGGTCATTTTTGCCGGTCGCGTGGTGAATCCCGCCGG
>CAYXEG010000012.1:21587-35166 GCA_964463875.1 uncultured Dehalococcoidales bacterium
CTTCGTCGGACGGGTTCTTACCCCCGAGTCTTAGGAAGACAGCGGATACCATGAAAAGAGGGCCTCAAGCCCTCTTTTTTTATCTGCGCAGACTGAGAGAATACTCTTCATTATCTCTTCAGACGTGAAAAATCACCGGAATATAGAGACATAACGGTGACTACCTGTTATAATCTGGGTACTCGATTTTTCGTACAGGAGGAAGGAAGAATGATATTCAATATCAGTCACGTAACACCTGTCCTTTTCGGGGAAGGTTCCTCAATGCAGGCCGGAGACCAGATGGCAGGCTTCGGCTGTAAAAAAGTACTCGCAGTATACGACCAGGGAGTCAAGAACGCCGGTATTACCGATACCATTATCAAGTCTATTCGGGATAAGGGAATCGAGATAGCCGTGTTTGATGGCGTCAAGGCCGACCCGCCTGATACGGTCGTGGATGCGGCTGCAGAAATGGCCCGTCGGGAAAATATTGACGGGGTTATCGGTATCGGCGGTGGCAGTACCATGGATACAGCAAAGGCAATCAACCTGCTTATTGCCAACCCCGGATCGATTCGTGATTATCTGGGAGGTCCGAATGCGAAAAGGCAGTTCGGGCCGGGGAAATGCCTGGTACTGGTTCCGACGACCGCCGGAACGGGTAGCGAGGTGACCAGGTTCATCGTCGTCACCGATACCTCCGACGAAAACAAGAAAAAGGGTATCCGAAGCTCATATGTCAACGCCAACCTGGCAATTGTCGACCCGGTGCTGACTGTCGGCATGCCTCCGGCAATTACCGCTGATACCGGTATGGATGTTTACGCTCACGCCGTCGAGGCTATCATGGGTACGGATGCGAATCCGATGTCCGATATGCTCGGTGAAAAAGCCATATCCCTGGTCTTCAAGTACCTGCCGAAAGCGGTGAAGAAAGGCAGCGATATGGAAGCCCGCACCAGCATGAGTTATGCCGCCACCCTGGCCGGGTATGCCTTTAACGATTCGTTGACTCATATGGGGCATTCGCTCGGTCACACTATCGGTTCCATATTCCATGTGCCCCATGGAAATGCCTGCGGAGTGACGATGCCGGAGATAATCGAATACCTGGCAAAAGATGCACCCGGACCGATTGCCCGTATCGGTAAGGCGATGGGATTAAGGTTTAAAGCCGGGACGGCTCCGGAAGAAGTTGCGTCAATGGTTGCGGAAAAGCTGGCCGCCTTCAATATTACCATCGGACAGAAAACGCTGAAAGAACTGGGAGTGAAGAAAGAAGACCTGGAAAAGATTGCCCAGAGAGCTTTCGATGAAGGCATGTGGACGCAAAGCCCCAGGAAGCCTTCTCCGAACGATATGCTCGGCATTCTGACGAACGCTTACAAGAGGTAGTCTCCTGAAGGTCTTTTAAACAGCAGGAAGCGACTCGTTACGAGCCGCTTCTTTTTATGTGACCGGGAGAGAAAACGCTTTACTTGTACCGGTAAAATCCATAGAATGATGATATTGTTTCAAAGACTCAGAGAAAATCGAAAGGGAAAAGCAAGTGAATGATATAAAAGCTGCAGAAACGCCCGTAGAAAAAAGGGCGAAGCGATTTGAGGAGTGGCTGAAGGTTCCCGATATTGAATTCAATAGCCCGGAAGCACGAGAACAGTATATCAGGCGGCTGGCAAGGATAGCTGACGCTTACCGGGTTAAAACACCTGACAGAGTACCGGTCTCCCTGCCGGTGGAAAATTTCCCGGCCTATTACGCCGGGACGGATTTCAAGACGGTCATGTACGACTATGATGAATTGTACCGGGCATGGAGCAAGTTTTTTAACGATTTCGATATGGACAGCTACAATTCTCCGGGAATGGTAATGCCGGGAAAGGTGTATGACCTGCTCGATTACCGGGGCTACCATTGGCCGGGACATGGATTGCCGGACAATGCTACCGGGCATCAGTATGTCGAAGGCGAATATATGATGGCTGATGAGTACGACCGGCTGATGAAGAATCCTTCCGATTTCTGGATGAGGAACTACCTGCCACGGGTGCTCGGTATTTTCGAACCGCTGAAACAGCTTCAGTCGCTGACCGATATCTGGGAATCACCGGCGTCGTATTTCATGCCGTTCATGGCGCCCGAATTCAAGGATATGCTGTACCGGCTCGACCAGATTGGCGAGGACCTGAAAAAGTGGAGTGAGGTTGTCGGGCGCTGCTCGTTCGAAGCGATGAGAGCCGGCGTTCCGGCACAGATGGTGGGCAGCATTGCCAAGGCGCCGCTCGATATTATCGGCGATACACTGAGAGGCACGAAGGGCATCATGCTCGATATGTTGAAACAGCCGGAAAAACTGCTGGAGGCAATCGATGTTATTACCGATATCACCATTGACAATCTTATCGCCACGGTGAATAAAAGTAACGGCATCATGGCGTTTTTTGTCCTGCACAAAGGAGCTGACGGATTCCTTTCCGCGAAGCAGTTCGAAAAATTTTACTGGCCTTCGCTGCGCAGGGTAATGAAGGCGCTCATCGAAGAAGGTATCATTCCGGTACTGTTTGCCGAGGGCAGTTACGATACCCGGATTGAGACATGCAACGAATTTAAAAAAGGTGAAGTAGCCTGGCTGTTCGATCGTACCGACATGGCTCACGCCAAGAAGGTACTGGGCGATACCTGCTGTATTTCAGGGAATGTTCCGACCTCGCTGATTACGACGGGAACAGCCGAAGAAGTCAGGAACTACTGCCGGGAACTGATAGAAATCTGTGCTCCGGGAGGAGGCTTTATTCTGGCCGGTGGAGCGATGGTGGATAAAGGCAAGCCGGAAAACTTAATTGCCATGATGGACGCCGCCAAGGAGTTCGGGGTGTATTAACAGGGGATAACGATTATCTGTCCCCGCCTTTTCAGCTGGGTGGGGCTTTTTCTTTGCTGTTTATTGTTTTCGCCACATCGACCAGGCGGCGATAGCAAAAAGGCACGTCCCGGCGATAGCCGCTCCTGCCCATCCCAGCAGGGTGAGACAGGTAACGATGACTCCGGCAATCAGGACGCCGAGGAATATCGAGATAAAAGCCCTCTTTTTTTCAAGCCCGAGCAGAACTGCGATAATCGAACCGGTCCAGGCGCCGGTAATCGGCAAGGGAACCGCGACGAGCAGCATCAGTCCGATACTTTCATACTTCTCGACGATTCGGCCTTTCCTTCGGGTCAGGGCGAAAAGCCAGTCGAGGAATTTCCTGATAATCGGGATTTTTCCGAAGACACGGGTCGCGAATTCAAGCAGCAGGAGGATAAACGGGACCGGCAGCATATTGCCGATGACGGCTATAATGTATGCTGAATACCATGGAAAACCGAATGTCTGGATTGCTACGGGGATAGCTACCCGTAACTCGAAAATCGGCAGCACGGAAAGTCCGAGAACCTTGAGAATATTCGCTGTTTCAAGCCCGAAGAGATGTTCCAAAAACAAGGCTCCTGTTAGCGGTATTTCCTGAGTGTAACAAAAGGTACATCAGACGTCAATTACCGGCAGAAAAATGACAGCGGTAAACGAGTAGTAATAGTACTCTGTTTCATTGACATTGGCTTGTCTGGATTGCTACTATACATGTGAGATTAGAATGGTGGAAAGTGTTTCTGAGACGCTAAAAATACTTGACAGAATCAACAGCCCTGCCGATTTAAAAAACCTATCGATGCAGGAGCTGGAGACGCTTGCCTCCGAGATACGGGACGAACTCGTTGCGACCGTATCCATGACCGGCGGCCATCTTGCCTCTAACCTTGGCGCGGTAGAAATCACCCTTGCCCTGCACCGTGTTTTTAATGCTCCCCGGGATAAGATTATCTGGGATGTTGGGCATCAGACGTATACGCATAAGCTACTGACCGGCAGGAAAGACCGCTTCTCAACCTTGCGTCAGTATGGCGGGCTTTCCGGGTTTACCAGCCGGGATGAAAGTGAATACGACCCGTTCGGGGCCGGCCATGCCAGTACATCGATTTCAGCGGCTCTCGGGATGGCGGTCGCCCGCGACCTTTCAAAAGACGATTACCGGGTAATTGCAGTGATCGGTGACGGCGCCGTCACCGGTGGAATGGCCCTGGAGGCATTCAATCAGGCGGGGCATATCGGTTCGAACATGACGGTTATCCTCAACGATAATGGTATGTCGATATCGCCGACGGTCGGCGCTCTGGCGCGATTGATGGGGAAAGTCCGCTTTCATAAAAGATATCACCAGGCGAAAGAAAAAAGCCGGCAGATTTTGAAACGAATACCGTTTGGTTTTATTATCTGGTGGGCTGGACGCAAGGTTGAAAGCGGCGTCAAAGGCCTTCTCATGCCGACGATGCTCTGGGAAGAACTGGGGTTTTCCTACATGGGGCCGGTTGACGGGCATAACCTGAAAGAGCTGGAGGCGGCACTCATCCAGGCGAGGGAATTCAAGAAAGGGCCTTCGCTGGTTCATGTCATCACTACGAAAGGCAAAGGGTACTCGCCCGCCGAAGGGAATGCCGTTTACTTTCATGGCGTTTCCGGGAAAAACCATAATCACCGGAAAACTCCATCCTACAGCGAGGTGTTCGCGGCGACAACCCTGAAGATGGCCAGAGACAATCCGAAGATGGTTGTCATCACGCCGGCCATGCCGGAAGGAAACTGCCTGGCGGCAATTCAGGAAGAATTACCCGACCGGGTTTTCGATGTCGGTATCTGCGAACAGCATGCCGTGACCTTCGCCGCCGGATTGGCAACCCGCGGGTTTACTCCGGTCGTCGCCATCTACTCGACGTTTCTCCAGAGAGCCTTCGACCAGATTATTCACGATGTCTGCCTCCAGGAAATACCGATAGTGTTTGCCATTGATCGGGGAGGCATTGTCGGTGACGATGGGAAAACCCACCAGGGGATTTTCGATTTATCATACCTGTCCCTGATACCGAACCTGGTGGTTTCAGCCCCGAAGGATGAGAACGAACTCCAGCACCTGCTCTATACGGCGGCTAACAGCGGCAGGGTGATGGCGGTCCGGTATCCGCGCGGCAACGGCGCCGGGGTCAAGATGGATAAAGATTTCAGGATGATACCCATCGGAACGGGAGAAATACTGAAAGATGGTGACGATATCGCTCTCCTGGCGATAGGGGTATCGGTTCAGTTTGCCCTCGAAGCGGCGGCGCACTTGAAAGAAAAAGGTATCTCAGCGATGGTGGTGAATGCCCGTTTCGTGAAACCGCTGGATAAGAGCCTTATCCTCGATGTTGCCCGAATGATTAAAAAGATAATCACTATCGAGGAAAACAGCGTTAAAGGCGGGTTCGGTAACAGCGTTATCGACCTCCTGCAGGAAAACGATATCTGCGATGTCAGCGTCCGGTGTATCGGTGTGCCCGATACGTTTATCGAACACGGGACACAGGAAGCAATCAGGGAAAAGTACGGCCTCGATGCCAAAGGAATAATGAATAAAGCTCTTCACCTGCTGGCAAGGAAAGAGGATAAATTACCGGTAACGGATGGGTAACTATGAAAAAGAAAACAATCAGGGATATCGATGTCTCAGGAAAAAAGGTACTGATAAGGGTCGATTTCAATGTGAATCTTGACAAGAAAACAGGCCGGATTACCGATGACAGCCGCATCCGCGCGGCGATTCCGACGCTCGAGTACCTGATAGAAAAGAACGCAAAAATCATTCTTTGCTCTCACATGGGGCGTCCGGGTGGAATGGTTGTCGAAAACCTCCGTATGGCAGTTGTCGCCCGAAGACTGTCCGAACTGACAGGAAAAACTGTTGAAACGGTGGGTGACTGCATTGGCTTGGAGGCGGAGGTATCGGCGCTGGCTTTGCAGCCGGGGGAAATCCTGATGCTGGAAAACCTGCGTTTTCACCCGGAGGAGGAAGCGAACGCCCCCGGCTTTGCCAAATCATTGGCGAAACTCGCCGATATCTATGTCGATGATGCCTTTGGAACAGCCCACCGCGCCCACGCTTCGACGGTCGGGGTAACGAAGTACCTTCCCTCGGTAGCCGGCTTCCTTATGGAGAAAGAACTGGAGTATCTCGGCGGGATTATCGAAAATCCGGAACACCCCTTCGGCGGCCTGGTCGGTGGCGCCAAGGTCAGCGACAAAGTCGCCATGCTCGAAAATATCATGAGCAAGGTGAACTTCATCCTGGTCGGCGGCGGCATGGCGGCCACTTTCCTGAAAGCGAAATCGTACGAAGTCGGGCAGTCACTCGTCGAAGAAGACCGTGTCGAAACCGCCGCGAAACTGATGGAGAGAGCTGAAAAAGAAGGGGTTCGCCTGCTGCTTCCCTACGATGTTATGGTAGCCGACGAGATAAAGGCGGGAGCGAAAAGGACCATCGTACCGGTCGACAAAGTCGCTCCGCAACAGCGGATTGTCGATATCGGTTATAAAACTGTCGAGATGTTTACAAACGAATTGAAAACGGTAAAGACGGTTTTCTGGAATGGCCCGATGGGCATCAACGAGATACCGGATTTCGCTGCCGGCACTCATGCTATGGCGCTGCTGCTTTCCAGCCTTGACGCAGTGACAGTTATCGGCGGAGGATCGACGGCCGACGTGGTGATGAACATGGGGCTGGGTGAAAAAATGACCTTCATTTCGACCGGCGGAGGAGCCTCGCTTGAATTTCTCGGTGGGGAAAAACTACCTGGTGTGGAAGCCCTGCTCGATAAATAGAAAAGAAGAAGTAAAATGGATTATCTTGAACTTATGAAAGAATTATCCCAGCCGACACCTTCGCGGATTATCCTGCTCGTCATTGACGGGCTGGGAGGGTTGCCGCTGCTGGTAACCGGTAAGACGGAACTGGAAACGGCGAAGTTACCAAACCTCAACAGGCTGGCGGTGGAGGGTATCTGCGGATTAAGCGATCCGGTGGCGCCGGGTATTACGCCGGGCAGCGCTCCTGGCCACCTTGGCCTTTTCGGGTATGACCCGGTCAAGTATAACCCGGGAAGGGGCGTGCTGGAGGCGACCGGTATCGATTTCCCGCTTCAGGCGGGCGATGTTGCGGTCAGGGGTAACTTCTGCACCGTTGACAGCGCCGGGTTGATAACCGACCGCCGGGCGGGACGGATTTCGACTGAGAAATGCGCCGAACTGACGAAGTTGCTGAACGGACAAATAATCGATGGTGTCGAAATCTTCGTTTGCCCGGTAAAAGAGCACCGGTTCGTGGCGGTATTCCGGGGTGAAGGAATCATTCAGGGTGTGACCGATTCGGACCCGCAGGGTACTGGCGTGCCGTCACTCGCGGTGAAGGCCGAGACGCACGAATCAGCAAAACTGGCGGCGGTAGCAAACGGGTTTATCGCCCGAGCGAAAACAATCTTAGCGAATTCCGCGCCTGCTAATATGCTGCTGCTCAGAGGATTCTCCGGTGAGCCCGGATTCCCTTCGATGCAGGAGATGTACAAGCTGAACCCGGCAGCCGTTGCCGGGTACCCGATGTACCGGGGACTGGCCCGCCTCGTCGGCATGAAGACGCTCGATACCGGCAGCGCTATCGGCGATATTTTCCGGACCGTGAAAGAAAATTATATGCGGTATGATTTCTTTTTTGTCCACATCAAACCGACGGATTCCGCCGGAGAAGACGGTAATTTTACGAGAAAAGTTCAAATCCTTGAAGAACTGGACAGCCACCTGCCGGAACTGACCGCCCTGAACCCTGATGTTTTGGTTATTACCGGCGACCATTCGACTCCTGCCGCACTCAAGGGGCATAGCTGGCATCCGGTACCGGTGCTGATACACGCGAAACACTGTCGCCCCGACCGAGTGACGGAGTTTTCGGAGTCGGCCTGCATCAACGGGGGGTTGGGAAGAATATCGGCCGTTCAATTGATGCCTCTGGCGATGGCAAACGCGTTCAAGCTCCTTAAATTCGGAGCTTAGGAAAAATAATTGACATAAAACAGGAGTTGCTGATGAGAATACCTTTGATTGCCGGAAACTGGAAGATGAACACCACCGTGACTGAAGCGGTTAAGCTGGTAAACGATATGAAAGCCCGTCTCGATTCGATTAACGGCATCGAAAAACTGGTCTGCCCGCCGTTTGTTTCCCTGACATCGGTCGCCGAAGCGCTCAAGGGGACGACGGTGAAACTCGGCGCTCAAAACATCCATTTCATGGAGAAAGGCGCTTACACCGGCGAGGTTTCGCCCCTCATGCTTGCCGGACTTTGCGAGTATGTGATAATCGGCCATTCGGAACGCCGCCAGTATTTCGGCGATACCAACGAGGTTGTGAATAAAAAGATAAAAGCCGCCCTTGTCGCGGGATTGAAACCGATTCTCTGTGTCGGCGAGCGCCTCGAAGAAAACGAAGCGGGAAAAACCGGGGAAGTGGTAACCAGCCAGCTTAACGGTTCGCTTGACGGTATCGAATACGATACCCGGCTGGTGATTGCCTACGAACCTGTCTGGGCAATCGGCACCGGTAAAGCGGCTACTGCTGAACAGGCGAACGATACGATAGGAATCTGCCGGAATGTTCTTGTCGAATTGTATGGAAAAGAATCTGCCGATAATATCAAGATACTCTACGGAGGCAGCGTGACTGCGGCGAACGCCGCTGAACTGATGCGAAAACCGGAAATCGATGGCGCCCTCATCGGCGGAGCCAGCCTGAAAGCGGATGAGTTCGTCAGTATTGCGAAGCAGACAGCGGAGCTGTAGTGAAACCTCTGGTTGCGGTAGTCGGGCCGACGGCGACCGGCAAGAGTGGCCTCGCCGTTTCCCTTGCGAAACAGTTCAACGGCGAGGTCATTGGAGCCGACAGCCGGCAGATTTACCGGTACATGGATATCGGTACCGCGAAAATTTCACCGGATGAGCAGTCAGGCGTTCATCATTACCTCATTGATATAAAAGCTCCCGATGAAGATTTCAGCGTTGCGCAATACCGCCAGACGGCAACGGAAATCATCGGTGATATTCATTTGCGTAACATGCTGCCGGTTCTTGCTGGAGGAACCGGACAGTATATCTGGTCGGTTATCGAAGGATGGAATATCCCGGAAGTCCAGCCTGACAACACACTGAGGAAAGAACTGGAAGAAAAAGCTGCTGCCGGAGGAATCGAAGATTTATTCGATGAGTTGAGGGAGGCTGACCCCGAAGCGGCGGCGTCAATCGATAAACGCAATGTTCGCCGGGTGATTCGGGCACTCGAGGTTGTACGGCTGACCCGGCGGCCTTTTTCAGAGCAGAAGATAAAGAAAGAACCGCCCTATCGCTTTCTGGTGCTGGGGCTGACCTGCGAGAGAAAAGAACTGTACCGGAGAATCGACCTCCGCGTCGACCGCATGATTGAGCGGGGGTTCATTTGGGAAGTGCAGGGGTTGCTTGACAGGGGGTACAAGTCAACACTACCCGCCATGTCGGGAATCGGCTATAAACAGATAGTCATGTACCTGAACGGAGAATTATCTCTCGAATCCGCTGTTGAAAAAATAAAGACCGAGACACACCGTCTCGTCCGGCGCCAGAACAACTGGTTTGCTCATGATGACAAAAGAATCACCTGGCTGGATATTCAGGGAGATTATTTTCCTGAAGCCGAAGAGAAAGTCCGGACATTCCTTGAAACGGAGCAATAAAAAGGAGCGGGATAAACCCCGCTCCTTTCCCTATATACCTATACCGGGATTCCGGATGGCAGCTTAGTTTTTCCCGGCGTAGCGTCCGAATATCTACTTTCTGATATCCCATTTCGAAAGGTACTGAGTTTTGGCGAGGGTCGAGCCTCGTTGAATCTCTTCTCGAATCCGGTTCTCTTTTTCGAGGACATCGATTGCCCGGTTCGCCATTTCCATGGCCGAATCGCGTGGTACGACCACGACGCCGCTTTCGTCGCCGATTATCCAGTCGCCCGGTTCCACTTTCCTGTGGCAGACTTCGATGGCAACGTTTATCTCGCCGAAGCCTTTCGGTTCGCCGGCGGTCGGGGTGAAGTGACGGGCGAAGAGGGGGAATTTCATCTTTTTAATATCATCGATATCCCGAACAGCGCCGTCGATAACAACCCCGACGACTCCCTGGGTAACACAACTGTTGGTCGCCAGTTCTCCCCAGACAGCCACTTCGCCTTCGCAGGCATCGATAACGAGAACGTCACCCGGTTTTGCCTGGTCGATTGCCTGTACCGGAGCGCTCCAGTCGCCGTTATAGGTTCTGACAGTAACGGCCGGGCCGGCGAATTTCAGTTCTCCAGGGGCTCCGGTCCAGACCGGTTTAAGCCCTCTCAGTTCGCCGGTGCGGTGCATGGCGTCGCTGATATTGGAGGTACTGACTTTCATGAAGGCTTCAGCAAGGTGTTCCTTGTTGTATTTAATGAATTCTTTCGTTTCGATTGGCTTACCGGTTTTCAGGGATTTGACTATTTTCGCGGCTGATTCCTCAGGGCTTTTCGCTTTGTACAGCGAGCCGCCGGCAATGATGATATCGGCGCCGGCTTCCCATGCCTGAACGGCGGTTTCACTGTTAATGCCGCCGGCGGCGGATATCTGAGCCGTTCCGGTGATGGCGGCTTTTATCTGTTTGACGAGGTCGATAGGCTTGATACCGAGCACCTGCTGGTCGAGGCCGACATGGATATTGATGATGTCGATACCCATCTTTTCCAGTTCGACCGCTCTTGCCGGCGGGTCTTTTACCGATATCAGGTCGGCCGCTACCTTGACGCCGTACTTCTTGCCGGCCAGTACCGCTTCGCTGATACAGGAATCCGGCGCGCAACCGAGAATAAAGACGACGTTTGCGCCCGCTTTAGCGGCCATTTCTACTTCGGTAGCTCCGGCATCCATCACCTTCATATCGGCGCAGATGACGTGGCCGGGGAAGGCGGCTCGCAGTTCGCGGACGGCGTTCATTCCTTCCGATTTAATGAGCGGAGTCCCTGCCTCTATCCAGGCTTTCGAGGGGTCGTTGCCATTCTCCGACAGTATTCCCTTAACCGCTTCTTTCGCAATCTGGATGGCGCGGGGAAGGTCGAGAAGGTCGAGAGCGACCTGGACCGGAGGTATTTCCGGAACTGCCTGTTTTTTCGTTGTTGCTTTAGCCATTTCTTTCACCTCAATAGTTTTCGAGTAAGTTTATTCCAGTACGGTATTATCTATCAGTCTCGGTTTACCGATTTTAACCGCCAGTGAAACCAGCGCCGGACCGGTTATTTCTTTTAATTCTTCAAGGGTTGTGTTGTCGGCGATGCTGATGTAGTCGATGTGCCCGAGGGGTTGTTGCTGTATCAAATCGGCCATTTTCTGCCGGATGGTTTCGGCGTTTCTTTCCCCGTTTGCGTATAACTTTTTCGCCAGTTCGAGCGACTGATACAGGACAACCGCCGCTTCCCGTTCGTTCGGTTTCAGGTAGGAATTACGGCTGCTCATGGCGAGGCCGTCCGGTTCCCTGACCGTCGGGCAGGCGACAATATCAAGGTGCATATCGAGGTCGGTGGCCATTTTCCGAATGACGGCGAGCTGCTGGGCGTCTTTCTGACCGAAGTAAGCTCTCGCCGGGCGGACGATATTGAATAGTTTCGCGACGATAGTGGTCACGCCCTCGAAGTGGGTGGGGCGGGAAGCACCCTCGAGCCGGGCGGTTATTCCCCTGACCGTCACCCAGGTGTTGAAGCCATCCGGATACATGTCGGCCTTCGTTGGGGTAAACACGATATCAGTATACGGTTCAATGAGGGAGAAATCACGCTCCATGTCACGGGGGTAGCTTTCGAAATCCTCCGACGGCCCGAACTGAGTCGGATTGACGAAGATACTGGCGATGGTGATTTTATTCTCCTGATGGGCTCTTTTTACCAGCGACAGGTGGCCCTGATGGAGGTAGCCCATTGTCGGAACGAACCCAATCGAGCCGTCGAGTTCTTCCCTAAGTTTTTTCATTCCGGCAACTGTGTCTATTATTTTCATAGCTTTCGATGACCGTCCCGGTAATTTAATGTGGAGACTTTTCTTTATTCAGTTTGCCCATTTATTGACATAATATTGAAATAGCAAGCTGAATCGGCTAATACTGCTGTAATCGGTGAATGTCCAGCCCTGAGAAAAAATCACCGGGCAGTTAAATGCCCGGCGGTTTTTAATGGATTGCAGCTTCTATTTGATCCTTGATGCCGGTGATGTCGTTTTTCTCATTGACATATACCAGCCTGGGATGATAGCCGTTAAGGTTTTCATCGGAGATTTCCTGATATGAGAGTATTATCACGATATCTCCTTTCATAGCGAGCCGGGCAGCGGCTCCGTTAAGGCAGATTTCGCCTTTTTCGCCTTCGATGGCATAGGTTTCAAAGCGGGCGCCGTTGTTGATATTGAGGACATGCACCTTTTCATAGGGAAGGATATCGGCGGCTTTCATCAGCCGGGTATCGATAGTGATACTTCCCTCATAGTTGATATCGGCGCCGGTAACGCGGGCGCGGTGGATTTTGCTTTTCAGCATTGTTCTCATTATCTTCTCACTCTCTACAAGCTTATTAGCAGGTTAGGTTGTTTCAGGACGGATTCCAGTTCTTCTGCCTGCTTCCGGTTGATTTTCCCTTTAGCAAGGGCGATGGGGATAGTTTTACGTCCCATTTCAAGATAGGTCGGCAAAACGGAAGGGGCGGTTCTTTCGAGGGCTTCGATGTGTTTCCTGACGGTACCGATATCTCCGCGGGCAATCGGTCCGGTCAAACAGTCGGGGATACCGACGTTTTCTATGTTGTTGATGGTTCCTTTTATCAGGGGAAGCAGTGCCCGGGTGGCTTGAGACGTGGGGATATCGAAGGTTTTCCAGAGGTCGGTGGCCTCTTTTATCAGGGTAACGAGGTAGTTGCAGGCCATGACTGCGGCGGCGTGGTATATCACCTTGTCGGCAGCTTCAAGCTGGATATACCGTCCGCCGAGGGCGGTTGCCATCTTTTTCAGCTCGGTCAGGAGAGGTTCTGCGGCTTCGATGGCAAAGGTTGAGCCGGGTATATTTTCAATTGCTTCATTGATACCGGCGAAAGTCTGGAGGGGATGAAAGGCGCCGGTCATGGCTCCGGCATCTCTGGCAGGAGTAAGTACGTCAGTGGAATCAGCCCCGCTGCAGTGAATGACGCTTTTCCCTTCGCTCCAGTCTATCCGGGAAACAACGTCTCCGATGGCTCCGTCGGGGGTGGTGATGAAGACGATATCAGACGAATCGGCAACTTCCTGGTAAACAGCGGCTGCCCTGCATCCGGGTATCCTCGAGGTCATTTTTTTCATGGATTCAGGGCTTCGGCTGAAGACAGAAACGACTGGATAACCCTTCATGCTCAATCGCGAAGCGAGAGCTATACCGACGGTTCCGGCTCCGATAAATCCCAGCTTGGGCATTACGTTTCCCCTTCGTAATGACTGCATAAAAAAAGCCTTCCCGGACAAGCCGAAAAGGCATTCAAGAAAAACCTGTTATTTCTGCCGTCTCGGTCCGTCCGATCCAAGCGACTCAGTTGTTAATCCTTACCGTTTAAAAATCACCGCCATACCGGTCGATGTTTCCAATGCCACTATAA
>CAYXEG010000013.1:0-12832 GCA_964463875.1 uncultured Dehalococcoidales bacterium
TATCATAACGGCTTCTGTCAAACGGGCTATACCCGGTGGCGCGGTCAAGAAAGGCGAAGTCGTTCGGGCGGTAATCGTTCGGACCGTCAGCCCTTATCGCCGCCCCGATGGTTCGACAATCCGGTTTGACGAGAATGCCGCCGTTATTCTTACCGATAAGAATAATCCCCGGGGTACCCGCATATTCGGTCCGGTGGCCAGGGAAATGAGAGAGAAGAATTTTACCAAGATAATATCGCTGGCGCCCGAGGTTCTATAGACATGAAGATACAAAAAGATGACAACGTAATGGTAATAGCTGGCAAGGATAAGGGGAAGAAGGGTAAAGTGCGGTTTGCCTACCCTAAAAAAGGGACTATCCTGGTCGAAGGGGTCAACTTCGTTAAAAAACATTCGAAGGCTTCCGGTCAGACCAGGCAGGCAGGCATTATCGAACGTGAAGAGCCCATAAACGTATCCGACGTTATGCTTATTTGCGGCAAATGCAATAACGCAGCGCGGATAGGGTACCGCTACCTCGATGCCGGAAAAAAAGTCAGGGTTTGCCGAGCCTGTAACGAGGTGATTGACTAAATGTCACGGATGAAAGAAAAATACAAGAACGAAGTGGTCATGGCGCTCAAAGAGCGCGGCGGCTACGCAAATGTCATGGAAGTTCCGAGAATAACCAAGGTAGTGCTGAATATCGGCGTCGGTGAAGCTATTACGAACGCCAAGGCGCTTGAAGGTGCCGAAAAAGACCTTATCGCCATTGCCGGACAGCACCCGGTAACGACCCGGGCGAAGAAATCGATTGCGAACTTCCGCCTCCGGGAAGGGATGAATATCGGACTGAAAGTCACCCTTCGTGGTGAGAGAATGTACGATTTTCTCGATAAGCTGATGAATGCGGTTCTCTGCCGCATCCGTGAATTCCAGGGTGTTCCCAGGAACTCGTTTGACGGACGCGGAAACTATACACTCGCTTTCACCGAGCAGACCGTTTTCCCTGAGATTGAGTATGATAAAGTAGACAAGGTCAGGGGCCTTGAACTTTCGATTGTTACCACAGCCAGGACCGATGAGGAAGGAAGGCAGCTCCTCGAAATGATGGGCATGCCTTTCGCTCACGAATAAATTGGAGTAACGATGGCAAAAAAATCTTTGATAAATAAATGGAAGAGCGAACCACGGCATAAGGTGCAGCAGCACAATCGGTGTAATGTCTGCGGACGCCCCCGGGCGTATATCAGGAAGTTCGGTTTATGCCGGATTTGCTTTCGGAAACTGGCATTGCTTGGACAGATTCCCGGCGTGAGAAAATCCAGCTGGTAATCGTAAAAATATTTTATAGTATAGGCTAATTGGATAGTAGTCTGAAGGAGGAAGAGTGACCATCTCAGACCCGGTAGCGGATATGCTGACCAGGATACGGAATGCCGTAATGGTAAGGCACGATTCGGTAGATGTACCGTCCTCGAAGGTAAAAGTGGCAATTGCCCGCATACTTAAAGAGGAAGGCTTTATAAGCGATTACGAAATGGTTAAGGGTAAAACCCACCAGACCATCAAAGTTCAACTTAAGTACGACGATAAAAGCGAGCCGATGATAGCAGGGCTCGAGCGGGTGAGTAAGCCCGGCTTGAGAGTGTACGTCGGACAGAATGAAATCCCGCGCGTAGCCGGGGGAATGGGTATCGCCATCGTATCCACATCGAAAGGTGTGATGACCGGGCAGGAAGCCTGGCGCAAGGGAATCGGCGGCGAACTACTTTGCTACGTAGTATAGACAAGAAACGATTCCGGGAGCAGCAATAATGTCGAGAATAGGCAAAATGCCGATAGCCGTTCCTCAGGGAGTAACGGTAAACATAAAAGATGGTGAAGTAGCCGTTAAAGGGCCGAAGGGCGAATTGAAATGCCAGATTGGCCCCGATATGATTGTCGCCGTCGAAAATAAAACCATCAGGGTAGCCCGCCCTTCCGATAGCCGGGAGCATCGCGCCAGGCACGGCCTTACGCGTACCCTCATCGCGAACATGGTGGAAGGGGTAACCAAAGGGTTTACCCGGCAACTGGACGTTGTCGGCGTCGGCTACAGAACCGAGAAAACCGGTAATAACCTTCAGTTACGCATAGGGTTTTCTCACACGGTGGAGGTCGAACCTCTTCCGGGAACATCCTTTGAAGTTGAAAGAAATAACCGCATCGTCATATCGGGCATCGATAAGCAGCAGGTAGGACAGATGGCGGCAAAAATAAGAGCGATACGTCCTCCCGACGCCTATAAGGGCAAGGGAGTGAGATATGCCGGTGAGACCGTTCGCCTGAAACCGGGCAAAGCGGGATCTGTAGGCAGGGGGAAATAAAAGATGGCAAAAGATAGCCGAAGAACAGCTCGTTTACGCAGACACGCCAGAGTACGGGCGAAAATTTCAGGAACCGCTTCGGTTCCGAGGCTGTGCGTATTTCGAAGCCCGAACCATATCTATGCCCAGGTTATCGACGATATCGCCGGGCATACGCTGGCTGCCGCATCGACACTCGATGCCGAGATAAAAGGCGAAACCGCCGGCAAAAATAAGACAGCCGTTGCGGAACTGGTCGGGACCCTCATCGCCAAAAAGGCAAAGGGTAAGGGTATCGAAAAAGTCGCATTCGACCGCGGCGGTTTCAAGTATCATGGCAGAGTTAAGGCACTGGCCGATGCAGCCCGCCAGGAAGGTTTGAAGTTTTAAGGGAGTCAGTCTGAATAATGAAAGAACGTCTCAGTACAATTGACGCTACGGAGTTAGCCCTTACCGATAAACTGATTAACATCAACCGTGTCGCCAAGGTTATGAAAGGCGGAAAGCGATTGAGCTTCGCCGCCCTCGTGGTAACCGGTGACGGAGCAGGTCATGTCGGCGTCGGGCTTGGCAAGGCAAATGAAGTCCCGCAGGCAATCAATAAAGCGAATGCCAACGCGAGAAGGACCCTCATCAAGGTAAATCTGGCCGGTACGACCGTTCCTTATGAATCCATAACCAAGTACGGCGCGGCTAAAGTCATGCTGAAGCCCGCTTCTCCCGGTACCGGTATCATCGCCGGCGGGGCAATCCGGGCAGTCCTGGAAGCCGTTGGCGTCAAGGATATACTGACAAAGTCAATGGGCAGCACCAATCATATTAATGTCGCCAAGGCTACCGTGCTGGCTCTGAGCAAACTCAAGGACCCGAAACAGGGAGTCGCCCGGCGCAAAGGAATTCCTGCGGCAGCACCGGCAGACGCCCAGGTTGGCAAAGAGGAATAAACGGTAAAATGACAAAACTGAATATAACATTGATAAAAAGCGGAATCGGCTATGACCAGTCGCAGAAGAGGACTCTGAAAGCTCTCGGGTTTCACCGTCTGAACCAGTGTGTTACCCATGAAGATTCGTCCTCACTCAGAGGCATGGTAAACAAAGTGAGGCACCTGGTCAAGGTGGAGGTGAATAAAGATGAGGCATGATACCCTGCATTCAACCCCCGGCACCAAGAAAGACAGGAAACGTGTCGGCAGAGGCAACGGCAGTAACCGGGGTACCTATTCGGGACGCGGCTGTAAAGGACAGAAAGCGCGCGCCGGTTTCGGCATCCGCCCCGGTTTTGAAGGCGGCCAGAACCCGTTAATCAAGAAATTACCTGAGCAGCGGGGCTTCACCAACATATTCCGGACGGAATATGCGGTGGTAAGCGTCGGTAATCTCAACATATTCGAATCGGGTTCGGAAGTAACCCCTGAAGAACTTCTGGCAGCCGGACTGGTCAAGGATATAAAAAATCCGGTCAAGATACTGGCTGACGGAGAAATCGGGCACCCGATAACCGTTAAAGCTCACAAATTTTCCGCCGCTGCGAAAGCGAAAATTGAAGCGGCCGGAGGGAAAACCGAGGAGGTAGGGTTTGCGTCAACGGCAGACTAGACCGCGACTGTTACAGGCAATGATTGATGCCTTCCGTCTACCCGATTTACGGCGACGGATTCTCTTTACGCTCGGAATGCTGGTGGTATTCCGGTTTGTCGCCCATGTTCCGCTTCCCGGGGTTGATACCGATGCGCTGGCTCAGCTCTTTGAAAGCAATGCCATGTTCGGCATGCTCGATATGTTCAGCGGGGGCGCCATGAGGAACTTCTCGGTGGCGGCGATGGGCGTCTATCCCTATATCACCGCCTCGATTATCATGACGCTGATGACGCCGGTCATCCCGAAACTTCAGTCGCTCGCTCAGGAAGGTGAATCCGGCAGAGATAAGATTAACCGAATCACTCACTGGCTTACCGTACCTATCGCCGCGTTCGCCGGCTACGGGCAGATTCGGCTGCTTCAGACCGCCTCCACCCCCGTGCTCCAGAGCGTTGACGGCCTGGCAATGGCAGCCATGATTACCTCGATTGTTGCCGGTACCCTGTTTCTGGTCTGGCTGGGTGAACTTATCACCGAAAACGGTATCGGGAATGGTATCTCGATTCTCATTTTAGGGGGTATTGTCGCCGGATACTGGCAGACATTCGGAAGTGGTATGCTGCTCGGACAGCAGGGACAGATAGGCGGCCTTATTGCCTATGTCATCATTGCCCTGGCCACAATCGTCCTGATAGTCATGTTTACCGAAGCGCACAGGAGGATTCCGGTGCAGTATGCCCGCACCGTTTATCGCGGTAACCGCATGTATAAACAACAGGGCTCGACTCATATTCCCCTGCGGGTTAATACCGCCGGCATGATTCCTCTCATCTTTGCCATGTCGCTGGTGATGTTCCCGGCGATGGTTGCTCAGTATTTTGCCGGACCGGCGAGCGACCCGAATTTTGCCAATACCATAATGGACATATTCAAAGCGGACGCCGCCATGCCGCTCGGAATCATTTACTGGATTATCTATTTCGTCCTGGTGATAGCTTTCGCATTCTTCTATACATTCACTATATTCCAGCAGCAGGATATGGCCGGAACTCTCCAGAGACAGGGAGGATTCGTGCCCGGCATTCGCCCCGGCAAACATACGTCCGACTATTTTAACCATGTCATTTCGCGTATCACCTGGGCCGGAGCTTTGTTTCTGGCGCTCGTTGCCATTATTCCCTTCCTTGCCCGGGAAATTACCAGTGTCCAGGCGATACAGCTCTCCAGTATGGGCCTCCTGATTGTCGTCGGCGTTACCCTCGATACGATGAAACAACTCGAAGCGCAATTAACCATGCGGCGCTACGAGGGATTTATTAAATAGGTACGGCGGAGATTATCATGACTACCGTAAAACAACTCCATATCGTATTTCTCGGTGCCCCCGGTGCCGGTAAAGGCACCCAGGCTGCTACTGTTGCCCAGGATATGAACCTGAAACATGTTGCTACCGGCGATTTGTTCCGTCAGGCGCAGACGCAGGATACCGAGCTTGCCCGGCAGGCAAAGTACTATATGGAAAAAGGGCAGCTCGTTCCCGATGAGATTACCATTCGGATGGTTCTCGAAAGAATCGCTAAACCGGATTGCGCCGGCGGCGTGATATTCGACGGCTTTCCCCGGACGCTTGCCCAGGCGGCTGCACTCGACAAAGCCCTCGAAAGCCAGGGTAAGTCGGTCAACAAGGTTGTCTATATCAACGTTGCCCAGAATGAACTTCTGACGAGACTTACCGGGCGGTGGATATGCCGTTCCTGCCAGACGCCTTACCACGAAGTTACCTCGCCCCCGAAAGTCAAGGGAAAATGTGATAAGTGCGGCGGTGAGCTGTACCAGCGGGCCGACGACAAGGAAGAAACGATTAAAGAACGATTACAGGTCTATTTCAAGGAGACGGCCTCGCTGATAGATTACTATACGAAAGCCGGGAAACTGCTCGAAGTCGATGGTGTCGGTGAGGTAGCGGCGGTCGGCAGGCGAATAACCGAAGCACTCCGGAAGGAATTCGGCCACCCGGGCAAATAATGGGTATTATTATCAAGTCGGAAACAGAAATCGAAAAAATGCGGGAGGCAGGCAGGATTGTCGCCACCGTATTAAATACGTTAAAATTAAAGGTTGAACCCGGTATGAAAACCAGGGAACTGGATACCATAGCCTCGAAGGAAACGAAGCGGATGGGAGCAGTCCCCTCTTTTAAAGGGTATCACGGATATCCGGCAAGCGTTTGTGTATCGGTAAACGATGAAATCGTCCATGGAATCCCCGGTGACAAAACCTTGAAGGAAGGCGATATTGTCTCGATTGATTTCGGGGTGATATACAATGAGTTTCAGGGTGATGCCGCCCTCACCACCGGTGTCGGAAAGATAGCTCCTGAAGCGGAGAAGCTTCTCCAAGTGACGGAAGCTTCCCTGATGAAAGGAATATCCGCGGCTCGCGCCGGCAGCAGGCTTGGGGATATTTCGGCGGCGATACAGCAGTACGTCGAGAACAGAGGGTTGTCGGTCGTCCGGGAATATACCGGGCATGGTATCGGCCGGAAAATGCACGAAGACCCCCAGATTCCTAACTTCGGCATACCCGGGCGGGGGCCTGTTCTGAAAAAAGGCATGACCCTGGCCCTCGAACCGATGGTGAATATCGGTGACTGGAGAACAAGGCTCGAGGATGATAACTGGACAGTGAGGACGAGCGATGGCAGTTTGTCGGCTCATTTTGAACATACCATCGCCATCACCGATGACGAGGCTGTCATATTGACCGTCCTGTAAAGAAAGAAGTTATGGCTAAAAAGGATACTATTGAGGTCGAAGGAGTTGTGGCTGAACCGCTCCCGAACGCGATGTTCAGGGTGGAGCTTTCGAACGGTCACAAGGTACTGGCTCATATATCCGGCAAGATAAGAATGCACTATATAAGGATACTGCCCGGCGACAGGGTTCTTGTGGAACTGTCGCCCTATGACCTTACCCGGGGCAGAATTACCTACCGGTTTAAGTAAAGCTATTGACAGGCGACTGTAAAAAGCAGTTATATAGACAGGTATTTGTAAAGGATTATTATGAAAGTTAGAGCTTCAGTAAAAGTCAGATGCGAAAAATGCAAGATAATTAAACGCCATGGGGTTCTCAGGGTTATCTGCAGTAATCCCAAGCACAAGCAGAGGCAGGGCTAAGGAGACGAAATATGGCACGTATCGCAGGTATTGATATCCCCAGGGATAAACAGATTTGGGTCGCTCTTCAGCGAATTCACGGTATCGGGACATTCACGAGTCAGAAAATACTGACTCAGGCCGGCATCGAGTGGACTGTCAACTCCGATGACCTCACCGAAGATGAGGTTAACCGTATCCGTGAAATCATCGACCGTGAATACACGGTCGAAGGCGAACTCAGGAAAGAGATTGACCTTAATATAAAACGCCTTATCGAAATCGGAAGCTACCGGGGCAGCCGGCACCGCCACAGTCTCCCGGTTCGCGGGCAGAATACGCGTACTAACGCCCGAACGCGGCGCGGCGCCCGTAAGACGGTGGCCGGACGTGGCAAGAGACGCGGAACAGCTAAGAAGTAAAGGCACAGGAGTTTTTATAGATGACGACAAAGAGGAGAGCAAGGCCCAGGAGACGGGAACGGAAGACGATTCCGAGCGGAAAAGCATTTATCTCGTCCACTTTTAATAATACGATAGTGACACTCACCGATCCTCAGGGGAATGTAATTGCCTGGGGAAGTTCCGGAACGGCCGGTTTCAAAGGCTCGAGAAAAGGAACTCCCTATGCGGCGCAGCTCGCGGCTCATGATGCTGCCCGAAAGGCGATGGAACACGGCCTGAGGCAGGTTGGAGTCTTCGTAAAGGGACCCGGGAGCGGCCGGGAAGCGGCTATCCGCTCACTCCAGAGCTCTGGTTTGTACATTACCAGTATCACTGATACGAGTCCGATTCCCCATGACGGGTGTCGTCCTCCTAAAAAGAGACGGGTGTAAGGAAAAATATGGCAAGATATACAGATTCTGTTTGTAAACTATGTCAGCGGTGCAACGAGAAACTGATGCTGAAAGGCAGCCGGTGCATGACTCCGAAGTGCGCCATGGAACGGCGCAAGAAGACCACCGGGCGGAGACGCCGGGTTTCCGACCGCGGACTGCAGTTGATTGAAAAACAAAAAGTACGCTACAGCTACGGAATCCTCGAAAGGCAATTTCGAAAAACCTTCAGTGAAGCCTCCAGGCAGCAGGGCATTACCGGCGATAACCTGTTAGTGCTCCTTGAAAGGCGCCTCGATAACGTGGTGTACCGTCTTGGATTCGCCGATTCGCGCGCTCAGGCACGCCAGCTTGTTCAGCATGGTCACTTCACGGTAAACGGTAAGAAAACGGATATTCCTTCCTACCAGACCAAAGAAGGCGATACCATTGCCTGGCGGGAAAGCAGCATGAAAACAGAGTATTGCAAACAGCTGCTTGAGGATATCGAATCGAAATCGATAGTAAGCTGGTTAAGTCTGGACAGGCAAAGGCTGGTGGGTCAGGTTGTGTCTTTGCCAACGCTCGATGAGGTCGGTGCCGAGTTTGACGGACAGGCAGTTGTTGAGTATTACTCACGTTAAGGAGGTAGTGATTTGTCTCACCTCGTAGTGCCAAAAGTCGAATGTGTTGAAGAAGGCGTAAACTTCGGCCGGTTTCTCGTCGAACCTCTGGAAAAAGGTTTTGGTGTTACCCTCGGTAACTCCCTGAGGAGAGTCCTCCTCAGCCAGCTTCAGGGAGCGGCGGTTACCCGGGTGAAGATTGAGGGAATTCAGCATGAATTCTCCACCCTCAACAATGTCCGGGAAGACGCTACCGAATTTCTGCTGAACCTGAAAGCCCTGCGGTTGAAGCCAATCGCAGGCGTTTCGGGAAAACTTGTTCTGGATGTCGAAGGTGAAGGAACCATCACCGCCGCTGATATCAGTCCGTCAGCCGATTTTGAAATCGCCAACCCTGATTTATACCTGGCCACACTCGATTCAGCGGAATCGAAACTGTTCGTCGAAATGGATATCGAACTGGCCAGTGGCTTCAGAGAAGCCGAATCGACCGATAATCTCGCCGTCGGCGTTATTCCGATTGATGCGATATTCAGCCCGATGAAGAAAGTGAACTTCACCGTCGAGCCGATTTACATCGGTCAGGAAACCAGCCGGGAACGATTGTATCTCGAGGTGTGGACGGACGGCACGGTCATGGCGACAGATGCCCTCAGCCAGGCGGCGGCCCTGATGGCCGAGCAGCTTGAGCCGTTTATTCACTTCCTGAAACAGACCCGCGAAGTCGAGGAAGTTACCCCCAGTTCTCTGGCGATACCGGATGAACTCTATAACATGCCGGTCGAACAACTTAATCTCTCCGTTCGCACCATGAACTGCCTGCGGAGAGGCGGCATCGCGACCGTGGGCGAACTGGCCAGCAAGGAAGAAAAAGAACTGATGTCTCTGAGGAATTTCGGACAGAAATCCAATAAGGAGATTAAGGAACGCCTTGCTTCCCTCGGACTCTCGCTGGCTTCTACCGAACCGGAAAGTGACGAAGAAGAAATCGACTCGGATGAGTCTGAGGATACGGAAAACGAGAGGTAAAAGGATACACTGATGGGTCGAAGAACAATTGAAGGCAAAGAAGGCAAGACGCCTGATTATAAAAGAGCTCTGTACCGTAACCTGGTTACGGACCTGCTGAACCACGGCAAGATTACGACTACCGAAGCCAAGGCGAAGCAGATACGGGGAATGGCGGAGAAAATGATTACCCTGGGTAAACGGGGCAAGCTCCATTCCCGGCGGCAGGCGCTGGGTATCGTTTACAGTAAGGAAGTAGCCGATAAGCTGTTTTCCGAGCTGGCTGAACGGTACGCCGAACGTCCGGGCGGCTATACCCGTACTACCAAGCTGGGACGCAGGGTTGGCGACGGCGCCGAAATGGTCCAGATAGAATTAGTCTAAGACACTGCTCAGGCAGGATGTACAGACTGGTGACAAACCAGGAAGCACTCAGAAAAATAGTTTTAATAATTGAATATGAAGGCACGCGTTACCACGGATTTCAGCTTCAGGGGAAAAAGCCTACCATTCAGAAAGCTCTCGAAGCTGCGCTCCTTTCCCTGACCGGCGATAACATCCGGGTGGTAACGGCCAGTCGGACCGATGCCGGAGTTCACGCCCGGGCTCAGGTGGTAAGTTTCAGGACAACCTCGCAGCACCCTCCTGAAACCTTCATGAAAGGCCTGAACTATTACCTCCCGGACGATATAGCGGTGAAAAACGCTTACCGGGTGAGAAATGATTTTGATGTCAGACGGCAGGCGGTCAGCCGGGAATACGATTACCTGATACTGAACAGCCAAACCCGGTCCCCCCTGAGGGACAGGTTCTGTTACCTGGTACCCGGCGAACTGGATGAAGCAGCCATGAACGAGGCTGCCGGGCTACTTCTCGGCACTCATGACTTCGCTTCCTTCGTCAACAACAAGGAAGCGGCGCTGAAAAGCACGGTGCGGAACATGTACCGGGCTGAGGTGAGAAGAGAAGACGACCTGGTGATAGTCAATATCGTGGCGAACTCGTTCCTGATGCATCAGGTCCGGAACACCGTCGGTAGCCTCCTGAGGCTGGGGCGGGGAAAAATAAGCAGGGAAGAATTCAGGGATATACTGGAAGTAAAGGAACCCGGCAAGGCATGGCCTACGGCTCCGGCACGGGGACTCAGCCTGATACGGGTAAATTATAAAAATCCTGTTGGGGAAGAAATATGATAAAGACCTATAGCGTAAAGGCATCGGATATCAAGCGGGAGTGGCATCTTGTCGATGCCAGCGACCAGATTCTGGGCAAGGTAGCTACGGAAGTAGCGAAGCTGCTCATGGGCAAGCAAAAGCCGATTTTCTCGCGGCACATGGATACCGGCGATAACGTCGTCGTCATCAATGCCGCTAAAGTGAAAGTCACTGGTAATAAAGCCAAGCAGAAACTTTATTACCACCACACCGGATATCCCGGCGGACTTCGGTCGGTTAACCTCGAGACAATGCTTGAGAAATATCCGGAACGGGTTATCGAGCACGCGGTACGGGGCATGATACCCCATAACCGGCTCGGCGACCAGGTAATCAAGAAACTCCGCGTCTATGCGGGACCCGAACACCCGCACCAGTCTCAGACTAAGGCTGCGCCGGCTGTAACCGGGCAGGAAGAATAGGAAGGTAGACATTGGCTAATAAGACTTATCATGCCGGAACGGGCAGACGTAAAACAGCCGTAGCCCAGGTGCGCATCACACCGGGAGCCGGAGCCATTATTATCAATGGTTCTCCTTACGATGAACGATTTTCTCGTGACGCACACCGCGATATTATAGCCAGGCCGCTCGTCGTCACCGAAACCATGGACAAGTACAGCGTCATGGTGAAAGTGTTAGGCGGGGGAATGACCGGGCAGAGCGGCGCAATCGCTCATGGAATTGCCCGCGCTCTCGTTCAGGCCGATGAAAGCTATAAAACCGTACTTCGCGAGCACGGGCTTCTCACCCGGGATGCCAGGGCTAAGGAAAGAAAGAAAGCCGGCCTCCGCCGAGCCCGCAAGGCCAAGCAGTACACGAAGCGTTAACAGCTCTTCCGGACATCAATCGTCCGGTGGTTCTGTAACGGAAACGAATACCGATTATGTGTCCCCTTCCCGCCTCAGGCGGAAAGGGGACTTTTGGTTTTATTGGAACAAGCGGCATAACCTCAGCAGGAACCGAATTTCTCTCCCGATTGTCGGAGTTATTCCACGATTTGTGCGGAATACCTGTTCCCTCGTGTATAATAACCGGATGCAATATCTTTCCGAATTAAGCCTGAAGGCTGATTTTACCCGTTAGAGAGAAGCCGGTGAGTATTCGTAAATTTACGACGTTATTTTATATCTTCAATTTCTTTCTTGATTTCGTGCTGATAAATGCCGTCGATAAGCTGTTCTTTATCTACCGGGGTCTCGACCTGGCTGAGATAGCAGTCATGCTGACGATTATGAGCGTTTTGACGATTGTTTTCGAAATTCCTTCAGGGGCGGCTGCAGACAGGTGGGACCAGAAAACAATCCTCATGATTTCAGGTTTTTCCCGGGCTGCCTGCATGGTTGTCTGGATATTCAGCATGAACCTGCCAATGTTCATTCTTGGTTTTAGCCTGCTGGTGGCCGGATATTCCTTCGAATCAGGTACTATTCAGCGTATGTTTATGATTACTTGAAAACTCACGGGAAGGAAGATGACTTCGAAAAGGTATGGGGGCGGAGCGGCCCGGTTAATCGGTATTGCCGTTGCCCTGGCGCTGGGAGGGTTTGTCAGCGACTACTCGTATGAGGTGACGGTCGGACTTTCCGCCGCGGGGCCGGTTATCGGAATCATCATCGTGGCTTTATGGCCTCGCAGCCCTGAGAAACTCACCTCACAAAGCAAGCATTATTTTCGGATTCTTACCGGTGGCATAAGAAAAGCCGTCAAAACCCCGGTGCTTCTCCGGATTTTCATTTTCACCGGTATCATTCTTGCCGGCCATAATATACTGGACCAGTATACACCGGTTCTACTGCAGGACCGTCTCGGCCTTTCAAATACGGTAATCGGTTTATGGCTGGCGGTTGGTGTCGGGCTGGGAAGTGCCGGTTCGCTGATAGCCTATCGGTTGAAAGGGGGCAACTGGAAGATTCTTGCCGGTATCACCGTACTGATTGGAGCGCTTCTCAGTATCGTTGTCTTCACTCATTCGCCGGCGATACTCGGAGTGCTTATCGTCTTCTACATCGGAGGGTCTGTCTGCTGGATACTGGTCGAAGGGATAATTCAGCGAAATATCGATTCTGATGAGAGGGAATCGCTTTTTCTTGCCGGCCTGCTGCACGAT
>CAYXEG010000013.1:12842-15132 GCA_964463875.1 uncultured Dehalococcoidales bacterium
GCACTCTTATCAGACGTTTGCCTGTCATCATTTTTGATGATTCATTATCTGCTGTGGATACCCGGACGGACACAAAAATCCGGGAGGCTCTCAGGCATAGACTTGACGGGACGACCGTCATCATCATAACGCACAGGATAACTTCTCTCGATCTTGCTGATAAGATATTGGTGCTTGACAAAGGAAAAACAGTCGGTTTCGGTACGCATGAAGAATTGATGATAAATTGCGGTTTATACCGTGAAATATATAATATTCAGCAGGCGGGAGCCGCTGTTGGCGGCCTTGTCTTCGGGTTGCTGGGTAACCGGTACGGTATACACGTCGGCTACGGCCTGTACGGGGCAGTGTTCCTTGTATATTTTCTGGTGTCGGTGATTACCATGAAGCGGAAGAGAAATTCAAACAGAATTTCTATTTAAAGACAGTTTAGCGTATGTCGTCCGGAATACTATAAAAAACACTCAAATTTCGCCAGCCGTAAGCGGTCTCTTGAAGGGTGATGCCGCCTCTTTCGACATTCTTCGTACCGATGATTTCTCCTCCGAGAGCCTTATAAAACGCCCGGGCGGGGTTGGCAGTATAAACCCAAACCAGTACCGCTTTATGACCCTGTTGCTGAAGCCTGAGTACGACTGAACTCATCAAACGTCGTCCGATACCTTTACGCTGATACTCTTTCAGGATATAAATATCACCTATTTCACCGGTGTATACCTGGTTACCCTCGTGCTCCGGCACTCCTCCGGCATATCCGATGATGGAAGCGTTATCATCTACAGCGAGAAACGTGAACCTGGTTGTATCCGGATTCGAAAGACGTTCCCGCCATCGTATTGTTCTCTGCTCAAGGGAAAGCGAGTTGAGGAAATCCTGCGGGAGTATTCCGGCATAGGCAATTTTCCAGGTTTCGACAGAAACCCTCGCCAGTGCAGCCGAATCATTTATCGTTGCTTCCCGTATTTTCATGTTTTTGCCTTCCGAATCATGGCAAAACTTGTCAAGTCAGTACCGGGAATTTTCGCCTCTTTGACGACACTGAACCCGAAACGGCTGTATATCTGTACATTCGTTATAGAGTGAGTCTCGACGAAACAGGGCATGTTTCCACTATCGGCTCTCTCCAGGACGGGCCGTATCAGGCGGCTGGAAAATCCCTGACTCCGGAAGACCGGGTTCACTCCCAGAATATGAAGGTACCAGTGAGGCTCAGGAATCAGTTCATGATGAATCCGTGTCAGGTACCTGTCATAGGTCATCATTCTGCTTATGCCGTTGAAACAGGACTTTATGAGAGTAGTTAACGGCACCGAACGAAGAACCTCCCGGCTTCCGAAGGGTGATTTACCTGGTGGAAACCAGCCGGCGATGCCTTCCATGCCGGGCGAGGTCGCATATACTTCGCCGTATTTTAAGCAAACCGAAAGAGCGGTACAGCAAAAGGTGCGGGCAATCCGGTACCGCTGTTTCTTTTCCGGAAAATAGTAGCGCAGCAGTTCGTATTCTTTAAAAGCTTCTTCGAGAACCGAGGCAGCGGCATCCCTGTCTTCCTTCTTAAGTAGTACTAAACTATCGCTTCCGTTCCTCAAATCAGCCACTCCTTTTTCCTGCATCGGTCGTACCGGTTCTATACTACCCATCATCGGTACTATCGCTCCCGCTGTCAATCGTAACTGATGTTCGTGCATTATACCATAGAATAATGGGGGATTCAGCTGAGACGCTGCCGCCCGATTATGTTATCATTGAAGGCAGAGGCTGAAATGTCCGAAGACCTGCATGAACTGAAGTGTAAACCAATCGGTTTCGTCCGCAGTCCCGTCTCGGAAACTCCCCGTGAAGAGGACTGGTGGCAGGACCTCGTCTCTGAAATAGTTATCGATGAGAGTCTTGCCGAAGCCCTCGACGAGGTGGATTACTTTAAATATTATGTCATCCTGTACTGGATACACAAGCGGGACCGGTCGCATATCGCTCTCCGGGTCAATCCTAAAGGAAGGAAGGATATCCCGGTACGGGGGATTTTCTCCACCCGGACGCCGGACCGTCCCAACCCTATCGGCATGACTGTCGTGCGGTTGCTGAGATGCGAAGGAAACGTCCTGACCGTCCGGGGGCTGGACGCTCTCGACGGCTCGCCGGTACTCGATATCAAGCCCTGGAACACCGGCTACGATTTCATCGACGGAGAACAGACGGCCGGTGAGTAACGTACTGAAGAAGCGCCTCGAAGGCGTCTACGAGCGGCTTTTCACCCGTTACGGCCCCCAGCACTGGTGGCCGGGCGAGG
>CAYXEG010000013.1:15142-34285 GCA_964463875.1 uncultured Dehalococcoidales bacterium
TCGAAACCGCCATTACTGACCTTAAAGAAGCCGGTGCCCTCTCCCCTTCCGCTCTCCGGGAAATTGGCCTTGAGCAGATTACGGCGATGATTCGCCCGACGGTCTATTACAACGTTAAAGCACGGAAACTGAAAGCTCTGGTCGGGTGGTTCGGGGAAAGCTGTGGCGACAGCCTGGGGGTGATGTGCGAAAAAGAAACCTTTCAGCTTAGAAAGGAATTGCTGAACGTCTGGGGAATCGGCGAGGAGACAGCCGATTCAATCGTCCTCTACGCCGCTGAAAAACCGGTGTTCGTCATCGACGCCTATACCCGCCGGATTCTCGATAGAATCGGTCTGAAACCGGCCGGCGAAAACTATGCCGATTACCAGGCGCTGTTCATGGAGAACCTGCCGCCTGACGTTCGGACCTATAACGAATACCATGCCCTCTTTGTGCGGCTCGGCAAGGAAGCCTGCCGCCCGAAGCCGCTCTGCCGAGACTGCTGTCTGAAGGAAATCTGCAATACGGGGAAGACTCTGTGAAAATAGGACTGATATCGGATACGCACATCGCCCGGCCGGAAGAGTCTCTTCCGGCTGAAGTTACCGATGCCTTACGGGGCGTCGAACTGATATTGCATGCCGGTGACGTCTGGATACCTTCGGTGCTCGATGAACTGGAGGCAATCGCTCCGGTGACCGCCGCCTGGGGCGACGACGATATCCGGCAGGAACTGGGTTTCGATTCCCGGATGACTTCGGAAAAAGTCCTGAAAATCAATGGCATCACCCTCTGGCTGATGCATGAGAAGCCTGCCTACGGCCATATCGTCCCGAGGGAAAACAGGGTTTTCGCGCGGGACCCGCGGGAGAAATGGGAAGTGCCGGATGTGGTCGTCTACGGCCACACGCATAAAGCCCTTATCGAACGCCATCAGGGTGTCCTGATAATCAATCCCGGCAGCCCTACCTGGCCGAACAACGTTCCCGAACTCGGAACTGTCGGAATCCTGACGATAGAGTCGGGCAGAGCCGAAGCCCGGATAATCTCCCTCCGATAACCCTTTCCCTTGACGCTTCAAACGGGGTTGGTTAGAATAAGGTCGGGTTGAACCTCGATTCCTGATGTCTGAAATCTTCCGGGAGAGTAACAATGTCCGTTCTTTTGTATGAGAAAAAAGACCACGTCGCTTATGTGACGCTGAACCGGCCTGAAGCCGGTAACAAAGTAAACCTTGAGCTTGCCCAGCAACTGGCCGATATCTGTGAGGAGGTCAATCAGGACAGCGACATTCATGTCATGCTGCTGACCGGTTCCGGGACGGCGGCTTTCTGCCTCGGCAGTGAGACCGGTTCGAATGCGGCCGCTTCGGTAGCTTCGGTGGAAAAACCGGTTATCGCCGCCATCAACGGCGATGTCGCCGGCGAAGGGCTGGAGATAGCCTTGAGCTGCGATTTGCGGATTGCCTCTGATACCGCGAAGTATAGTTTTCCCTGGCTTGAATCGGGTGTCATTCCCTCGGACGGCGGCACCCAGCGGCTGCCCCGCCTGATAGGCAGAGGTAAAGCGATGGAGTTGATTCTCACCGCTGAAACCCTGACCGCCGCCGAAGCGCTCGATATCGGCCTCGTCAGCACCGTCGTTCCGGCTGCCGGACTCGCCGCCGAAGCGGAAAAACTGGTCCGGGGAATTGCCACCAAGGCTCCCGTCTCCCTCCGCTACGTCAAAGAAGCGATCAACAAGGGCCTCGATATGACCCTCGACCAGGGGCTGCGGCTGGAAGCCGACCTTTACATGCTGATTCATACCACATCTGACAGAACCGAAGGCATTACCGCCTTTCTCGAGAAGAGGACACCGGAGTTCAAGGGAAAATAATGAGCGATTTCGAAACCATTATCTACGATAAAAGATACGGCACCGGCTACGTGACCCTGAACCGGCCGAAAGCCCTCAACGCCTACAACATAAAAATGCGGGACGAGTTGTATCAGGTATTGGCCGCTCTCCGCGATGACCCGGATGTAAGGGTCGTTATTTTCAGCGGCGCCGGAGATAAGGCTTTCTGCGCCGGGGCCGACCTGACCGAGTTCCTCACCGCGCCCCCGCCGGTGGCTGCCCGCCAGGTCAGGTTCGAGCGGGATGTCTGGGGACGGTTCCTCAGTATCGATAAACCGATAATCGCCGCCCTGCACGGCTATGTCCTCGGTGACGGCGTCGAAATTGCCGGCTGCTGCGATATCCGCATCGCCTCGGAGGATGTCCGTTTCGGCACCCCCGAGATGGGACTGGGTATCATCACCGCTGCCGGCGGCAGCCAGACCGTGCCGAGAATCGTCAACCGGGCGCAGGCGCTCGATGTGCTCATCACCGGCCGCTGGGTGAATGCCCGGGAAGCTTTGAAGATGAAGCTGGTGAACCGGATTGTTCCCCGCGAACAGCTGATGCCGGAAGCGGATAGGATTGCCGAAAGAATAAAAAGCTTCGAACCGGAAGCGGTCCGATACGTCAAGCAGGCGATAACCCGGGGACTGGACATGACCCTCGACCAGGGGCTGAGGCTGGAAAAGGTTTTCTCGAAGCGTCTGGCATCGGTGAAAGAGTAAGTATGGCTTCGGAACAGGTACAAAAGATTATTAACGGGGACGTCCTGACAGCCGCCCGGCTGATTCGGGAAATCGAGAATGAGAATCCTGACGCGGCGGCAGTCCTCGATGAGCTGCGAGCGCATGCCGGACGTGCCTTCATCGTCGGTGTTACCGGGGGAGCGGGAGCCGGGAAAAGTACCCTCCTCGGGGCGCTCATCAGGTATTTCAGGAAGAAAAAAGAGATGACGGTTGGCGTCGTTGCCGTCGACCCGTCCAGCCCTGTCACCGGAGGAGCCTTGCTCGGCGACCGGCTCAGGATGCAGGGAGAGGAAGTGGACGAAGGGCTGTTCATCCGCAGCCTGGCCTCGCGGGGATGGAAAGGCGGCCTTTCGAAAACTGCCCGGGACGTCCTCATCGTTATGGATGCCATGGGAAAGGATGTAGTCTTTATAGAGGCGGTCGGAAGCGGCCAGACGGACATCGACATTGCCGGGATAACCGATAGCTGTATCGGCGTCCTGGTGCCCGGCATGGGGGATGACATTCAACTCATGAAAGCCGGCATCATGGAGATAGCGGATATCTTTGCCGTGAACAAGGCCGACCGTGAAGGCGCCGCCGGCCTGAAAGCCCTGCTGCAGGCAATACTTGCATTAAAGGAACACGCTGCCGATGACTGGGTGCCTCCGGTCATCCTGACCGATGCGGTTTCGGGCAAAGGCGTCGATGAACTTGCCGAAGAGGTCCTGAAACACCGGGACTATCTCACCTCGAGCGGCGAACTCGAACAACGGCGAAGCCGGAGAATGTCTCGCGGCTAGTCCCTCTTCTGATTAATCCAGGCTTTTCTGTCTCTGATATCCCGGTCGAACACCAGCCGGTAGAACAGCAATTCCGCGAGAGGTACATCTTTACTGATGGCGCTTCTCGGAGCGGTGCAGCGCCGGAATGCCATGATGAGCATCATGATAACCATCGATACCGTTACCGGCACCGGCTCATCGATACCCAAAGGCCGGTGGGCGAAAGCGCTGATAAACGGGAGGATTACCATGATGGTCGATACGCCGACCGACACCTGTTTGAACGGCGCGAAAAAGAGGTACGGGTAAACGAGGGCTATCAGTCCCTGCCAGGGAGACAGAATGGTGATGACGCCGAGCGTCGTGAAAACGCCCCGGCCTCCCTGGAAACGGAGAAATACCGGCCAGTCATGGCCGATTATCGTGGCGATACCGACTGCCGCCTGCCCGGCAACGGAAAATCCGGCAAGCTGGGCGAACCAGAGCATCAGGGCGCCCTTACCGATATCGAAGATAGTCACGAAGACCGACCATCGCTTGCCGACGACGGTCAGCGTATTGGCGGCTCCGACGTTGCCGCTACCATGTTTCCGAATATCGACTCCCCGGCGCCATCTCGCTACCAGGTAAGCAGCCGGAATCGAACCGACCAGGTAACCGGCTATCACCAGCAGTATCGTCTGAATAACCATCCCTTTTCTCCTGCTACAGGGCCGAAGCCCTGTAAGGCTGTTTGCCCGCGATTTTTATCAGGTTATCGATAACCTCCGGCGGTACACCGGCCTCTCCCATCATCACTTCCGTTTCCTCGTCCAGCCCGTGGTAGTCCGAACCTCCAGTGGTTATCAGCCCGTATTTGCCCGCCAGCCGGACAAGCATTTCCCTGTCTTCCCCGGGGTAGGATTTATAGTGAGCTTCCAGTCCGGCCAGCCCCGCTTTCACCAGCCGTTTTATCAGTTGCTCCGGATTACTGCTCCCTTTCGACAGCGGATGAGCCAGCACCGCCGTCCCTCTGGCGCTGATGATTAGCTTGAGCGCTTCTTCGGGCGTCAGTTTGTCGCGCTGGACGTAGGCGGGTCCATTGAACGCCAGGTACCGGGTAAACGCCTCCTGTATGGTAGAGGTGTATCCCTTCTCCATGAGCGCCTGAGCGATGTGCGGCCGGCCTACCGAGCCCTCGCCGGCTATCTGCTGAACCCTTTCCCAGTCCAGACTTGCGCCGAGCCTAGCCAGCTTGTCGACCATTTTCTTCGCCCTCGTAACCCGGGAATGTCTCATGTCGTCGAGCCGGGCAAGAAAAGCCTGGTCGGTGTGGTCGACGAAATAACCCAGGACATGGACTTCGCCATCGCGGATGTCGGAACTGATTTCGATACCCGGTACGAAGACAAGCCCGGGAAACCGGGCGACAGCTTCGATTGCCGGGGCTATGCCGTCGACATTGTCATGGTCGGTCAGGGCAATCGCCGTCAGTCCCAGCCCGGCAGCTTTTTCAACTAATCCTGCCGGGTCGAGCACTCCGTCCGAAACCGAGGAGTGGAGGTGAAGGTCGACCTTCGCCACTAGTCTTCCCCCTCTGTCTCCTGGTAAATACGTTCGATACTTTTCGCCCGGCCGGTCTTGTCGTCGATTTTTACCAGCATGGCGGTAAAAATCACCGGTCCCTTTGCCACGGAAAGCCGTTTCGGAATCATGGTAAGAAATCGCTGCATGACTTCGTCCGGGTTATCCCCGATAACCGATTCTTTCGGCCCGGTCATGCCGATATCCGTCACATACGCCGTCCCACCGATGAGAATCCGGGCGTCGATTGTCCCCACGTGGGTATGCGTGCCGAGGACGGCACTCACCCGGTTGTCGAGGTATCGCCCGAGAGCGATTTTCTCGGAGGTCGCCTCGGCATGGAAATCGACTATTTTAATCAGCGGCTTGTCTCCCAATTCAGCCAGCAGGGCGTCCATCGCTCGGAACGGGCAGTCGAAGTTAGACATGAATGTCCGGCCGATGAGGTTGATGACCGCCACGTTGCCTTTGATAACGTACCCTTTTCCCGGTACTCCCGGAGGGTAGTTGAGGGGGCGCATAATTGGCGTCTCCCCCTCGAGGTAGGGAATAATCTCCCGGTGTGCCCAGATGTGGTTGCCGGAGGTGAGGATATCGATGCCATATGCGAACAGCTCGTCGGCCATGTTAGGCGTTGTGCCGATACCCCCGGCAACATTCTCCGCGTTTGCGATAACCAAATCGATTTTGTATTCTTTACGCAGGCCGGGCACTATCTTCTGTACCGCCAGCCTTCCCGGCCTGCCGATTATATCTCCTATTGCTAAAACTATCACCGGTTTCGGTTTTCCTTCCTATTTGGCGAAGTCAACCGCCCTGGTTTCCCTGAGGACGGTGACTTTAATCTGCCCCGGATATTCGAGGCTCTCTTCAATCTTCCTGACGATGTCCCGGGCCATTCTCATGGCGCCGAGGTCATCGATTTCTTCCGGTTTAACGAGGATTCGAATCTCGCGTCCGGCCTGGATGGCGAACGATTTTTCGACACCCTTGAAGTCGTTGGCGATGTCTTCGAGAGCGGTCAGCCGTTTCAGGTAATTCTCCAGGGATTCCCGTCTCGCGCCCGGCCGGGCGCTGCTGATGGCATCCCCTGCCGAAACGATATAGCCCCAGATACTGGTGTTGGATGTCTCCAGGTGGTGTTCGGCGATGCCCATCACCACCTCGGGCGATTTCTCCCACTGCCTTACAAGGTCGGCGCCGATAGTGGCGTGCGAGCCTTCGATTTCCCGGTCGACCGCCTTGCCGATGTCGTGGAGCAGGCCGGCCTTTTTTGCGATGGACACGTTTGCTCCGAGCTCGGCGGCAATCATTCCCGAAAGGAAGCCGACTTCGATGCAGTGGTTGAGTACGTTCTGCCCGTAACTGGTGCGGTATTTCAACCTTCCCAGCAGACGGATGATTTCCGGGCGCAACCCGGGTACTTCAACTTGGAATGCCGCCTGTTCACCGGCGGCGTATATCGAGGCATCGACTTCTTCCTTCGTCTTGGCGACGATTTCTTCGATTCGGGCGGGGTGAATCCTCCCGTCGGTTATCAGCTTTGTTAACGATAGCCGGGCGATTTCCCGGCGCACCGGGTCGAAACTGGAAAGAGTGACTGCTTCCGGGGTGTCGTCGATAATCAGGTCGACCCCGGTCGCCTGCTCGAGAGCCCGGATGTTTCTGCCTTCCCTGCCGATGAGCCGCCCTTTCATTTCATCACCGGGTAAAGGCACGCTGACCACCGAAATTTCAGAGACGATTTCGGAGGCTGAGCGCTGAATTGCCTGGGCTAAAATAACCTGGCTGATTTTAGCGCTTTCTTCCTTCAGTTTCTCTTCCCATTCGCGAAGTCGGCGGGCAGTTTCTTCTTTGGTCTCGGATTCCATCCTGTTCATCAGTTCCTGCTTGGCTTCTTCACTCGACATGTTGGAGACTTCTTCGAGCCTCTTCAACTGCTGGTTTTTTACTTCGTTAATTTCGTTCCGAAGAGCCTCGACGCTCTTCTCTTTATTAGCGAGGTTACGGTCCCTCTGCTCGACGGATTCAAGCCTCCGTTCGAGTGTTTCAGTTTTACTCGACAACCGGTTTTCGGAGCGCTGCAGTTCGCTGCGCCGTTCCCGTAATTCGGCCTCCTGCTTGGCTTTTGTCTTTTCGATTTCTTCTTTGGCTTCCCGTAAGATTTCCTTGGATTCCTCTCTGGCTTCCGCGACTGTCCTGGCGGCTTTTCTCTGGGCAGTACGAAGCTGCCGGTTAATTGCCATTCTGCGGAAGAAATAAACGATGACTCCTCCGAAAATCAGTCCTATAAAAAACATGGAAACCAATGCAACGTAAACTAACCCTGTTTCCATTTCCCTCCTTACATACCGGTGCAGTACCGGCCTTCCATTTTATTCAACTTTACTTTCTCGTCCTCCGGCGAAAATAGTAAACGATACTTCCTCCGAAAATCAGGCCTATGAAAAACATGGAAACCAATGCAACGTAAACTAACCCTGTTTCCATCTCCCTCCTAACATACCGGTATAGTATTGGCCTTCCATTTTATTCGGTTTCATTTTCCAGCTCATCCCAGAGCCGTTTCACGGTATCTGTTATCACTCCGTAGCCGAATCCCCGGCGCTGGAGATGCTCTCCCAGCCGCTGGCGGAAACTCTGATAATCGTACCGTGGTAAATTTCGAGCTTTTTTCCGGGCTGCCCGATAGGCGCTTTCGGCGTCATCGATTGATTCGACAACCTGGTTAATTATGTCTTCGGATACGCCTTTCCGCCGTAATTCCTGTCCCGTCAGCCACCGGCTCCGGGGACTGAAGGTATCCCTGTTATCCTTCCAGAATTCAGCGAAATCGGTATCGTTTATCAGCCTCTGCTCCTTCATCCGGGAGATAACCTCATCGATACTCGAACCGGAAAAGCCTTTCTGAGTGAGCTTTTCCCGTAACTCGGGTTCGCTGCGGGGCCGGTAACTGAGGATAAGAGCGGCGGCGTCATAACAGCGGCGGTAGGAATCGGCAGAGGCAATGTCCTTAACTCTTTCGGGAGTAAGTTCCTGGTCTACCCGCAGGCCTTCTTTTACCGCTACCTCTGCTTCCAGACTGAAAGCGAATTCGCCGTCAAGAAATACGCTGACCCGCTTTCTCCGGCCTTTGCCCATCCGGAGGGCGGTGATTTTTCTCATTACCATCCTGCCTTTAAACAAACAAAGCCGAGGCTTTGTACCTCAGCTTACAATTTTTCCTGCACTCTATTGTTTGTCTGGAATCAGGACTAATTATTCATCAGTCAGAGAATTCTGAATGGTGACAGCTGAGGCTCGTATTTTTTCCTCAATTTCCTGGACAAGTTCAGGATTTTGAGTCAGGAAATGCTTAGCGTTTTCCTTTCCTTGCCCCAGACGGGTATCACCATATGAGAAAAAAGCACCTGACTTGGTTACCAGCCCCATCTCCACTCCGAGGTCGACAATTTCACCCTCGTGACTGATGCCATGGTCGAACATTATGTCGAATTCAGCGGTTCTGAAAGGGGGAGCAACTTTGTTTTTAACTACTCTGACCTTGACATGATTGCCGGTGATGACGTTTCCCTGCTTGATAGAGTCCGCACGCCTGATATCGATTCTGACCGAGCTGTAGAATTTCAGTGCCCTGCCGCCCGGCGTTACTTCCGGATTGCCGAAGACGATTCCGACTTTCTCTCTCAACTGATTGATAAAAATGACGCACGTGCCGGTTTTCCCAATCGCAGCAGCCAGCTTTCGAAGAGCCTGCGACATTAATCTGGCCTGAAGGGCGACATGCGTATCTCCCATTTCCCCTTCGATTTCTGCCTGCGATACCAGGGCGGCAACACTATCGATAACCACGACTTCGACTGCTCCGCTCCTGACCAGGGCATCCGCTATTTCCAGCGCCTGCTCTCCGGTATCAGGCTGGGAGATTAATAACTCTTCTACATTGACGCCGCAACGTTGAGCGTAGGATGGGTCGAGCGCGTGCTCAACATCGATATAGGCGGCAATACCTCCTCTCTTTTGCGCCTGTGCAATCACGTGCTGCGCCAGGGTGGTCTTCCCTGAAGATTCAGGGCCAAAAATTTCTGCAATCCGTCCTTTGGGAAGTCCCCCGATTCCCAGGGCGAGGTCCAATGACAACGAACCGGTCGGAACAGCTTCGATATGCGTCTTCGCGGCTGCTTCTCCCAGTTTCATAATTGACCCTTTGCCAAATCGCTTTTCGATTTGACCGATAGCCAGTTCGAGTGCTTTTCCTTTTTCTGTGGTCATATCCGTCTTAACCTAATGATAACATACATACACAACATGGACAATGACTGATTATGTAATATAAGTTCATTCCTTTTCCTGTCCACTATGTAGTATCGCTCATGATACAAGAACCTTTGTTCTGTGTCAATAGGAAAACAGGAAAGATTTTTTTTATTGATAACGTGTCGTTTCCGATACCACCGGAATTTTGCCTTCACTTTCTCCAGGTGCTACAATCTAGGTAAACAGCCTTTGAAAGGAGAAAACCATGACCGAAACCAATCTTGATTACTATAAAGCTCTTTACGAAGTGGCTTCGAACATTAACTCAGCCCTAGAACCCGACAGGGTGCTTGATTCGATAGCCGAAAGTGTCGTGAATACCATGAACGTCAAAGGCTGCTCGCTGATTCTCCTCTCGTCCGATAAGAAAACCCTCATGCACACCGCCACCCACGGTCTTAGTGAAAAATATGTTTTCAAAGGGCCGCTGCGGGCGGATAAAAGCATCACCGAAGCCCTCAGCGGAAAAGCCGTCGTTGTTCCCGATGCCACCAATGACAGCCGGGTCCAGTACGCGAAAGAGAAGATTGAGGAAGGTATCGTCTCCATCCTGACGGTGCCGATGAACCTCCGCGGCGAAATAATCGGCGTCGTCCGCGTCTATACCGCTGAAAAAAGGGAATTTTCCGAGGATTCGGTTTATTTTGTCCAGGCGGTGGCAAACCTCGGCGCGATTGCCCTGGAAAATGCCCGTCTCTACGAAAATATCCAGAAAAACTATGACGACCTCCGCCAGGAAATGCTTGAATGGCGTACCTCGATGGCAATCAGCGGCACCCCCCGGAGCATGTGGTTCATCCGGCACAGCAAAGACCAGGTTTTCCCTAAAAAACCGTAACTTTTGCTTTAACTTTACTCGAGTACGGACAGCTTCAACGAAGCTGTCCTTTTCTTGTTTATAAGGAACGTTTCTCTGTTAGATAAAATATAATTATGCGACATATATCCAGCCGATAAGGTATAATAAGAATAACAATAGTCATATTTGTCGAAAAATGGGGAGGAACGTACATGGCGGACAAAAATGTGATAGTTTATTCGACTCCAACCTGACCCTGGTGTACGAAAGTGAAAGAGTATCTTTCCGATAAAAAAGTTGCCTTTACCGAGTATGATGTCTCGAAAGACCGGGCAAAAGCCATGGAAATGGTGGATAAAACAAAACAAATGGGTGTTCCCGTTATCCTGGTGAATGATGAAGTCGTCGTCGGCTTCAACAAAACCGCCCTGGATACCCTGCTGGCGGAATAATCCCTGATAAAACAGCGAAAAGAAAGCCGGCCATATTCCTGCTTCATGTGCAGGTTGATGGCCGGCTTTTTATGATTTGTCTCCGGCGGTTATTTCAGGTACTTCTCCGGGTCTTTATCGAAAGCCACCTTGCATCCTTTGGCGCAGAAGTAGTATTTTTTGCCTTTGTATTCGGAGACGGCCGCGGCGGTTTTCTCCTCGACTTCCATCTTGCAGACCGGGTCGATTGCTTTTCCCATCGTTCTTTCTCCTTCCCTGTTCGTTTGAACCGTAAACGGATTGTACCGTTTCAGACGCAGTGAATTCGTTACCACGGTAATCGAGCTGGCAGCCATGGCTGCCGCCGCCAGAATCGGATTCAGAAATCCGTACTCTCCCAGGGCGAAGCGCAGTCCGGACGGCACCCCGCTTTCGTGGAAAGCCAGGTAGAGAATTCCGGCGGCGACCGGTATCAGCACCGTGTTATAGGCGAATGCCCAGAAGAGGTTTTGCCTGATAGTCCGGACCGTCCGACGACTGAGCGAGATGGCCGTGGCGATACCCCCGATATCGCCGCTGATGAGGGTGATATCGCCGGTTTCCATGGCAACATCGGTGCCGGTGCCGAGAGCGATGCCGACATCGGCCTGTGCCAGCGCCGGAGCGTCATTGATACCGTCTCCGACCATCGCCACGATTTTCCCCTGAGCCTGGAGCTTCCTCACTTCCTCGGCCTTATGTTCGGGCAGCACTTCCGCGTGGACCGTTTCGATGCCTGCCTCGCGGGCGATAGCTTCTGCAGTGCGAGCATTATCGCCGGTAATCATCGCCACTTCGATGCCCATATCGTGCAGGGCTTTCACCGCCTCGGCTGCGCCGGGTTTGAGCGTGTCGGCCAGGGCGATGACCGCTTCGGCTTTCTCTCCGGCGACGAGGTACATCACCGTCCTGCCCTGGCTTCCAAGCCGTTCGGCTGCTTCTTCGAGGGTATCGACAGAAAGCCCTTTTTCCTTCATCAGCCGGGCGTTTCCCAGCAGGATATTCCGGCCGTCGACCATCGCTTCGACGCCGTGCCCCGGAACAGCCCTGAATTCCGTGGCTGTCAGAGGTTCGATGTCCGCCATTGCCGCTTCCCGGAGTATCGCTTCCCCGAGCGGGTGCTCGGAACCATATTCAACCGCTGCTGCCAGCCTCAGCACCCCGTCCCGTGAGAGTGTCGGCGAAACGATATCGGTCACCACCGGTTCTCCCCGGGTCAATGTCCCTGTCTTGTCGAGCATGACTGTTGTCACGTTATGTGTTTTTTCCAAAATTTCAGCACTGCGAATCAGGATACCGTGCTCAGCTCCCTTGCCGGTACCGACGATTATCGCTGTCGGTGTCGCCAGCCCCATGGCGCAGGGACAGGCGATAACGAGCACCGCTACGAAGTTCAGCAGGGCGTAGGTCAGCGCCGGCGGCGGGCCTGCGAAATACCAGACAACGAACGTCACGATTGAAATTGAAATCACAATCGGCACGAAATAGCCGGCAATGATGTCGGCCAGGCGCTGGATGGGCGCTTTGCTTCCCTGGGCTTCCTCGACCAGCTTGACGATTCGGGCCAGCGTCGTATCCCTGCCGATCCGGGTGGCCTGAAAACGAAAACTGCCGGTGCGGTTTATCGAGGCGCCGATAACCTCGCTGCCGGTGTCTTTGTCGACCGGTATGCTCTCCCCGGTTATCATCGATTCGTCGATGCTTGAAAGCCCTTCGGTAATCGTCCCGTCGACCGGTATCTTTTCTCCCGGCCGGACGATGACGATATCGCCGACCACCACGTCGTCGACAGCTATCTCCTGCTCCTTCCCCTCACGCACTACTCTCGCCGTATTCGGGTTCAGTCCGATAAGCTTCTTGATTGCCTCGGAGGTCTGCCCCCTTGCCCGGCTTTCCAGGTACCGCCCCAGCAGTATCAGGGCGATAATCATCGCCGAGGTGTCGAAATAGAGCATCGCCATCACCCGGCTGCCGGAAAACACGTCCGGGAACAGGACGGCGACGACGCTGTAGAAATAGGCGGCTGACGTTCCCACCGCCACCAGCGTGTTCATATCGGCAGTGCGGTGTTTCAGCGCTCCCCAGGCTCCCCGGTAGAACCGTAACCCTGCCCAGAACTGCACCGGTGTCGCCAGCCCCCAGAGAACGAACGGCTTACCGGAAAAGTCCGGCAACCACATCAGCAGCATGATGACCGCCGCCAGCAGAACGGCGACAATAAAACGGTTCCGTACCGATTTTATCTCGCGGCGCGAGGCGGCCGTGACATCTTCCAGTTTTTCCGTTTCGTCCCCAAGCTCGTAACCGGCTTCCCGGACTGCTTTCTTCAACTCGGCGACAGCGGTATCTTCGCTGTATTCGACGGTGGCTTTCTCGGAACCGAGATTGACGTTCGCCGAGATAACCCCCGGAACGGATTTCAGGGCTTCCTCGACACGGCCGACACACATGGCGCAGGTCATACCCCTCACCGGGAAGACCGACTTTTTCGCGGCCACTCCATACCCTAATTCTGTAATAGTATCCTGGAGCGTTTTCAGGCTGACATCTGCCGGGTTATAGTCGACCGTCGCCTTCTCGGAGGCGAAATTCACCCGGACGTTCTCGACGCCCGGCACCGATGCCAGCCCCTTCTCGATGGTAGCGGCGCAGTTCGTGCAGGTCATGCCGGTGATGGCAATCTGTGCTTTTTCCTTTTTACCCTTTTCGGTTTGTGTCGTCATCGTCAGTACCCCGTAATATCAATATACCTGCTATCCGGTGAAATCGACCGTTACCTCGTCGACATCCCAGAGGGGTTCGATTTTTTCAATGATTTCATCCCTGATTGCCGAAGCGAACTGGTGGTCGGCCGGCAGGGAAATCGAAACCGTCACTTTGCCGTTCTTGACCGTTATCCCTTCGACGAGGTCGGTTTTTACCAGGTCGAGCCCGGCCATCGGGTTCATTACCTTCTTCAGCCGGTTGCGCACCGTTTCCATCGTCGTCGGCTTCCTGTCCTTGACCAGGCCGTTTTTTTCCTCGTAGTTCTCGATAGCTGCCCGGAGGCCTTCGATGGCCAGCACCGAGCAGTGCACCTTTACCTTCGGCAGCCCGCCGAGCGCTTCGGCGGCGTCTTTCCAGGTGATTTTTTTCGCTTCGTCGATGGTTTTCCCCTTAGCCAGTTCGGTGATTATCGAGCCGGTCGCGATATTCGAAGCGCAGCCGTAGGACTCGAACTTGATATCCTCGATGACTTTCGTTTTTTCATCGATGTTGAGGTAGACGGCCACCATGTCTCCGCAGGCGGGGCTGCCCTCCTGGGCCTGTCCGTCGGCGTCTTCTATTTTCCCTATATTGCGGGGATGCTTGAAATGCTCCAGAACGGTTTCGCTGTAGGGTGATTTCATGGTTATTTCTCCTTTCGGTATTTGTCTCTCGCCAGCGGGCTAATGCTTCGCAGTTCGCTGACGATATCTTTCAGAACGTCCGTGATGCCGTCGGCTTCCTCCGCCGTGTTATAACGGCCGAGAGTGAACCGAATCGAGCCGTGCGCCCGTTCATGGTCGCCGCCGATGCCGTAAATGACGTGGCTGCCTTCGAGCGACCGGCTGAAACAGGCCGAACCGGTGCTGACGGCGTAGCCGTTCATATCGAGGTGGAGGGTAATCGATTCGCCTTCGATGTAGTGGAATGAGATATTGGTATTCTGCGGCAGCCGCTTTTCCCGGTGCCCGTTGAGAGTCGTATCCGGGATTTCGGCAAGAATCCGGTCGATAATCCGGTCCCGTATCTCCTGTATCTTCGCCGTTTCTTCGGGCGTTATCAGTTCGATTGCCCGGGCAAAGCCGATTGCCCCCGGGATATTCTCCGCCCCGGCCCGAAGGTCGAATTCCTGGAAGCCGCCGTCCATCCACTTTCCGAGCTTCGTTCCCTTGCGGACGTACAGTCCTCCGACTCCCTTCGGCCCGTGAATCATATTCGCGTCCACCGTTATCAGGTCGATTGGCATTGTCCTGACATCGATTTCCACCCTGCCGAAGGTGTGGGTAGCATCGGTGTGGAACGGTACCTTCTTCTCCCGGCAGACAGCCCCGAGGGTGGCGATATCCCGGATGGTGCCGATTTCCTGGTTGGCGTGCTGGAGAGAAACGAGGAAGGTTTCTTCCGATATCGCCTCCCGGAGTTTTGCCGGGTCGATGAAGCCGTCGCCGTCGACATCGAGGTACGTGACGCGAAATCCCTGCTTTTCCAGGGCTTTGGCGCTGTTGAGGACCGGGAAGTCCTCGATTTTTGAGGTTATAAGGTGCTTCCTGTTCTTCGCTGCTATCGCCATCCCCTTAATGGCGATGTTCGAAGATTCGGTACCACCGGATGTGAAGATGAACTCTTCCGGTGTGCCTCCCAGCGCCCCGCTCAGGACAGTCCTGGCTCCTCCGAGCGCTTCGCTGGCTTCGATTCCCTGCGAGTAGGCGAATTCCGAGGTGGCAACCGCGTAGGTTTCGAAGAAATACGGCTTCATTGCTTCGAGGACGCGGTCGTCCATCCGCGTCGCCGCCGCATTATCCATGTAAACCTGTTCACTATTCTCCATGCGTCCCTCTCCTTTCTTAAATAAAGAGGGTAATTTTCGAATTGCGGGCGTCTTCGAGGTAGGTGCCGACGCCGCAGTAATCGCCGATAAGGTCCTGGCGGAGGTCTTCCGGTTTGACTCCCATGATATCCATCGTCATGTCGCAGGCGAGTATCTTCCCGCCGAGTTCCTTGAAGTCCTGAATCATTCTTTCCAGGGAAGCGACGTTCTGCTTCTTCATTTTCATTTTTATCATGAGTTTGCCGAGTCCGAACATGTGCATCTTCGAAAGAGGTCCCTTTTCGAGGCCGCCTTTTTTCAACCGCTGCAATCCCCAGAAAGTAAAAAAGAGGGAGACTTCCATGCCCATCGCCAGGGCGCCGTTGCCGATGATGAGGGCGCTGTACAGCTTGTCCATGTCGCCGCTGTGAACGATTATCGTCGCCCGGTCAGCCTTTTCAGCCATGTCACGCCTCCTTCTCTTTTTTTATTCGTATCTTCCAGGTATTGCCTTCCTGCTCGACGCCGAGCAGTTTCAGGTTCAGTGCCCGGACTGCCATCGGGATTTCCTTTTTCGAGGCCGGGTGGGTACCGGTGATTTCCACGATGTCTCCCTCGGCGGCTTTCCTGAGCGCCTTGCGGGTTTCGACGAGAGGTACCGGGCAGGTTTCCCCGACACAGTTGATTTTTATCTCAGCCAATCTGGTTACCTCCTTATTCCGGTTATTTTCGTGAGGGATTCCATAATAGTGTATCTGGTTCGTAATAGCAATTATTCGGCGGCGGCTTTCCGCAATGCCAGCCCGGTAATGCCCAGGGCAAACCCGGAAATAATCATGAAGGCTCCGATGACCTTGACGACCAGGAAGACGCCGAAGGCTGTCACAGCCAGGTAGAGGTAGTTCTCGATGTTCATCGCCTGGGCGTAACTTAACTGGGTTGTATTCGTCGGGTCATACCGCCCGTCTCCGAGCAATTCGCCGTAGGTCGGCGAGATGTTTCTCCGGTGTTCTCTGACGGTATCGCCGGCTTCTTCCGCCAGAGCACCGGAGTTGACGATGACCCCGGGCTGGCCGGGCATCTCAATCTTCTCCTGCTCCATGTTTCGAATCAGCCACGATTCTTTGGCAAAACCCTGCTGGACGAAGACCGCCCCCATCACCAGGGCGATGATTCCGAATCCGAGGACAAGTAAGCCGAGTGTTTTAACCGATATCTTTTTCATATTCCTCTCCTTCTCAGGGTAGCGTTATTCTAATGCTGAATCGGCCGGTTGAATATGACAATAGTCATGTTCGAGATAAAATAGTTGACTAAAATGATAGGTTATATATATTATACGATACATATAGCCTATACTGCCAAAAATCGTAATTCAGGGTTGCGGGCGGGCATGGTGGAACGAAAAAAGGGGTGCCTGTGGTACGGCACCCCTTCAGTGTGATTTATTACCGGTGGCGGTTATGGTTTCGAGATGTACTTCTTCACCAGGTCGGCGGTATTACTGACATTCAGCCGCTTGAAGACGTCGGTGAACTGCTCTTCGAGTTCTCCCATGAGAGCGGCCCGGACTCCCTCCGGCATGTGCCAGACTTCTTTCTTGTTGCCTCCCCAGGCTTTCTTTCTGGTCTTGTAGATGAACTGCTCGCGGGTATCGCCTTTCTTGTGCTCGTCGGCGAATTTCTCCGAGATATAGGCGTACATCTTATCGAGTATGTCTTTCGGGAAGTTCCTGCTGTCCATCATGGTATTCTGGTAGCCGGTCGCCAGGTGGACTTCGAGGGTGTTGGCTTCCGGGAACAGGTCGAACATATCGTCGGGCAGGGTCGAAGCTCCGTGCTGGACGATGCCTCCGACGCCGTATTCCTCGCGGGCAACCTTGCCGAGTTCGCTGATGGTTTTGAAATCGAGCTTGACATCGGCTATCGAGCCGTCCGCCAGGACGACCCCGCCGTGGGCGGTGCCGGTCTGGACGCTAATCTTGGAGATGCCTTTCATGCCTTTTCCGAGAAGCTTGTTGTAGCCTTCCATGTAAGCCCGGAGTTCTTCGACGGTGGTGTTGGATTTCCCTACTTCGCCGATTTCCCCGCCGACCGAAATGGTCACTCCCTTCGGCTCCATGCCTCGGATGAACTTCGTCATGTCGGCGGCTACCGTGTAATTGTCTTTCTGCTGGTCGTCGAGCGTCGGCCGTTCGAGAACGACGAGCGTCGAGGAATCGATATCGATATTGTAGAATCCGGCCTTGACGGCGGCCGTCGTGGCGTCATAGAGCGCCTTGATTTCCGCGTTTTTATCGGTGTCGTACTTTTTCTTATTGAACTGGAAGTGGTCTCCCTGGACGAATACCGGCCCGACATAGCCTTCCCTTATGGCCGCAGCGACGACAGCGGCGACGTATTCCGGCGCCGGCTGATCCGTGTAGGCCATCTCAGTCCGGGCAAGTTCGAAGATAAACGCCCCCGCCTTGAGTTTCATGGCGGTCCTGAATATCGTCCTGGCAACGTCGTAGGTCAGACCGCGGACATTGATTGCCGGAACGGTTTTTTTACTGTATTCACCTCTGGCGGCAGCTTCATATAATCCCTGGATACTGGCGAGATAGATTCCCTTTGAAGAAGCTGTTGCCAGGATTTCTTTCCGGGCGGCTTCTTTTTCGCCGGCGCTGGCGCCGAACATGGCTTTATCTATCAGGGCATCGATGTTTTTTTCGTTCATTTTTATCTCCTGTTTTCCGCTGGTATAATCGTTACGAACCTATCAGGCCGCCTAATATCGTCCGTCTGCCGTTGAGCCTGTCGGCGTCGTACTGGGTCTTGACGTCGACCGTTTTCGTCTTACCGACGATATCGACTATCGGCGTCGAGGTGATTCGGTTATCGATGAGGCAGACCATCTGGCCGGATATCTGCCGGACCAGCAGGTCGACCGCCGCAATACCGAAGTATCTGCCCATTCTCCGGTCGTAGGCGCAGGGAGGACCTCCCCGCTGGAGATACCCGAGCGTCATGCTCCGGGTCATCATGCCGGTGTTCTTTTCGATTTCATCGGCCAGGAATTTCCCGACTCCTCCGAGGTAGACATGCCCGAAGGCATCGGCTTGCCGTTCGATGGTTACCATGTCGATGCCGGCCGGAGCTGCCCCCTCGGCAACCATGATGATACTGTACCGGTTGCCGCACCGGCAGTCTTCGTTGACGAGTTCGAACACCCTCTCCATGGGGAACTTATATTCGGGAATCATAATCAGGTTGGCTCCGGTGGCTTCGCCGCCTTCGAGAGCCAGCCAGCCGGCGTGCCTGCCCATCGTCTCGATAACGAAAACGACCTTGTGCGAACCGGCGTAGGTCCGGATTCGGTCCGTTTCTTCGACGATGACGTTGAGGGCCGTTTCGTACCCCAGGCTGTATTCCGTGACAGGAAGGTCGAAGTCGATTGTCTTGGGAATACCGACGACGGGCATGCCTTCGGCGGCCAGCTTGCCGGCGACACCGAGGGTATCGTCTCCGCCGATGGCGATAACGGCATCGAGCCCGATTTTTTCTATATGTTTTTTGACATCCGCCACGCGGTTGTCCTTCGGGTTATAGGGATTAGTCCTTGATGAGCCGAGCATGGTACCACCAAGCCTGTCCCATGTCCGCACATAGCTTTCAGTAAGGCAACAGACGTGCTGCAGCTCATCTTCGTACGTATCCGGCGGGGGAAGGACAAGTCCTTTCCATCCCTCACGAATCCCCATAACCTCGAATTTGACGCCTCTTTCTTTCTCCAGTCTCGGGTCAAGGGCTGTTTTAACAATCCACTTGACCGCGGAGTTCAAACCGGCACAATCGCCGCCGCCGGTAAGAACGCCAATTCTCAGTTTTTTCATTGTTTTTACTCCTGCCTCACTAAAAAATTTGCACTATCATTATACCAAATGCGGCAAGGCTTTTGTATGGCGGCTTCCTGTCCCGATAAGGCCGCCTTCTTTCTCAGGCGGTTCGCTTGCGGTATAATGAGTCAAATCCGGACAGGGAGAAAATCATGCCGAACGTTGCCGTAATCCTCGGGACCCGTCCCGAGA
>CAYXEG010000014.1:0-22191 GCA_964463875.1 uncultured Dehalococcoidales bacterium
GTGGCGCCGGTATGCGCGGCGCGCTGCGGGTCGGCGCCGCGCTCGAGCAGCAGCTCCAGCACCTCGGCGTGGCCGCCTCCGGCGGCGCGCAGCAGCGCCGTGCAGCCCTTGTCGTCGGCAGCATCGACGGGGAAATCACCGGTTCTGTCCGGGTAGCCGCGTCGAAGGTGAGAATCGGGGGCTCTATCGGGAGAGACGTGGTAGCGGCAGGCAGTTCGATAACAATACTGGAGGCTTCGGATATCGGCCGGGACCTGGTTTTCGGGGCCAGCAGTATCAGGGTGGACTCAATTGTAACCGGTAATATTCAGGGCATAGCCGAGCAGGTTGAAATCGCTAATATCATTGGCGGTAATGCCAGCATCGAGGTCGATGAGCTGATTCTGACGCCGTCAGCGAAGATACAGGGCAATCTTATTTACGTCAGCGATAACGATGTGGAGATTCAACCAGGGGCAGTTATCGCCGGAGAGATAACCCGAAAAATCCCGGCCGTGTCCCGATGGAATCATTCCTGGCCTATACTGTTCCCCGTGATTAACGTGTGGTTCAAGGTGTTTTCCTTCCTCGGGATGCTGCTGGTGGGAATCGTGATAATACTGGTGGCTCCCCGGAAATCGTCCGAAGTAGCGATGGCAATCAGGAGAAAACCGGGACCGAGCCTGGGATGGGGGGCGCTGGTCTTCTTTGTCGGCCCGGTAGCCATACTGATATCGATGCTGACGATAATCGGAATACCGGTCGGGTTACTGGGGATATTTGTCTATGGATTGCTGATTTGCATCAGCCAGCTTGTGGTGGGGCTGTTCATCGGTCAGTGGATATTCGAAAAACTCAATATCAAAGAGACAACCGGCAGCCTGGTCGGGGGGCTGGCAACGGGGTTCCTGCTGCTCTCAGCGGTGCGCCTGATACCGGTAGTCGGATTCTTTGCCTGGATGATAAGTACACTCTTCGGTATCGGAGCGATAGTCGTCCTCGTATTCAAACGGAGAAATAAGGTGGTACCGGTGGCGGTCGAGGTAATCGAACCTTCCCGGGGTTAACAGGTATACACACTGTCAGGGCGGGGCGCATTCGGCGCCCCGCCTTTTTCGTTTTAATGCAGAAATAAAAAATCTATGTACCGGGCTTGATTTGGTTATCACGTACGATATATACTACATCATTCATACGGGAGGTACTACATGCTGAAAAATCTGAAACTTGAAAAACCGATGGCGTTTTTCGATCTGGAAACAACCGGCACGAGGTATTACGTCGACCGAATCGTCGAATTCTCGGTTTTGAAAATGCTGCCGGATGGGCGGGAGGAATATAAGAGCCGTCGACTGAATCCTGAGATGCCGATACTCGACGGCGCCACTCGTAAACACGGCATTACCAACGAAGACGTGAAAAACGAACCGGTGTTTAAAAAGCTGGCGAAGGGTATATTCGAATTCATGAACGGGTGCGACCTTTGCGGGTTCAATATCCTGAATTTCGATTTGCCGTTACTTGAACACGAATTCGAGCGGGCAGACATGAAATTTGTCCGGGAAGGCCGCCGATTCATCGACCTGATGACCATTTACCATTCGAGGGAACCGTTCGATAAGACAATAACCAGGAGCCTCGGAAGCGCCTACCGGCTTTATTGCGGTAAAGAGATACAAAACGCCCACAGCGCCGAAGCCGATGTTAAAACCAGCGTCGAGATACTGGACGGTCAGCTTGAAATGTATAAGGACTTACCCCGGAACGTTGACGGTCTGTGCGCCTATTGCCTGAAAGGCCGGCAGAACTACGTCGATGAAATCGGTCGTTTTGTCTGGGAGGGCAGCGAGGCCGTTATCAGTTTTGGTAAGCACAAGGGAAAGAGTTTACAGCAAATTGCCGAAGAGACGCCCGACTACCTCCAGTGGATGCTTGGTCAGGATTTTTCTCCCGAGGTGAAAGAGATAATAGAAAAAACACTGAAAGGGCAGGCGCCCCGGCGGTAATATCAGCCTGGTGATAACGGCGATTTCAACATTGACGGCCTTTTCGGGTATAATCAGTGGTGGCGATTGCACCCGAGCGTATCGACTGAATTCCTTTGGAGGCTGACAATGTCCGGTTTTTCCGCTCTGAGTATCAACACGAAAGAATACAACGGTGTTTTCCTCGAGGACCTTTTCTGGCAGACCTTTTACCAGCAGCACATGGGCGAAAGCTACGCCGGGCTTGCCACCTTCTGCGAAGGCAAGATAAATATCCGGACGCACCGGGGGCTGTTCAGGCCGACCTTCGCCGAAGATTTAAGCGGCCTTGAAGGCACCATGGGAATCGGTTACTGCGGTGATGACCGTGAGCCTATTCTGGTAGATTCAAGAATCGGCGAGTTCGCTCTCTGTTTTACCGGTAACATTATCAACAGGGAAGAACTGGTAGCAGAGTATAAGGAGCGGGGGCACTCGTTCGCCTGGGGCGGGAGAGATGTGGAGGTCATTGCCAAGTTGATTGCCGAGGGGGATGGGTTTGTCAATGGAATTCACCACATCAATCAACGGGTCAAAGGTGCCTACTCAATTGCTGTCCTGGCTCCGGAGGGTATCTATATGGCATCCGACCCGGCCGGGCGCTGGCCTTTGATAATAGGGCAAAAAGAAGGGGCAGTAGTAGCGACAACCGACCCGGCGGGTTTCGAAAACTGGGGATTCAGCTATTATCATGACATTCAGCCGGGTGAGATAGTCCTGTTGAGAAACGGCAAGGCTGAGATAAAAGGTATAGCAGGAGAACCGAAGAGCCAGATTTGTACCTTCGTATGGGTATACACCAATTTCCCCAACGCGGTTTTCAAAGGCATTCCGGTGACGGCTGTGCGAAAAAGGCTCGGAGCAGTGCTGGCAAGACGGGATATCGAGAAAGGGTTTATCCCGGATGTAGTAGCGCCGGTCCCCGATTCGGGGAGGTTCTGCGCAATCGGCTATCACCAGGAATTCTGCCGGCAGATAAACGAAGGAAAAATCGACCATATTCCCCAATACGATGAAGTGCTGCTTAAATATCCCTATGCCGGCAGGAGTTATCCCCGGCTGAGTCAGGAGGAGCGAGGGCTTGAGGCGCACATCAAGCAACTGCGAAGCGGAGAAAGTTACGAAGGGAAGAAGGTCGTTCTCTGTGACGATTCGGTACGGCGGGGCACCCAGATAGAAAGGGACCTGGTACCGAAACTACGCGCTCTAAACTTCAAGGAGATACATTTCAGGATATCCAATCCGGATTCGGTATCGTTCTGCAAGTGGGGCAAAACTATCCAGCGAGGCGAACTTATCGCAACCCGGATTCCATCGATAACGAGGAGGGTTGAGTTTCTGGACATCGACAGTCTGGAGTATCCGACAGTCCAGGAACTGGCTGAGGCAATCGGCCTGCCGCTGGAGGAACTCTGTGTCGATTGCGATTTACCCGGCCAGCAGGAATTGCTGTAAAAACAGGCTAAGCCGGTAAGCGGTAGGATAGTTGAGATATACTCGATTGATGGAGTACAATGCTTAACAATTCTTCATACAGAAAGGAACCGATTGATGGATAAAAGCTGGGAATATAATCATTCAGGAGTATTTACCACCGATTTCAAAGGAACCATTCAATACTACAAGAGTTTAGGGATTGCTGCTGAAAATCCCAATCCCCGGCCGGCCTGGAATCCGAAGGACAAACATGAAACCTGGGAGTTCGACGAAGTACCGGTATTCGACATTCCGGAAGGCGAACCGTTCCTTCACCTTTTATACATTGGCGATTTCGAGATGGAGATACTCCATGCTCCGACCTCAATACCCCGGGGAGAAATGATGTCCTACCGCGAAGGATGCAATCATTTCTGCATCAGTGTTCCCGATATCGATGCCGAAACCGATAAACTGGTAAAAAAGGGACTGCGCATCATCCAGGATGCCCGAATCAACGGGGTGCGGGGAGAGGATTACCTCGACACACGCGAACCGGGACATATCCTGCTGTCATTCCGGTCGCCGATGACCCGGGAAATCAAGGAAATGAAGAAAAAGGTCGGGGTGGTACCCTGGAAATTCTTCGGTCATACGGCAATCGTGAAAGACCTCGATAAAACAAGAAAGTTCTACGAATACCTCGAGATAGCCGAATTCGAGCCGGAACGTGCTTACGATACGAAGAAGATGGCTGACGTTCAGATATACGGAAAACCGCCGAAAAAAGATATCACGGCCAGGACGCAGAAGTGCCGGATAGGCGACCGCCTGATTGTTACCTTCGTCGAACCGGGGGAATCGGATTTTATCTACCGGGAAACCCTCTACCGCCGGGGCGAAGGCATTATGGATATCGTCTTTACGGTCAAGGATATCGAGAAAGAAACGGCGATGATGACCGGGAAAGGCTTACCACCGATATACAGTGGGAAACCGAAGGATGGCGGCGCCTTCGCCGTTTTCGATACCCGTCAAAAAGGCGGCGATGTCCTGATAAAACTTACCGAAGAATAATCGGCTTTCACCGAGATAAAAAAGAGGAAGTGCTGAAACACTTCCTCTTTTCGTTTCCATGAGGAACGTCAGATATTAAAAAGCAGCTTCGAGTAGGTCGGCATCGGCCAGCAGTCGGCGGCTACCTTCGTTTCCAGAGTATCGGCGTCATGCCGCAGGTCGGTCATGGCGGGAATAATCAGGTCCCGGCAGACGATTGCCTGAGGTTTCAGTTCATGCTTGCCGCAGGCCTGGCGGACCGCTTCGTCCAGTTTTTCAATGTTCCGACTCAGAGTAAGTACAAGGTTGGTTATTTCCTTGAAAAGGGCTTTTTCGACATCGGCGTTGCCTTCGGCAGCGAGAATAGCGCTGACCGAGTTCGCCAAGCCGGCTTTAAACCTGATGACTGCCGGCAGTATCTGGCGTCTGGCCATTTCGAGCATGGTGAGGGCTTCGATTTTCACCGTTTTGATATAGAGGTCGTACTGAATCTCGCTGCGGGATTCCATTTCGGTTTTCGAGAGAACGCCGTGTTTGCTCATGACCTCGATATTTTTTTCCGAGCGTATCTCGGCGATGGCATCGACGGTTGTTTTTATATTCGGTAAACCGCGCCGTTCGGCCTCGGCCAGCCACTCTTCGGAGTAGTTGTTGCCATTGAAGATAATCCGCTTATGGCTTTTCAGCGTTTCGAGAATCAGGGCGCTTGTTTCCCTGGTGACATTCTCGGCTTTCTCAAGCCGGTCGGCATACTGGCAGAAGCTCTCGGCGACGATGGTGTTCAGGACATAGTTGACCTGAGAAATCGATTGCGCCGAGCCGACCATGCGGAACTCAAACTTGTTACCGGTGAAAGCGAACGGCGACGTCCGGTTCCGGTCGGTCGCGTCCCTGGGAAGCGAGGGGAGCGAGTTGGTACCGAGATGCATGAGGATACCGGCTCTCGATTGCGATGTTCCACCGGCTTCGATTTGCTCCAGGATTTCCGTCAACTGCTCGCCGAGGAATATCGAGACGATAGCCGGCGGGGCTTCGTTGGCGCCGAGACGATGGTCGTTCCCAGCGCTGGCAGCCGACATCCGGAGCAGTTCGGCATAGGTATCGACGGCCTTGATAATACCACAAAGAATGAGGAGAAACTGAATATTCTCATGAGGGGTCGTTCCCGGGTCGAGCAGGTTTTGCCCGTCATCGGTGCACATCGACCAGTTGTTATGTTTGCCGGAGCCGTTGATGCCGGTAAACGGTTTTTCATGGAGCAGGCAGACCAGGCCGTGACGGAGGGCTACCTTTCTCATCATTTCCATAGTCAACTGGTTGTGGTCGGTGGCGATATCGGTCGTCGAGAAAATCGGCGCCAGTTCATGCTGGGCCGGGGCGACCTCGTTATGTTTCGTCTTGGCCGAAACGCCGAGTTTCCACAATTCCCGGTCTAGGTCGGCCATGTAGGAGATAATCCGGTCTTTTATCTGGCCGAAGTAATGGTCTTCGAGTTCCTGTCCCTTCGGAGCTTTGGCGCCGAACAGGGTGCGTCCTGTCATAATCAGGTCTTCACGCTGGTCAAAGAGGGTTTTATCGATAATAAAGTATTCCTGTTCGGGGCCGACAGTTGTTAACACCCGTCTGGCGGTGTTGTTGCCGAGGGCACGAAGGATTCTCATGGCCTGTTTGCTCAAGGCGTCCATAGAGCGGAGGAGGGGGGTTTTTTTATCGAGGGCTTCGCCGGTGTAGGAACAGAAAGCGGTGGGAATGTAGAGGCTGCCGTCTTTTACGAAAGCCGGCGAGGTACAATCCCAGGCGGTGTAACCCCGGGCCTCGAAGGTGGCGCGGAGGCCGCCGGACGGGAAGGATGAAGCGTCCGGTTCACCCTTGATAAGCTCCTTGCCGGAGAACTCCATGATTACCTTGCCGTCAGGGGTAGGGGAAATAAATGAGTCGTGCTTTTCGGCGGTGATACCGGTCATCGGCTGGAACCAGTGGGTGAAGTGGGTGGCTCCCTTACTGATAGCCCAGTCCTTCATGGCGGAAGCGACGATTTCGGCTACCTGAGGGTCGAGCGGCACCCCTTCGTCGATGGTTTTTTTTAACGATTTATACGTTTCTTTCGGCAGCGTCTGTCGCATGACGGCGTCGCTGAAGACGTTGCACCCGAACAGTTCGTTAAGGGCAGTGGTTGAGTTTTCCTTGACCTGAATCATAGCGGTGTTCTCCTTTTCTTCTTTTTGCCCTGAGCGTATACCGTTCTTTTTTATATGGCCTGCCGGGCAATACTCATGTCTTTATAGTAGAGCAGGTTTATTACGGCAGTATTACGAATATTTGACATAACAATAATTTTTTACCATACATTTCCAGATATGCAATAACAAACGAGGCCGCGACTGCTCGCGGCCTCGTTCCATTTCTTTCAGCGAAGCACGTTCGCCGGAGTTAACCTCAGGACTTACAGGCGGTCGCCTTACCGGGAACCCAGCCTTTAACGATTGGATACCCCATGCAGTCATGTTCGCTCGAATAGGCGGTAATACCGTTTTCCGGTGACGGAGGGCACCAGCCGCTCATGCCCCATTTGAGATTGACTGCATCGTAGCCGAGAAGATTAAGCAGGGCGGTAACGTGGGCAGAAGTATGTCCGGTGTTGCTGACGACGACAATCTGTCGGTCGGGCGGAAGCTTCCGGAGGTTTTCCGTTCGGAAGATTTCTTTCCAGTAGATGTGAAGGCAGGCAGGGATATGGTCGCGGGCGTACTCCTCTTCGGTTCTGACATCGAGGACGAAAGGCCAGGTGAAGGGTTCGTCGTTTTCTCCCGGTTGAACGCCGAAGGGCAGGACGAGCAAGTTCTCATCCGGGGCGTCGTAGGGAGAAGCATAAAGAGGGTGAACGACCGAAAACATCGGGTCATAGAGAGCGCCGGCAGAAACGTTGGCCGGTTTAAAGAGTCGGAGATACTCATCAGCAGACGACCATATCACGGCCGAGGGAGTGCGGCTTTCGGTGGCTACCTCAGGTAGCGGGTAAGAGGCTTCCGGTTCGAGGTTAGTCGTTACCGTGCTCCGGTACGAGTTGTTCTGCCAGAGGACATCGTCTTTCCTATTATACCGTTCAGGGGCGGCGGATTCGTCGTCCGTCCAGGAGGTGATACCCCATTTCAGGTTGACGGCGTCGTATCCCATCAGACTGAGCAGGGCAGCCACCTGGCCTCCGGTCTGACCGGTATTGGAATACACGACTATCCGGCGGTCTTTCGGGAGAGATGCCAGGGTTTTTATATGAGTTATCATTCGCCAGGGAATGTGGACTGCTCCCGGGATATGGCCGAGGGAGTAGGTTTCGCGCATTTCGGAATCGGGAGAGCGAAGGTCGATAATAAAGGGGCCGGTGTTCCGGATGGCCGGGTCATAAGATTCGATTTCGAGCCTGGACATGACGTTCGATTTGGCGATGGCAGCACAGATATCTTTAGCAGTTATGTAGAGGGGTTTCTCTGAATTCAGGTAAGAGTCTGCTGCCCGGCGGCATGTCTCGAATGGTGGAAGACTGGTTCCGGTAGAATGGTACCCGGTGTCTGTCTTCATACGTTATTCTCCTTGCGTTACAAATAATCTATTTTATTGGCAGAAGGCATATCCGATAAATCGGGCCGGATAAAGCAGGTAACCAATAAAACTCATTATATTAGTTAGATATAAAAAAATCCAATTTTACCGGATTACCATTAAGGGAACAAGTAAAAATCAGTATAGTATGCTATAATATACTTAGGTATAAACCACAGGGGTGTACTGCCTTATTAAGCAAATAGTCATAGTGATGAGGCAGGAAATTAAGCGTTTGCACGATAGATTAGTCAGAAGCGAAAGCGTAACATGATTGGCGGGGGTACCGGAGAGGCGGCTAGTTTTTTTAGGTCTTTTTTGGTTAATGTTATTTATTTACCGGTATGTTTTTACAGCAATCCGAACATTATCTGCACGAAATTCGATTAAGGTACGTTTAGCAGAAGCGTGACGTTTTTCACTTATACAAATAGCCACTTTAACTTGCGCAGAGCGAACATTCGGCGTGAGTTTTCATCATTTCAAATATTGCAAAAGATTTTTTAAGGAGCGCAGGCATGCTTGAAACAAAAAGTGCGGTACGCTGGGAAGACAGGAGAGACTATTACCGGCAGGAGATTGAAAAAATAATCGATACCAACAAAGGTAAAGCCGGTGGTCTTATCCGAATTCTCCAGAAATCACAGGAGCTTGTCGGTTATATCACCCCTGAAATGATAGAGATGATATCGGACAAGCTGGCCATTCCGGCGACGAAAACGTACGGTGTGGTTTCGTTCTATAACTTTTTCACGATGGTACCGAAGGGCAAGTACATAATCCGTGTTTGCACCGGTACAGCCTGTTTTGTCAAAGGGGCGAACATGATACTGGATGCTTTTGAACGAAAGTTCGGATTGAAACCGGACGGTATTACCGAAGACGGTCTTTACTCTCTCGAGACAGTCCGGTGCCTGGGAGCCTGCGGGCTGTCACCGGTAATGTCGATTAACGGTAACGTGCACGGAAGGCTTCAGCCGAACACTATCGAGAATATTCTCAAAGAATACAAATAACAGATGGGCGGATTGAAAATGAAACAAATCACATCCGAGTTGGAACTGAAAGAAATTGTCAAGGAACGCCAGGCACAAATTGACCTTCGAAAAAACGGCCGTTTCGATAAGAACGCACAGGAGATGGTCGTACGTGTCTGCATGGAGAGTAGTTGTATCGGTTCCGGTGCAACCAAGGTTTTCGAAGAATTTAACCGAATCGTGGATGAGTATAACGGCAATAAACCGGTCAAGGTACTCGGTGTTGTCGGCACCGGCTGCCACGGGCTGTGCGAGATAGGCCCGAGTGTTATTATCAATCCGGGGAACGTCCTTTACGCCAAAGTTCAGCCGAAAGATGTCAAGGAAATCTTCGAGAAGCATCTTCTAAAGGGTGAAGTTGTCGAAAGGCTGTTATTCCATGACCACGGAACAGGTGAGGCGATTCAATCGTTCGAAGATGTCGGGTTCTTCAAGAACCAGACGAGAAAGGTCCTCGGTAAAAATGCACTCATGGATCCGTGGAAGATAGAGGATTACATCGCCCTCGGTGGTTATCAGGCGTTAATGAAAGCGATGCTGACGATGAAACCCGATGAGGTTCTTGACGTCGTCAAGAAATCGGGGTTGAGAGGCCGCGGTGGTGCCGGGTTCCCGACCGGGAACAAGTGGCAGTTCGTACGAACCGCTGCCTCGGACATAAAGTATGTCGTTTGTAACGGCGATGAAGGCGACCCTGGCGCCTATATGGACCGGTCGGTCCTGGAGGGTAATCCGCATTCGGTTATCGAAGGAATGGTAATCGGTGCATACACCATCGGAAACGTAAAGCAGGGTTACGCGTACATCAGGGCCGAGTATCCCTATGCGATTCAAAAAATGACCAAAGCAATCGAAGAGGCAAAGGAAGCCGGGTTCCTCGGTAAGAACATCCTTAACACCGGCATGGATTTCGATATTGACATTTTCCCCGGAGCCGGAGCGTTTGTCTGCGGCGAAGAAACAGCCCTGCTGGCCTCAATCGAAGGCAAGATGGGACGGCCGCGGCAGCGACCTCCGTTCCCGGCAAATGTCGGCGGAGGACTATTCGGTTATCCGACGACTATTAACAACGTTGAGACCTGGTCGAATATTCCGGAGATAGTCCTGCACGGTTCGGAGGCATTCACGAAATTCGGTACTGAGAAAGCTTCCGGAACGAAGACATTCAGCCTGGTTGGCAAGATTAACAATACCGGCCTGGTCGAAGTGCCGATGGGCACACCGATTGGCAAGATTATCTATGATATCGGCGGCGGTATTCCGAACGGTAAGAAATTCAAGGCGGTACAGATGGGCGGACCGTCCGGTGGAGTCGTATCCGAAGCGCATCTGGACACGCCGGTCGATTATGACGCTCTGACGGCAATCGGCGCTATCGTTGGTTCCGGCGGCATGGTCGTTATCGATGAAGACAGCTGCATGGTGGACATAGCGAAATTCTTCCTCGGCTTTACGAAAGATGAATCCTGCGGTAAATGCGTTCCCTGCCGTGAAGGGATTCCGCAAATGATGATACTGCTGGAGAAAATCACCAACGGCAAAGCAGATATGGAAGACCTGAAGAAACTCGAATCGCTGGCGATGATGGTGAAATCGGCTTCGCTTTGCGCCCTCGGGCAAACAGCGCCGAACCCGGTTCTGAGTACGATTCGTCATTTCCGTGATGAATATGAAGCCCACATCAAAGAGAAGAGATGCCCGGCGGGCGTCTGCAAGGCATTGATAACCTACTCGGTTGATGCTGAAAAATGCATCGGATGCGGTTTATGTCTCAAGAACTGTCCCCATGATGCTATTACCGGCGAAAAGAAACAACCGCATTACATCGACCCGGAACTCTGTAAGAAATGCGGCGTATGCAAGACCGTCTGCAGGTTCGGAGCAATTAAAGTCAGTTAACAAGTAAAAAAATGTTAATAGTGGTGATGCTGTATCGAAACAGGCAGCGTTACCCGGCAATAGGAGGCCAAGTTGGTTGAATTAACGATAGATGGGAAGAAGGTACAGGTTCCGGAAGGGACAACCATACTTGAAGCGGCGAAGCAGGCCAGTATCAATATCCCTCATCTTTGCTATGTCGAAGGTGTGTCACCTGACGGCGCCTGCGGCATCTGTGTTGTGCAAGTAAAAGGCGAACGTAGTTTAACACGTTCATGTGCCCGGGCGGTTGCTCCTGGTATGGACGTGACGACAAATACGCCGGAAATACGGAATATACGAAAAACAATTATCGAACTGCTGATGTCCCGGCACGTGAAGGGCTGTTTCAGTTGCGAGAGAAACCAGAATTGCGAACTGCTCGAACTCGGTTTCGAACTGGGTATCGATCAGGACAAGTTCGCCTGGACGGAGCCGTGTTACGAACTGGACGTCACCAGCCCTTCGGTGATTCGCGACCCGAATAAATGCATCCGGTGCGGTCGTTGTACCCGCGTCTGTAACGAAATTCAGACAGTCGGGGCAATCGACTTCGTGAACCGGGGCATGGATTCAATCGTTACGACTTTTATGGATTGCGGTTTAGGCAATAGTGTCTGCATCAACTGCGGACAGTGCATTCATGTCTGCCCGGTAGGAGCTATCAAAGAGAATTCGAGTATCGATGATGTCTGGGCGGCATTGTCGAATCCTGATAAGCATGTCGTCGTCCAGGAAGCACCGGCGGTGAGAGTTGCTCTTGGCGAAGGCCTCGGCCTGCCGCCCGGAACACTTGTGGCCGGCAAGATGTATGCGGCTTTGAAGAGGCTTGGATTCGACGCTGTTTTCGATACGAACTTTACCGCCGACCTTACCATCATGGAAGAAGGCAGTGAACTGGTTAAACGCGTCACGGAAGGCGGCGTGTTACCCCAGATTACTTCCTGCTGCCCTGGCTGGATAAAATTCGCCGAAGAGTTCTACCCTGATCTGCTGGACCATATTTCGTCCGCGAAATCGCCTCAGCAGATGTTCGGTGCTCTTTCGAAGACGTATTACGCCAAGGTACGGAATATCGATCCGGCGAAAATCGTCTCGGTTTCGGTCATGCCATGCACAGCTAAAAAATATGAATGCCTTCGGCCGGAAATGAACGACAGCGGCTACCAGGATGTCGATTATGTCCTGACCACCCGGGAACTGATTCGGATGATTCGGCAGGTCGGTATCGATTTCAATACCCTTGAAGAAGAAAAAGCGGATGACTTAATGGGTGCCTACACCGGCGCCGGGACGATTTTCGGAGCTACCGGCGGTGTGATGGAAGCAGCCCTGAGAACCGCCTACAAAGTTATTACCGGAAAAGAACTGGAAAACCTCGACATCCTGCCGGTACGCGGTACCGAAGGAATCAAGACCGCAACTATCAAAGTCGGTGACCTTGATGTCAAGGTTGCGGTTGCTCACGGGCTCGGCAATGCCCGGGTATTGCTCGACGAAATTCGTGCCGGTAAATCTCCCTACCACTTCATCGAGATTATGGCCTGTCCCGGCGGGTGTGTCGGCGGCGGCGGTCAGCCTATCGGGTTCGATATGAAAGTCCGCAGCCAGCGAATGGACGGTCTGTATAACGAAGACAAGACCGTGGTGAAATACCGGAAATCTCACGAGAACCCTTCGGTCGCCAAGTTATACGCGGATTTCCTGGGAGCGCCCCTCAGCGAGAAATCGCACCATCTCCTCCACACCTCGTATACTCCCCTGGTATGCTCGGTTGTCCCCGACGAAGAGGATGTACCGGTAACGAAATAACCAAATAGATACATAAGGAAAATCAAAGAGGCGGCTCATCGAGCCGCCTCTTTTGTTACCGGATGTTTACGTTTAATGACCGGCGAATGAAAGACCGCAGGAGCCGTCTTCACAGCTTATCGGTTCCGGCATGCGAAGCGGTTCCGCATCATGCTTTATACCGGTTTTCGGAATCCACGGGTCGATGACCACCGTCTGGAAGTACGAGAAATCGGTGGTGACCCACATCGGGTTCATTTCTCCGCCGACGACGACGAAGTTGATTCGTTCGGGATTGGCCATCGGTGATTTCAAGCCGTTGGCAAGAAAGGTACTGAGTTTCAACGGGTCTTCATACCCCTCTTCATTTTTCAGGCTCTTGGCGACAAGTGGGTCGACGACGAAAGTATAAGCGCCGGCGAACGGACCGCCGAGGGCTTTAATGACATCAAGCATTCTCTGCGAGGGGCCTATTCCCTGGGTAAGAACGTTCCAGCCCCGGTAGAGGCTGACGGTACTTTCCTCCGGTTTATACCCCTTCCGTACATGGAAAGGCTGCCAGGGGCTGAGTTCCTCGTTTTCGGCGCAGCACATGTTGTTGTAATTGATGGTCGTGCCGGTACTGGCGGTAAAGGTCGCGCCGGGGCGGACGTCACCGAGGCAGATACTCATCAAGGTCCATGCCCGGCCGATGACCGAGTTCGCGTAGTTCACCGGGCTGAGGGCTCCCAGTCCGCTGTTCATGCCTATCTCTTTCCGAATGGGGCCGTTGACGACCATCATGCTGGCAAAGGAGGTTGTCGAGCTGGGCATGGAAGGACGTCCTGAGGCTCCCAGTGCCAGGATAACCGGGAAATGTTCCGGCCGGCACCCGGCCATGACGGCGATGACGGCGCATTTTTCGACGTCGTACTGGAGACGTTCCTCGTGGGTGGTGACCGACATCATGCCGACGTATTCGTCGGGAGTATGGTCGGTACCGGTCAGCATTTCAGCAACTCTTTCTTCGGTGGGCAGGATAATGGGCAAGCCGTCGGTCCAGCCGTTTTTCAGAAAGAGGCGATGCAGGTTTTCTTCGGTATCGGGTTTGAGCAAGCGTTCGCGCTGGGGCCGCTTTCTCGGTTTATAATTTTTTTCAAAGTCGGTCAGGGGTTGAGTGAGGGCATCCATGATTTCCTGCATGATTGGTTTGCCGGTAAGAGGGTCATTCCCCTGGACATAGTCATGGATAATGTTGCGTCCGATGAATCCGACCGGATAGGGAGGGAAGGTAAAGCGAAGCGCCATGCCGTGGCTCTGGCAGTCGCGTTCGACATAATCGGCAAAACGGGAGGTGACGACCGGGGCAGAAGGAATACCGTAATCGTGCTCCATAGTGCGTGAGAACTCGGCGATACTCGCCGAACAGCCGTCTCAGCCGCCGACACCGAAAACGACCGCATCGCCGTTTTCTTTTATCTCCTGCCAGAGTTCGGGTTCATCCGTTGCCCAGCCGAGTTTTTTATCTCTCAGCACGGTTTTAATATCGGGACGGTTTTTTACCAGCCAGTCCTGAACCTCTTCCATGAATTCCCGGCCACCGGCAAACATGGTGTTGACCAGATATACGGTCCTGCCTTCGAGGGTGTCAAGGCGTTCGGCCATTTTCAAGTGACCCAGGTGCTCCGAGGTATCCCTGGGCTGGTAGGTGGGGTCGTGGATAGCGGACATGGGCGAATCGGCATTCAGTCGACGGCCGAATATCCCGCTGGGCTGACCGATGGGGTCAAGTACGGTAATCTTTGTACTCATTTTTATCCTTTCACAACATTCATAATTAATCAGGTAGTATTAATCTATTCGTCGTAATCGACCATTTCATCAGGGAGCCCGCAGGAGCCGTCGGCACATTCGCCGAGACTGCTGAGAGAGCGCCAGCGGTCGACCGACTGGCTGCCTGAATATCCGAAATCAGAAACATAGAACAACGGGCTGGTTTCGCCTCCGACAACGACCAGGTTGACGGTTTTTCCGTCGAGGGAATCGAGTCGTTTTACAAGGGGCATATCGGCCGGAGTTCCACCGAATAAGGCCTTGACGGTGCCACCCTGGTATTCGACCTCGGGGTTGAGCGCTTCATATAAAACCTTCATTCCCTTACTCCAACTCTTAGTTTCGGTTAGCTCAACCATCTGGAAAACCGGATAATGTGAGCAGTCAGCTCATGGTACCCTTATCGTAGTCTGTATTCGAGCAACGGGTCAACTCGTTTCTTCCGGTTACAGGCGGAGAAAAAAAGAGGGGCTTCGAAGCCCCTCTTCGGGTGGTTGAGGTTAGTACCTGGCATAGACAGGGACAAGGTTCTTGTATTTATTAACCAGCTTATTCCAGTCTTTCGGGAGAGGCAGTTTCTTAATCACGTAGTCCTGCCACTGTATCCAGGCGCCGGAGGCGACATAGATACCGCCCGGGCCACCGGCGACGAGGATGGTGATGTGTTCCGGGTCGGGCGGGAATGGGCCTCTTTGAGGGCCTTTCATGAAATCTTTCATGATGTATTGTTTCAGACTTTTCTTGGTATAGCCGCCTTCGGCAAGGATATCCGCCGAGCCGGGGGGGAGAACAAAGATGTACATGCTTGGTCCGCGGAGGGCCTTAGCCATGGCGTCAGCCATCGGGTCGGCTCCCGGGTTCCACGGGAATGTCCAGTTGAAGACATTGGGGAAGAGTACCGAAATGGTACTGTCGTTCTTATCGAATCCGTGCTCGACGTGGAACGGTTCCCAGGGACTGGCTTCCTCGTTTTCGGCGATAACCATAGTGTATTTACCGGGGTTGCCGAATGAACCGGCGTCTTCGATTCCTTTGCGGACGCCGCCGATATTGTTGACGATGAGCGACATGGCACGGCCGATAGCCGCATTCGCCATGACGCCGGGACTGAGGGGGCCGATGCCGTAGTTAACGTGGATATCGTTGCGAACCGGGCCGCTCATTATCCAGAAGGGCACCCATGAGCCCTGGCTGTCCTGGTAGTTATCCCAGCGGGTCGCCCGCTCGGAAAGGGCTTCGGTACCGGCGATAATAGCCGGGAGGCAGGTCGGGAGAGCGCCGGCCATGACGGCGTTGACGGCGATTTTCTCGACCGTTGCTTTCCCCCGCCGCGGTCCGAGAACGGCGACAACATGGTCGGGCGCAAGGTCGGTCCCGGTCAGCATTTCCCTGACCGCTTCATCGGTAGGAGGAATCAGAGGAAGACCGTCACTCCAGCCGCGGCGATAAAAGAAATGATTGACTTCCTGAAGCGTTCCCTGGAAGAAGATTTTCACCGGTTTTTCCGGGGCTTTCGCTTCCGGAGAAGCCTCTTTTTCAGTGAGCGGTTTCGTCAGGGCTTCGATGATGGTGTCGAGAAGCGGGTCGATACCGGCTTCGACTTCTTCGGGAGTGTCGGCGTTATCGACGAGTTCCTCGGAATGAAGAGAATCCCAGACGATTCTGATATCAGACATGCCCCTGGAGGTGGCGGCGGAATTCTGTTCGACGAGGTAGGTCTGGTTCGTGACCGGAACGGCCGGTTTTCCCATTTCCTCAAGGGCAATCGCGTTGTACACAAGGTACTTGGCGCAGGTCGATCAGTTACCGACGAGGAGAATGGCGGCGTCGATACCTTCCGCCCATTTGACGAATTCATCCTTTTTATCAGTTTCGATAACGTTGACATTCTGGTCGGTCGAATCGAAGAGGAACGTTTCTATATCAAGGTAGCGTTCCTTCAATTTCTGCCCGATAGTTGCGGTCATCTGCTTCGAGGCCTGCTTGAAGTTTTGAAACAGGCCGATTTTCTTACCGGCGAGGGTATCGAGGCGCGGCGACAGCCCTTTCAGCGGAAGCGGGTCGGCCTCCGCCCAGGGGTTAAGCACTTCGTAACGATTCGTATCGGTCATCAGCAACTCCTAAATAACCGGGTTGCCTTCCGGTTAATATTGAAAATGTAATTCTGGTATTACATCATCCCGTCGTCTTTTACCCAGTCGAGGTCAGGCCGGGCTTTACCCCAACCGACATCATTTTTAGCGTAGAGGCTGGCTTCCGGTGCCTTAGCCATCATTTCTTTTCTCTTTGCCGCTTCTTCTTCCAGTTTTCTCATGCCTTCGGCGGTGACGTATTTCATGAGGGTATCGCAGTGGCCTTTCATGGCTTCTTCGGGGTCATCGGTGAAGGGCAGGACAAAGAGGACATCGTCTTCGATACCTTTCTTGAGTCGCTGCGCCAGTTCGACCGGGTCCATGCCCTGGGCGTGAATCTGGCGGAGGAAATCGATTGTTTTCTCGTTAACGTTATACCCGGTATTCTTGAGATGTTCCGGACGGGTATAGACGGCTTCGCCGATATTCGACCGGATATTCGTCGGGCAGAGGCAGGTAACGCCGATGCCGTAGGGTTTGAGAGCCGGGTAGTAGCATTCCATGAGCATGTTGACGCCGGCTTTAGCGACCGAGTAGGGTGTGCAACCGGAGGAAGCGAGGAATCCTCCCCAGGAAGAGACGGCAGCGACGTGTCCGCCTTTGCCGTACTTAATCATGCGGGGGACGAAGATGACCATACCGTTGATAACGGCATTCAGGTCGACGCCGACAACCCAGTCGTAATCTTCGAATGTCGAGGCTTCAGCCGGGCCGAAGGTATTGACACCGGCAGTCTGAATCAGCAGGGTCGGAGGGGCGCCGAACACTTTTTCCGTTTCGTCAGCGGCAGCGATATAGGCCTTACGGTCGGTGATATCCAGTTTAATCGGGTGGACGTCGGCTTTCTTCGCCTTGAAATATTCCATCGCCTCGTCAAGGTGGTCCTGGCGGATATCGGCGATAACTACTTTGCAGCCCGCCTCTGAGAAAACCTTCGCCTGGCCGAGGCCGGCTCCGGAAGCTCCTCCGGTGATAAATGCAACTCTTCCTTTGAAATCTTTCATAGAAATACCCCCTTCATCGATTTGCCCCTAGCGTAATACAAGAAGGATTAAATTGCAAACAGTAAACGGGTACCGGGAACGATACCTACCGGCAGGATTGTTGCGAATACCATGGATAATCATGCTTGAACAGACAGGAATAGCTTATCGTTATATTGACTTTACTGTGAAAATTTACTACAATGCGTCAACTAGACGTGAGTAAATATTTACATAACAGGCGAATTTCGCTGACAGAGTAGCAATTTAGAAATACGGGCGGATGACCATGATGAATTATCAGACAAGCATATCATGGTTCGTTGCATTAAGTAAACTCATTCCGATAATGACTTTCGGGTATTCCAGTATCAGTTCTCCGGCGTCGCATCAGGCGGAAAATAAACAGACGGGGCGACCGGGAGACTGATAGAAGGAGGTGGAGGGAAATAACAACCTGCCTGAATATCGAACATCTGTAACATCCTTCCTGATCAGGCGACAAGTTGAAACGTCATGTTTTAATCCTTGTATCGAAAAATCCAGGAGGAAAGATACCGATATGGTAAAAAAGACGCTATGGTTACTCGCTGCCTGCCTGATGGTTTTTTCACTGGTACTGGCATCGTGTACGTCTCCGGATACCACGACTATCGAAACGGATGACACCGATTCCGAAGTCAAGATTACGGAGACAACCACTGGTAGTACCGGTACCGGTACGCAGACAACCACCGGGACAGGCACAACCGCTGTAACGTCCGATGATGAACCGCACTACGGCGGGACCCTTACCCTCACCGCTGCTGCTGACGTCCAGTATTTCGACCCTATGGACATCGTTATGGGCGGCATCACCCTCGACCTGACGAACCAGAGGCTCTGGGACGGCGACTGGTCGAAAGGCTCCGCGGGCGGGTATGGCAGCAAGGACACTCTCTGGTCGACCAGTGAAGATGTCAGGGCAAACAAAATGGGCTACATTGCCGAAACGACGGAACTGGTCGTCGATAATGAGAACAATACCGGGAAGATTATTTACACGATTCGGGAAGGTGTCAATTTTGCCATCAATCCCGACAGCGCCGCCAGCCGGCTGGTTGCCGGACGGGATATAACGGCGGACGATGTGCTGTTCACGCTGAAGCGGGTTACTTCCGAACCCCAGGCGAATATCTACCGGGCTAACCCGGTTCTCCGTACCGCCACCTTCGAGAAAACCGGCCCGAATGAAATTACCGTGACCGTACCGAAGGCAAACCTGCTCGAAGCAGTAAAGCGCTTCAATGACTCGACGTTCCCGGTCCCGCAGGAAGTTATCGAAACATTCGGTAACATGCGTGACTGGAAGAATTCCGTTGGAACCGGCCCGTTCATGCTGGTCGATTACGTTCTCGGAAGCGCTGCTACCCTGGAAAGGAATCCTGCTTACTGGATGACAGACCCGGTCGGACCCGGCAAAGGAAATCAGTTGCCGTACCTCGATACCGTGAAGTGGCTGATTATTCCCGACCTCTCCACTCGTATGGCTGCTTTCAGGACCGGGAAAATCGACCAGTTGATGGATGTGGTATACGAAGATTCGAAGCAACTGGACAAGAACGCTCCCGGCTCCCTCAAGGCGAAACTGGCGAACCTACATGTCAGACCGATACACATGAGAACCGACCTCGAGCCCTTCAGCGACAAAAATGTCAGAAGAGCCATGATGCTGGCGACCGACTTCGAGACGATTGAACGTGATTTATACGATAATCAGGGGCAGATACTGACCTGGCCGTACGAATACACCCTTGCTTACAAAGACCTGTATCTCGGTCTCGATGACCCGGACTGCCCGGAATCGGTCAAAGAGCTGTACGTATACAACCCTGAGAAGGCAAAACAGCTTTTACGCGATGCGGGATATCCCAACGGGTTTGCCGCCAAGCTGACGTTAATCTCGACCGAAGCCGACTACTATTCTATTATTAAGGAAATGTGGGCACAGGTCGGCATCGACCTGCAGCTCGATATCCAGGAAGCCGGCGTTCATCTGAGCATCAACATGGGCAGAACGCACGAGCAACTCATCACCAGTGCTACCGGGCCGCCGTCCATCTGGCCGATGTTCAGCGTGCTTACCGGAAGTGCCTGGCAGAACAGCAGCATGATTAACGATCCGGTCGTCAACCGGATGGCTGCTGAAATCGGGGCAATGGCCATCACCGATGAAAAAGGCGCCATGCAACTGACCCGGGAAATGATGAAACATGTACTCGACCAGGCGTGGGTCATCCCCAGCCCCAGCTACCCCAGCTACAACTACTGGTGGCCCTGGGTCAAGAACTACTCCGGCGAAAGAAGTATTGGTTACTTCTGGGTTAATTCCTGGCCGCAGTATGTCTGGATAGACGAGGCGCTGAAAGCGTCGATGACGAAATAACCTGCTGAAAGTTGATAAGCTGACAGGATACGGACTGCGTAATGAAACGCAGTCCGTATCGGTTTTTCAGGAAATCAGATTGACATGCGGGGTGTAAAGCTTTACCATCAGAACAACAAATCCGGTTATCTTATGCGAGGAGGACTATCATGCCGTATTACATGCAGCTTGTGGTACTGACCGACAAGGGGAGAAAGAACTTCGAGGATGACCCCGAATGGATTCTGGAAATCAACAAGGAAATCGAGTTTCTCGGCGCTAAAATACATACCCAGTTCGCCCTGCTTGGGCAATACGATTTCGTCAATATCGTCGAAGCTCCAAGCGACGAAGTAGCTGCCAAACTGGCTATCAAGTTAAGCGCGACCGGGAATTTCCAGCCGTTGACCATTGCCGCCCTGCCGTTACAGAACCTTATCGAGAGCCTGAAAAAGGACCCGAAAACGCCCTGGTGATGAACTGACAAGCAATTATCCGTTATAATGGAATTATCGTCCCGGTTCAGGGAAAGCAGGCTGTTTGGCTTCATATTCGCCTGCTTTATTTTTTGAAAGGAATTGTACATCCGGATGAAGAAACTCTTATCAGGAAACGAAGCGATAGCGCTGGGCGCTTATCACGCCGGAGTGAGAGTCAGCACTGCCTACCCCGGTACGCCGAGTACCGAGATAATGGAAACCCTGGCTCTTTTCGGGGATATCTATACCGAATGGTCGCCGAACGAGAAAGTGGCGATGGAGGTGGGCCTGGGAGCTTCCTATGTCGGTGTCCGGGTGATGGTCTCGATGAAGCACGTCGGCCTTAATGTGGCGGCCGACCCGTTTATGGCGGCGGCGACGACCGGGGTTGCCGGCGGGCTGGTTGTTGTCGAATGCGACGACCCCGGCCAGCACTCCTCGCAGGGGGAGCAGGACAACCGGCATTTCGCCCGCATTGCGAAAGTACCGATGTACGAACCGACCGACAGTAACGAAGCCTACCGATTGATGGAGCATGCTTTCCGCATCAGCGAAGAGTACGATACGCCGGTGATGCTGAGGTCGACGACCCGTCTTTCCCACTGCAAGACGGTGGTGGAAGTCGATAAGGAAAGGCCATCGGACCTGCCTCCGGCACGGTTCAAGGCGGCGCCATCCAAGTATGTCATGGTTCCTTCGAACGCCCGCCAGCGGCGGTACGTGATGGAGGAGCGGGTTCTCAAGCTCCGCCAGTTCAATAACGGATTTCCGATGAACGAAATGTTCATGGCAGATACGAAACTGGGTATCATTTCCTCCGGTGTCGGTTACCAGTATGCCCGGGAAATATTTAAAGAAGCGTCTCATTTGAAACTGGTTACCGTATACCCGTTTCCCGATGAACTGGTACAGGATTTTGCTTCCCGGGTAGAGAAGCTGCTTGTCATCGAGGAACTTGACCCGTTCATCGAGGACGAGGTAAGGAAACTCGGCATACCGGTCATCGGCAAGGAATTCATCCCGATAATCGGGGAACTTAACCCTGATATCATTGAGAGCAATGCCATCACAGCCGGACTGCTGCCTCCGAAACCGAAGTCATTTACCGTTCCGGAGATACCGGCTGCCCCTCTGCCGCCGCGGCCTCCGCTACTCTGCGCCGGCTGCCCTCACATGGCGGCGGAGTATACATTCAGGAAGCTCGGCCTGGCGGGGGATGCGGAACCGGATGAAAACGGCAAGGTAGACAAGAACCGGATAATCGTTACCGGTGATATCGGCTGTTACACCCTCGGGGTCTACGCGCCGCTGTTCGCCATCGACACAACCGCTTGCATGGGGGCGAGCATCGGCCAGGCGATGGGAATGGAAAAGGCCGGAGTCAGGGATAACATCATTGCGGTTATCGGCGATTCGACCTTCTTCCATTCGGGTATTACCGGGCTTATCGACGTCGTCTATAACCAGGGGGCGACGACGGTGGTTATCATGGATAACGGAACGACCGCCATGACCGGTCACCAGGGACACCCCGGAACCGGCGTCTCGGCTTCTCAAAAGAAGG
>CAYXEG010000014.1:22239-32959 GCA_964463875.1 uncultured Dehalococcoidales bacterium
AAAACAGCCGTATCGGTGGCTGTCAGGAACGATAACCCTTCGGTTGTTATTATTCGCGGCGACTGTCCGAATAATGTCAGGGTTCGAAAAACGCCATACCGGGTCGAAGAAGAAAACTGCATCAACTGCCATTCCTGCCTGCGTTTGGGATGTCCGGCGCTGCGGATTGGCGATGAAACGGTGTATATCGATATCGAATCATGTATCGGCTGCGGCGTCTGCGCCCAGATTTGCCCGAAAAAATGTATCATGGAAATAAGCAAATGAACAATATAAACATACTTATTGTCGGCGTCGGCGGACAGGGGGTAATCCTTGCCAGCGACGCGGTTGCGGAAATCGGCATGAATAACGGGTTCGACGTTAAGAAATCGGATTCAATCGGCATGGCGCAGCGGGGCGGAAGCGTCGTCAGCCATGTACGGTTGGGAGAGCGGGTCTACTCGCCGATTAATAAGGTTGGAGAAGTGGATTACCTGGTCGGTTTCGAAAAGCTGGAGGCAGCCCGTTCCGCACAGTATCTGAAGCGGGGAGGTACCGCTTTAATCGCTCAACTGGCCGTTCCCCCGGTATCGCTCGTCAGCAACAACCTGAGCTACCCCGAAGATGAAGCAATCCTGGAGTTGTTCAACCGGAACGGCGTCGATTCCCACCTCATCCCGGTAAATCAACTCTGCGAGGAAGCGGGAAACAGCCGGGCGATGAATATGGTGATGCTGGGGGCATTATCCGCCTTCATGGGACTTGATGAGGCAGTCTGGAAAGAGGATATTAGGGGAAGGCTGCGGCCGGACTTCGTTGAAACCAGCCTGAAAGCGTTTTCCCTCGGTGCCCGCCAGGTACGGAGAGCTTAACGTAAACGGAAACAGCGAAATGAGCAGAAACGAAACGGAGAATATCGCCAGGCTGACAGACGGAGAAAAAACCGAGCCGATAGCCAATTTCCTGGGAATCCGGCTGGAGGAACTCACGCCGGGATATGCCAGGGTATCGATGACGGTCAGGGAAGAGCACCTGAATTTTAACGGGTACGTGTTTGGCGGCATCATCATGTCGATGGCTGACCAGGCGTTCGCTTATGCAACCAATTCGCTCGATTATCCGAGCGTCGCTTCGCAGATAAACATCTATTTCCTTTCTGCTCCGGGCGTAAGCGACCGGCTTACCGGCGAATGCCGGGTTCTGAAAAGCGGGAAGCGGTCGGCTGTCTCGGAAATGACGGTAACGGGGAAAGACGGCAAGTTGATAGCCAAGGCGACCGGGACGACCATTCCGGTAGGTGAAAAGTAAGGCACTCTTCATCGAATAAACATTTTTTTGACAAAACAGCAGAAAATATTGTATGCTATGCCAGATTATATGATTACACACTTGGTCAGAAAAGAAGGAATAAAGAAGTTCGCGTTTACCAGGCGCACACGGATGCGCTTGAGGGGCGGATTTATCACCTAGCGTACAGCTATAAGGATTAAGAGTTTTCTTAAGGTACCTCTCGAGCAGAGGTACCTTTTTGTTTTACTAATAACAGGCAGGAACGATGAGCGTCAGCGAATTAGTTGAAACCACAGAAACCGGGAAAACGATTCCCCAGATAATCCGGGCAAACCGGGATAAATGGGGAGAAAAAACTGCCATGAGTATGAAGCGGTTCGGTATCTGGCAGCAGTTTTCGTGGAATGAATATTATGATTACATCAAATACTTCTCGCTGGGACTTATTGTTCTGGGCATGGAGAAAGGTGATGTCGTCTGCATCATCGGCGACAACGAGCCGGAGTGGTTCTGGGGTGAATTCGCAGTGCAGTCAGGAGGAGGAATTGCCACCGGCATATTCGTCGATTCGATTCCTTCGGAGGTTCACTACGTCGTTAATCATGCCGGAGCGAAATTCGCCATTGCTAACGACCAGGAACAAGTGGATAAGTTCCTCGAAATCCGGAAAGACAGCCCCAACCTGAAGAAAGTTATCTACTGGGACCCGAAAGGCCTGAAAAACTACAATGATTCGTGGATAATCGGGTACAGTGATGTTATCCGTCTTGGGAAGGACTACGAAAAGCTCCACCCGGACATATTCGAAGAGAATATCAACCGAGGAAAAGAAGACGATACCGCTTTCATTTACTACACCTCGGGAACGACCGGTCTGCCGAAAGGGGCAATGCTGACTCACCGGGCACTCGTCAATACCGCCCGGGGCTTCATCAGCCGCTATCCCCTGACGAACCGGGACGACCTGATTTCGAATTTCCCGGCAGCCTGGGTCGGCGACAGCTTTTTTGCGACCATTCCTCATCTGCTGACCGGAGCGAGAATCAACTTCCCGGAAGAACCGGATACGATTGCCGAAGACACCCGGGAAGTCGGGCCGAACTTCGTCATCTACGGCCCCCGGCAGTGGGAAAGCCTGGTGAGTGAGATTCAGGTAAAAATGATGGATGCCCATCCGCTGAAGCGTTTCACCTATAATCTGTTCTCACCGGTTGGTTATAAAATGGCCGATATGCGGTTCAAGGGAAAAACCCCGAACATACTCTGGAAGCTGCTTTCCGGGGTTTCATACTACCTGCTGTTCCGGCCGTTGAAGGACCGACTCGGGTTGAGCCGGGTACGGTTCGCGGTGACGGGCGGGTCGGTGCTGAGTCTCGATACTTTCCAGTTGATTCATGCTATCGGTATCGAGCTTCGCCAGAATTATGCCAGTACCGAGGCCGGCCTCATTTCTTCGCACGGCAGCGGCGACATCGATTTCGAGAGTGTCGGCAGACCGGCCCTCGATACGGAAGTCAGGGTTACCGATGAGGGAGAAATGCTGGTGAGAAGCGACTCGATGTTCAGTGGCTATCTCAATAACGAAGCAAAAACCGCCTCGACCCTGAAGAACGGCTGGTGCTACACCGGGGACGCTGTCAGTGTTAACGATAACGGCCACCTGATTTTCATGGACCGGCTCGACCACATGAGGGAACTGAGTACGGGTATCCGGTATGCTCCCCAGTACATCGAAGGCCGTCTGCGTTTCAGCCCCTACATCAAGGATGCCATGGTGATAGGCGGGAAGGACAAGAGTTTCGTCTCGGCCATCATTAACATGGACTTTTCAATGGTCGGCAAGTGGGCGGAAAGAAACAGGATTGCTTACACGACTTTCGTCGACCTTTCTCAGAAAGAGCAGGTTGCCGAGTTGATACATAAGGACCTCGAGCGGGTGAACAGCTATCTGCCGGAAGGTTCGAGGGTTCAGAAGTTCGTGCTGCTCCACAAGGAATTCGATGCAGATGAAGCCGAACTGACCCGTACCCGGAAGCTGCGCCGGGAATTCATGGAGGACCGCTACAGCACTCTGATTAAAGGGATTTACGCTTCCGGGTCGGAAATAAAGGTAGATGCCGCGGTGACTTACCGTGACGGCAGAACCGGCACGGTAACGACGGCGATAAAGATATGGGACATTTAAGCGATGTATAGAAGGGGTACATTATGGGTGAATTTCTGCAATATACCGTGACCGGGCTGACCGTCGGGATGGTATATGCCCTGATAGCTCTCGGTTTCGTACTTGTCTGGAAATCGAGCGGAGTAGCCAACCTGGCGCTCGGGCAGATGGTGCTGCTGCTTGCCTGGTTCGCCTACGGAATGCTGGTGCAGGCCGGGTTACCACTCTGGCTCAGCATCATCGTCGTGATTCTCTTCGCTCTGATACTGGGCTGGATAATCGAGCGTTTCATGCTGAGGCCGCTTATCGCCCAACCGATACTCTCGCTTATTGCCGTTACGCTGGGGCTGGCTTTCGTTCTCGAAGGCATCGTCAGCGTCATCTGGCCGACCAGCGTCGGTGCCCTGCCGAGAATATTCCCGGCTGAACCGGTCTACATCGGTACCGCGGTTGTCTCGCAGGAATATCTTTGGGCGGCGGGCATTTCGCTGCTGCTGTTCGGACTGCTTTCTCTGTTCTTCAAGTATCACCGTACCGGCATCGCCATGAGGGCTACGGCTGACGACCAGATGGCGGTACAGGCGTGCGGCATTCCGGTTACGAAGATATTCTCGAGGTCATGGATGCTGGCCTGCGCTTTGGCGGCGGTCGGCGGAATACTGATGGCGAGCATAGGTGGAATTACCTTCGGGCTCGTTGAAACCGGATTGAGGTCGTTCTCGGTCGTTATCCTGGGCGGCCTCGATTCTTTCACCGGGGCGATGATTGCCGGCCCGATTATCGGACTTGCGGAAAACCTCGGCGGCGGCTACCTGACCGAACACACCTGGCAGGGTATCAAGGAAGTTATCCCGTTCATTATCATTATCATCGTCATGTTCATCAAACCGTACGGGCTGTTTGGGGAAGAACGCATCGAAAGGATATAAGGGAATTGAATCTACCTGCAGGAACTCGGAATTTTACTTACGCGGACGATATGGCTATCTTTCGCACGAAGACCCACTGGTTCATGCTGATTCTCCTCCTGGTGGTTCTCTTCACCCTGCCGTTATGGATGGGGAACAGGTGGCTGTCTGTTTCCAACATCATCCTGATAACGATAATCTCCGCCACCGGCCTGAATATTCTCACCGGTTATTGCGGGCAGTTGTCAATCGGCCACGCCGGTTTCGTCGCCGTCGGTGCCTATACTTCGGCAGTACTGACGAGCCGCCTGGGCGTACCGTTCCCGGTGGGGTTGATAGCCGCCGGGGTCGTCTCCGGATGCATCGGCCTGGTATTCGGGATTCCTTCGGTGCGGGTGAAAGGATTTTACCTGGCAATCAGTACTATTGCCGCCCAGTTTATCATCATGTGGGTTATCAATCACTGGACGACAGTCACCGGCGGTTTCAACGGCATGGTGGTACCGATAGCTACGATAGGCCCGCTCGAGTTCAAGAGCCAGGCGAGCCATTTTTACCTGATACTGGTAATTGCCGTCGGGGTTGTCTTCTTCGCTAAAAACCTGGCGCGAACGAGGGTAGGCAGGGCGTTCGTGGCGGTACGCGATAACGACCTGGCAGCCGAGGTGATGGGCATCAACCTGTTCCGGTATAAACTCCTGGCGTTCTTCATCGGCTGCTTCCTTGCCGGAATCGCCGGTTCATTAATGGGGCACTGTGTCTGGGGGTATATCACCACCGAAAGTTTCTCTTTTATGGACTCAATCCTGCTTGTCGGAATGATTATCATCGGTGGCCTGGGGACGACCATCGGCCCGATATGCGGGGTTCTCTTCATTAAGCTGCTTGACCAGGGCATCACCTACCTTTCGCCATTACTTGAATCGACTTTTACCTTGCCGGCCGGTTTCACGACGGGTCTCGGACCGATAGTCTTCGGCCTGGTGATTGTTCTGTTCCTGATACTGGAGCCGAGAGGGCTGGCGCACCGCTGGCAATTGTTCAAGGCCTCGTACCGGCTATGGCCTTTTTCTTACTGAAAAGATAATTTTTGCATTACCGGGGAGAAGGAATGCGAGTTTACATAAAAGATAAATCAAAAGTAAAAGGAGAAACCAAAATGGACTGGAAAAAACTCTTGAAACCAGCCGCACTCGTTTTCCTGAGCCTTATCATGGTGAGTATGTCGATGATGACCACCAGCTGTTCAGGTGATGACAGCGGCAAGGACACGTCACAGACCGGCACGGATAAATTCGATATCGGACCGGTAAAAGTAGGCTACAGCATCTGCTATACCGGCAAGGCGGCCGAAAAAGGGCGCCCGATGGGCGATGGCAAACTCGACTGTTTCAAGTACATCAACGAGGAACTCGGCGGTGTTGCCGGCTACCAGGTTGAGGTTATCTGGAGAGATAACGGCTACGATGCCTCGAAAGCGACGACTATTGTCAACGAGTTCATCGATAGCGGCTGCCTGCTTTTCACGACCTGTTCGTCGGCGATGATGACTGCCTCAGCAGAAGTAGCGAACCGGGCGGATTTCCCCGGATTCGCCGTATTCAGTTCACCGACCCTGACCAACCCGCCGAGACACATTTATGCTCAGATGCCCGACTACGGCGATGACTGGGCGGCTTTTGCCAAATATTATCTCGAAAATATCTGGAAAGGGGAAGGGTCTCCGAAGATGGCCCTTCACCTCCTCAATAACTCGACCGGGTCCGGCGCCAGAGACGCTGCTGAAGCACTTGCCGGGGAACTCGGCATCGAACTGGTTTCTATTGAAGAACATAGCGCTACTACCATTTCTGAGATTGAAAGCTTGACCAGGATAAAGGGGCAAAAACCGGATATTCTTTACATCTCGAGTACTCCCCAGCCTACTTCGATAATTGTCAAGAATGCTGTTGAACTCGGCCTTTACCCGGGCATCGAGATTGCTTGCGGCCACGCCAGTTTCACCAGCAAGCTGGTTGAACTTGCCGGCGGTGACGCCGAAGGCGTCTACGGCGTCTATCCTACCGTCAACTGGGGTGATAATGTCCCGGCAATGGCGAAGATGACCGAGTACTGCAAGGCGAATCACCCGGAAAGTTATGGAAACATGGACTACATTTCCTGCTGGGCGGAATCTCTGATAGTCGCTGAAATTTTAAAGAACGCGATTGAATATGCCGAGGCGAATAATGTTAAACTGACGCCGCAGATAGTCGAGGAGTACGGCTTTAAAAAGCTGAAGGATTTCAGCCCCGGCGGCCTGCATGGTCCGGTTACCTACGTTGAAGGCGATAACCGGCTTGCTAAATCGGTGCGGGTGTTCCAGGTACAGAACGGAGTAATCGTTCCGGTGACAGACTGGGTGGAAGCTCCGCTCATTCCGTACACATTTAACTAGAAACAGACAGCCGGGGCGCTGGAACGGCGCCCCGGCCGGGAGAAATAACCATATGCTGAAACTGAATAACATTGAGGTCACCTACCTGAATGTTGTCCGTGTTCTCCACGGGGTTTCCCTCAATGTGGAAGATGGCCTGATTGTGGCACTGCTAGGGGCAAACGGGGCGGGTAAGAGTACGACACTCAAAGCGATATCCGGCCTGCTCCATATCGAAGAAGGCGAAGTGACCGATGGCAGCATTGAGTGGAACGGAGAACGCATCGACAAACGAAGCGCCGAACAAATAGGCAAACTGGGCATCATCCAGGCACTCGAGGGAAGGCGTGTCTTCGAACACCTGAACACCGAGGAAAATTTGATGGTCGGCGCCTACAATCGGCGGGACAGGAATGGTGTCAAGCGTGACCTCGACATGGTATATGAGTATTTTCCCCGGTTGCAGCAGTTGCGGCACAATATCGCCGGGTACCTTTCCGGCGGAGAGCAGCAGATGCTGGTCATCGGCCGGGCGATGATGGCCTCGCCGAACCTGATGATGCTCGACGAGCCGTCGCTCGGGCTGGCACCGTTGATGGTAGAGGAAATCTACAACATCATCAAGCGATTCAATAGCGAGCAGAAAACTTCCGTTTTACTGGTAGAACAGAACGTCAGGGTGGCGCTGAGTATCGCTCATTACGGCTACGTCATGGAGAATGGCCGAGTGGTGCTCGACGGTACGGCCGATTTCCTCAGCAATAACGAAGACGTGAAAGAATTCTACATGGGGCTTTCCGCTGTCGGTGAGAAAAAGAGCTACCGGGAAGTGAAACATTACAAGAGGCGAAAGAGATGGCTGTAAACTCCGGAAATAGACAGGACGAGTATTTCGACGAACGGGAGACGATGTCCCGCGACGCTCGCGAAGCGTATTTCAGCGAGAAACTGTCTCAGGTGGTGAAGTACACGTACCGAAAATCCACGGTTATGAAAAAACTCCTCGATGAAGCGGGAATTAACCCCGATATGATTACAACGGTCAGGGATATTGAAAAACTCCCGGTACTACGGAAGACCGACCTTATCGAAATGCAGAAAGCGGCTCCTCCCTTCGGGGGAGTCGTGACAATTCCAGGCGACGAGGTCGAACGGATTTTCATATCGCCCGGGCCGGTTTACGAGATACAGCCGTCGAACGTTAAGTTCTTCGCTCGAAGTTTCCGGGCGGCCGGATTCAGAAAAGGCGACATCGCAATAAACACCTTTACCTACCACATGTCGCCGGCGGGCATACTGTTCCATGAGGGCCTCAGGGATTGCGGAGTAACGGTGGTTGTCAGCGGGACCGGCAATACCGACATGCAGGTCCAGATAATGAAAGACCTGAAGGTGACCGGGTTCGTCGGAACGCCGAGTTTTCTCAGTACCATTATTCGCAGGACGGGTGAACTCAACCTTGATTTCAGGAAAGACCTGGCTGTGAAAAGGGCCTGGTTTACCGGAGAAATGCTCTCCCCTTCACTGCGGAAGGTTTTCGAAGGTGAGTATGGAATCGATACGTATCAGGCGTACGCGGTAACGGAACCGGGTGGCTGTATCGCCTATGAATGCCAGGAAAAAACCGGCATGCATTTCACGGATGACTATATCACCGAAGTAATCGATCCCGAGACCGGGAAGCAACGGGGGCCGGGAGAAATCGGTGAAGTCGTGGTGACGCCGATATACAACCTCGACTGGGGGCTGTTACGCTTCGGTACCGGAGACCTGTCTTCGTATACGGACGAACCGTGTGCCTGCGGTCGGACGTCCTGTAAACTGACCGGAATCGCCGGCCGCACCGGCGATGCGGTCAAAGTGCGAGGGATGTTCGTGGTAGCGAAACAGGCGGAACAGGTGATTTTCGGCACGGGTAATATCTCGAGATACCAGCTCATCGTCGGCAGAAAGGACCATCGGGACGAACTGGTATTGAGAGCCGAATTGAACGATTCGGCCATCGACAAAGAGAACCTTTCGGAACGGTTAAACAGCCGATTCCAGGATGTCTGCCGAATCAGAATCGATAGAATCGACTACGTCGAACCCGGTTCAATCGGGGAGGGGCGACAGGGAATCACTGACGAACGGAAATGGGATTAGCGTCCGGAGTTATTTCTGTTCCCCGAGGTAGGCGGCGATGACATCAGGATTGGCTTTGATTTCCTCCGGCGTGCCCTCGGCAATTTTCTTACCGAAATCGAGCACGGCAATCCTGTCCGCCAAATCCATGACGACGCCCATATCGTGCTCGACGAGGATGATGCATTCGACCCCGTCCCGCAGCACGGCCGTATCCGGATAGGTATCTCCCTGGCCTTCGAAGATATCGACGATGAAGCGGGCGATGTCCTCTTTTTCCTCAAGGTTCATGCCAGCCATTGGTTCATCGAGCAGCAGGACTTTCGGTTCGAGGGCAAGCGCCCGGCCGAGTTCCACCCGCTTTCTCATGCCGTAAGGCAGGGTTCCGACAATTTTCTGGCGAATTGGTTCTACCTCAAGAAAATCGATGATGTCCTCGACAATATGCCGGTGACGAATTTCCTCGCCGTGGGCCGGGCCAAAGTACATACCGCCGGTCAGAGCGTTCTGTTTCATGAAGATATGGCGGGCAGCCATAATATTGTCGAGGGTATTGAGGCCGGTGTACAGCTCGATATTCTGGAATGTCCGGGACAGACCGAGCTTTGCAGCTCTGTCCGGGCGGATACGGATGATATTCCGGCCGTCGAACAGAATTTGTCCCTGCTGTGGTTTATAAAATCCGCTGATGCTGTTGAGCAGGCAGGTCTTGCCGGCACCATTCGGACCGATAATGGCGAAGAGTTCCTTGTTGTTGATGGTGATGTTGATATCGCTGAGTGCCTTCACCCCGCCGAAGGAGAGGGAAAGGTTCTCGATAATTATTCTGGGTTGTTTTTCTTCCATATTCAGATTCAGGGCAGAATATTTTCTTCTTTCATTAAAGACTCTTTATACTGTATGATCCGCCGGCATTCGGGTCCTTCGCATTTTCCGGTCATGCCGGTGCACTGCACCGACCAGTCTTTCTTTACCATAATCGTCACTTCATCACGGACTATGTCACAGTATATCGTTTTTGCCGTTATCTGCCAGTTAACCATCGTCCTGCCCGTTCAATTTGAAATACTTTCAAATGTTACCATTGTTACCCGTGAAATTCAACCTTGCTTTTCTGTTTACACAAGAGATACAACCCTTATATACTACAGGCAGGCGGAGGAAATGGCCGAATATAAAATCATGGTAGTCGAGGATGACCGGAACCTGCTCGATACGCTGGAGTATAACCTGCGCCGCGAGCAGTACCGGGTTGTGAAAGCCTCGAATGGCAATGATGCCGTCGAACTTGCCCGGAAAGAGAAGCCGGACCTCCTTATACTGGACATAATGTTACCCGGAATAAACGGACTGGAAGTGTGCCGCATCCTGAGAAAAGATATGACAATGCCGGTGCTGATGCTGACCGCGAAGAACGAGGAAATCGATAAAATAATCGGGCTGGAAATCGGCGCCGATGACTACATGACGAAACCGTTCAGCCTGAGAGAGCTGATTGCCCGGATACGAGCGATGCTCCGGCGCGGCGAGATGCTGTTCGTCGGGTCAAAGGAGGCGGGATTCCACGATGCGGTCGCGAACCTGGCGGCGCGCGACCTGCTCGAGGAACGGCATGTCGTGCTGGCCGACGGCGACCGGGTCAAGTGCGTCGCCGTCCTGAAGAACAACTCGGCCGAGCCGCGGCGCGGCACGCTCACGATGTACGAGGACATGCTCTCGCGCAAGGGCCCGAAGGCGTCCCCGTTCGAGCTCGCGCCCGGCGCGCAGCAGGCCTTCGACGTGCCGCAGGCCGCGGAGGCGTTCGCCGGCCGCGCGATCGCGTACTACCCGGTCAAC